>QHNT01000084.1 GCA_003218515.1 Verrucomicrobiota bacterium | reverse complement strand
TGATTCTAGGCAAAAGGCCTGGGAACGTCGCCTGAAGTCCGGACAGGCTGGGGGAAACATGATCTCGACCCTGATCCAGCTCGGCCAGCAACGCACGCTGAAAATGTTCGCCGACTGGACCGACCGCATTGCGGCCGGTGAACTGCCTTCGGGGCCGCGGCGGCCGCAAGGGATCGAGCGCAACGTTGTCATCACGCAGTGGGACTGGGCCGACCCCAAGGCCTATCTCCACGATTTGGTGACGAGGGACCGACGCAATCCCACCGTCAACGCCAACGGACTCATCTACGGCGCGCTCGAACTGAGCGCGGAGAGCGGGCCACCGCACCGGTCCCAAATACGATCAACGAGAGCGGGCATCGCTGATCGGGGTGAGAATCGCATAATCCTGGTCGAAGCGTTCGCGTAATGTCCGCGCCGGCGGGGCCGTTTCGGGAGGCCCTGTCTTCGGCACGATGGCCAAGTGGATCGCGCCGAGCTGCAGCAACCGCTGAACATCAGGCTGAAACGCGGAAACGACCACGATCTTCACACCATATTTCCGCAACGCTGCCACTTCTGAATCCAGCAGTGGTGGAAACCCAAGAAATAGCACCAGCGCCGTAAGGCCGGGATGCGTCTCGAGTGCCTTGAACATTTGATCGGCGGGAATGCCGCCTCCGCTCGCCATCATCTGCATCGGGGGCAATTCGACCTTTTCGATACTAATCTCGAGTGTGCGGTGTTTTTTCAAAGTATCCCGGAACGCTTTCAGTTCTGCTTCTACTGAGGGATTCGTGGCGTCGCCGCTGCCACGAGCCATGGCCAGGACACGACCTTTATTTGCCAGCAGCTTTGCGGTTTCTTCCGCCGTCACCGCCCCGAGCACCTGGTAAGTATCGAGATTGACCTTTGGAGAGCGCCCCCTGGAGGCTACGTAAACGGACACTGCGGCAACACCCACAGCAACGATCGCGATCAAGGCCTCTCTGCTCCTCATGGGTTATGCCGGCGTCAGTCTGGAGAGGGGCGCGGAAGGCGCCCGCCGCACGCTGGGAGCGGCGTCATTCGGCGTTCCAAGACCACATCCAGCGCTCGTCATACTGGTTATTGCCGCCGAGCCAGGCCGGGCCGGTGGCAGATTTGCCGTCTTTAGTTTTGCCCGGAAAGTACTGCAGACCGATGACGCTGACTTTGATGGAGTCGGCGTGTCCATCGGCAAATCCAGCAATGCATCGCCGGAGGTGGCGGCCGACAGGCCGTTGGGGGTCGCTATCGTAATAGCCCTGATTGGTTGGAACGCGCCAGTAAAGAGACTGCTGCTTGCGCACTTCGATCCAGGCATCCGGGTTTTTCTCCCTTGGGTTGGCGATCAAGCCGGAATCGACAAATGGGAGCTTCCTGACCGGGTTCTTGAGCGTAGACAGCTTTGGACGCCAGTCGGTGGACCAGGCCGAGAGTTCCGGATGCCCCAACGCCACGCCGAGTCCACCGGGTCCGCCAGCCGTGCTGGCCACGTTGGCTTTGACGCTCGGACAGCCCGTCACATTGGTGCCCTGCAGGTAAGGCCGGAACAGATCCACCCACCACGTCACCGATCCTGGGTAAAAAGCGCCGGCCGGCGCGGGCTGGAAGAGGTAAAGCGTCACGCAATGATCGCCTTGGTCATCGGCATACAGAGTGTAGCTGAGGGCCATCTGACGGATATTGCTCATGCACTTGACCGAGGCCGCCTTTTCCTTCGCTCGAGACAACGCTGGCAACAACATGCTCGCCAGGATGGCAATGATTGCGATCACCACGAGCAGTTCGATCAGAGTGAAACCAGACGCGCGAGCCGCAGCGGAGGGGCGCTTCTGAATATTCACGCGCAGTTTCATGATCAAACCTGACAGCCCCGCGGGGGTTGGTTGAACACCCGTGAGCGTCCATGTCGGTGTAACGCTCCCTTAGCAAATTGATCCATCAAGAGCAAGGCTGAATTGAGAATCTGCGAACAGGGGAGCTGATGGTTCCAGACAGCGCCGAAGCCAGCTATTACACCTGGCTGGAGTCTACTCGAAATCGTAAACTACAACCCGCTTGCAGGCCGGCTGGAAAACCTTTTCCACGAACTCAAGGTGCAGCGGATGCGCCTGATAATCATCCTGCGCTTGCTTGCTCGCGAACACAACATTGAGCGCAACTTGATACGACTGGTCCACCACCGGCCGGTGGCTGGGCGCCATCTTGCCGACATGAAAGTGAACAATACCAGGGATCGGCGCCAGATATTTCTTTGCGCCGGCGATGAGTTCGTTGGCCGCCTCGGAATGGGACGGATCGGTCCAAAAAATCACGACGTGTGAAAACATGGACCGAGCGTAGAACATGGAGCGGAACGCGTGGAAGAAAAAAGTATTCGCTTTGCGCTTGTCAGTCGCAGGATTTTGGCGTCTAAACAGCCGATGCCTGACTGGGTCGCTGTCATCATTCTGGGGATCATTGAAGGGATTACCGAGTTCATTCCCGTTTCCTCCACCGGCCACTTGCTGATTGCGGAACGATGGCTGCCACGCCAAACCGACCTTTTCAACGTCGTCATCCAGTGCGGCGCGGTGCTGGCGGTCCTGCCACTTTTTTCCGTGCGCTGTCAGCAGCTTATCTTCCGCTGGCGCGAAACCGAAACGCGCGGCTACCTGTTAAAACTCATCTTGGCATTCGGCCTCACTGGTGCTGTCGGATTTGTCCTGGAGAAAAAGGGCATCCGGCTGGAGGAAAACCCCAGGCCTATTGCGTGGGCGCTTGTGGTCGGTGGGGTTGCGTTCCTGGTGGTGGAACGATGGCTCCGCAATAAGCCGCTCCGCGACGAGGCGACGTGGACTATGGCGGTCGCAGTCGGAATTGGCCAGTTAATCGCAGCGATTTTTCCCGGCACTTCGCGGTCTGGCTCTACGATCTTGTTCTCGCTCGTTTTGGGATTAAGCCGGCCGGCGGCGACGGAGTTTTCATTTCTCGTCGGCATCCCGACGATGCTGGCTGCCGGCGGACTAAAAATCTTCAAGGCGCTGCATCACCCGGGAGCGGGCGCTCCGCCAGAGCACTGGGGCTCGGTGCTTTTGGCAGCCGTCGTCGCCTCAGTTGTCTCGTTCGCCGTCGTGAAATGGTTTCTCCGCTACGTGCAATCCCACACCTTCGAGGGCTTTGGTTGGTATCGGATCTCGCTCGGCGTCCTGATCCTGGTTTTTATCCGATAGCGGAACTCCTCCCGGATCGGTCACTGCGGCGGCTTTTCGACCGACGGCGACGGGTTCGGCTTTTCCTCCGAGAACAGCTCCTTGAGTGTGCGGATCGGATGGAACGGGAACATTAACGCCTTCGGAATGTACAGGGGTTCCTTTTTGGGTTCCTCTAACGAGCCGGTGACTTTGTACTCGAATATCTTGGTGAGCGGCGACAGGATGAAGTTCACGATGCGCCCGATAATCCATACGTCCCGCAAAAGCCGCGCTTCCACGCGTGCGTCCACGCGGCCCTTGAAGTCAATGGTTCCACGGTAAGCCAGGCGCATGGCCGGGGAACGAATGTTCATGTCGTCGGTGTGAATCACACTGTTTGCAATGGTGAACGTGGCCGTGCAGCCGCTGACCCGGCTGTTGCCAATGCCAGGAACCACGGCGTTCAATGCCGTTGAAAAAATGCCGAACAGAGGGATGTCCCACAAGAAACCATCACGCAGCTTCACATTGCCGAAGCCGTTCCAGCTTTCCCAATCGCCACTGTTTGCTTTTGTGATGGTCAGGTCGCCGTTCAGCACGCCTTCGAGACGGTTCGTTGGTGAAGAAATGTCGGCCATGAGCTGATGCAAATCAGCGCCGGAGACGCTGGCGCGCAGGCCGAAATCCGATTCGTGTGGAACTGTGCAGTCAAAAAACATGTCGGCGGCAAGTTTGCCACGGTAAAAGTCGGCCTGTAAATTGGTGATGGTGACAGTTTCGTCCACCCAGAGCACGGTGCCGCTGATCTGCGGGACGTTGAATTTCCAGTAGTGGAAAGGCCCGCCGGTCAGCTCAAAACGGAGGTCTGAGTTTTTTCCACGCCGCACCTCCACCCAGCCGTTCACACGGGCAGTGGGCGGCTTCTTGAACGTGTAGGGACTCAAGATTTGTTCCGTGCGCGGCCCAATGGCGTGAGTGATGAGCCTCGGATCCATCGTGCTGAAGGCGTTAGTAAGGTAAACTGTCCGCGTGGCGAGGTCGTACCCAACGCCGGACGCCGAGACCAACGGCCCCCCGCCACGAATCATCACATCCGTCGCCGTCACATAGCGGTTGGTGAATTGAACCAACGCGGCCAGTTCGCGGATCGGCACCTCGCGAAACACAAAGTTTGTCGCGCTCACGCGGACGATCGCGCCGAATTTTTCCGGCGCAAGCCACTGTCCCCGGATCTCGCCTTCGACCAGCGGCGGTTCGTGGAACTGGAAGTAGTCGAAAACCGCGGGTCGCTCTCCTTCGAATAACGACTTGAGCGCCAGCGGGTCGATCCGACTGCGGAGCTTGAAACGGAAATCGTGATTTTGAATGTCGGAAGTGTAGGAAAATTCGACGCGGCCCTCCGGACGCGTCGCGACGAAGTCCGGCAGTTGCCAGACGAAATTCGAAAAGCCGAAATGCGACTGCGCGGAAGAGACCGGCACCCCCCGGAAGGTCGCCTCGCCGGTCTGCAGTTCGCCATCCAGTTGCAGCGTCGGCAGCACTTCGGCGCGCCAGTCGGGATGCGTGTTGGTGCAAGCGGGTAAAATCACTCGGACCCGCGCGGTGACCTTGGGTGGATCGGGCCAACTGTATTGGCCGAGCCAGCGTCGCAGGTGAGGCGTAAGCAGCGATTCGATTCGATGCGCGTCGAAATCGAAGCTGCTTTGCGCTCGGGCCTCGCGCGTGGCGGCGTGGATCTGGGCCGAAGCGTCGAGTTGATGGCCGTGGAGGTCTGCGTGGAATTTTTGGATCGTCAACTCCGGCGCGCGCCATTGTCCCGCCAAGGAAATTTTGTCCACGAACACATTGGTCAGCGTGACGCTGTCGATCTGACTTTCCCAATCGATGTGAAACGGTTCGAGCGCGGTCCACCATGCCGACGAAGGGTCGGCTTGCGGCGGTGATTTGCTCGCCACCCGGTCCGCGTGGCCGTTGAGCCGAAAATCCTGCGCCTCGCCCCAACGCGCGTGCGGTTTTTCCACCGCCCATTGCCAGTCCGTCTGCAGCGGCAGGACGCTGTCCGGCGAGTGGATCAACTGCGCCGTCAAACGATTGGTCTTCAGTTGAAACCATTCGGATTGAAAGACGCCCGAATCCAGGGTCAGCTCTGTTTTCAACCGGCCCGAACCATCGGAAGACAGAACTGTGCGACTGGTGAAGCGCGCCTGCGGGATCTCGCCCCAGGGCGTGTTCACGTCGGATATTTCCCAGTCCAGCTTCACTTCCGATGGCATCGGATTAGTGAAGGACTGCGCCCAATGAACGTAAAGGCGGCTCAGCCCAGCCTGTCCCCACGGCGTGCGGGCGTCGGCTATTTGGAGTTTGAGTTCGGAATGGCCGACATCATGGCTGCCCAATCGGCGGTTGAGCTTTGCGATCAACAGCAACTTTTCCAATTTGCCCCACGGTGTGTCGGCATGGCGCGCGCTGAATCGGAGGTCGGCGGTGATGCTGGCCGGATCGCGCGCGTCGCCGCGCACATTCAAAAGGATGTCCGGCGGCCGGCTGAATTGCATTTGGCGGGAGATTTTCACGAGCTGCAGCAATTGTCTTTGCCAAAGGCCGGGCGGCTGGTTTGTGGCCCGTTTGAACTGCCAGTCGCGAATCGCCGACGCGTTCGCAAGGGTACCGGAGAGATTGACTCTGGCGCCGAGGCAAAGCGCCTGAAAACGGTCGAGCTGCCACTGGTCGTCGGGGAGCAGATGAAGTTCAGTTATGATGTTGTTCACGATGAACCGTTCCGGCGGTTCGTTCGTGGAGACCAAGGGCACAACCAATTGACCATCGTGCAAAAGCAGTGAGTTGATCTGGAAATGCAGTTTGTGCAGCGCTGTCCGGTCGAGCCTAAGGTCCGCCTCACCCATTGAAAGGTGCGGCCCGGCGGGGTCGTCGGCGCGGCCCAGGCTGACGTTTTCTGCCACCAGACCGTGATACCAGCGCAGGCGCATGCGGGTGAATTTGAGAATCACGCCCCGCGCGCGGAGTTCGGATACCAACCGTGCCTTCAGAAATTCCGGCAAGCCGACGCGATTCAGGTAAGTGAGGCTGCCCAGCAGAAGCAAAACAAGGAAAAGCAAGCTGATGCGGCACCAGCGGAAGTAGCATCGAAATCGTTGCCGGAAACCTGGCTTGGCGGTTGGCGGCATATCATGGGGCGGCGCCGACCGTGGCCGTCAAACTGCGCACGACTTCGCTGTATGCGTCGTAGATTCTGAAGGGACATTCGAAAACCGTCCGTCCGACGTCCAAATCAACCAGCGCATACGGCCCGCCCGATAAGGATTGGCCGCCGAATTCCACAGTCAACGTCGTTGCCTTGTCGCCATTGTTCACGTCGATCGACAGTTTGTGCGGCGGGTTGGTGAAGCCGTAGCGAGCCCGGTCCACCTTGCCTCGCGCGATCCAGGCTATCGACCACAACTGGCCGAAGCGGAACATCGCTTCCTCGAGCGCAAACACGTTCACCATGCCTTGCGATACATCCGCGAACCGCCATCTGCCGTCACCGCTGCGTTGCAGCTTGTAGGACTTGCCTTTGAACTCAATGGCCACGCCGGCCACTTGATTGGTCGTGAAGTTCCAGATGTGTCGGTCGCGCAACTCAAACGCGGATTGCGGCAGCACCGGCCCTCCCTTTTCTTCCAGCCGTGTCGTATAGACGGAATTTTCGTCGCTGCGGCGCACATAAATTTTGTCTGCCTGGTTTGTGCCGAAATCAATCTGGACGATCAACTGGTTCGTGCCGCCAGCCCAAACGGGCCCCTTCAAGGCGTACTGCCATTTGGCCGGCGAAAGACCGTAGGTCGGCAAATCCTCCGGAGTCACGACCTCCTTGACCGAATCGACAATCTGCAGCGAGTTTAATCGGCCCAGAAACGCCTTCACCAGGGACGGGTCGGCCGGAGCATTGAAGGGTTCGAGGATGCGCCAACTGCCGTCGGCCTGTTTCTGCAAAACAAACGCTTCGGCGGCGCGCACCTCGATTCGGTCAACCGCATCCGGTGTGAATTCGACCAGGCGCTTGTCAAGAAAGTCCGTGTAGGGAGCCCGCACCAGGTCGAGCAGTTGCTTTGGAACAGTTACGATGATCATGGGATAACTGGAGCGACGGGCATAGACCTGGGCCGGGTTGTTCGTGGGACTCTTGCCGAACTGGACCGTCAACACGCTGTTGGTTCCCTGGCTCAGGGTCAACACAGCTTCCGGCGTCTGTAAACCGTACGGCTCAAGGTCGCCGCCCGGCGTGTCGCTGACGAACTGACCCACACGCGCGTTCTGCAACTGCTGAAGGAGCTGTTGGAGCAGGCTGTTGTCCACGCGCGCCGGGCGTGGCTCGGTGAGACGCCACAGGTGGTCCGCGGGGTTGCGCTCCACTTTGAATTCTCGCGTGCCCGCGGATGCGCGCGCGCGCACCTGGAGCCGATCGAATTTCAGTCCCGACAAGTGCAGGAACATCGGGTCGCACCAGTCCGTCGCCGAGGGCGGCATACGATCCAGCACCGCCGATTCCGTCACGAAAACGCCGTCCGAACCCACCTGTTGCAAATAAAGCATTTCGCCGACCTGCGTTTTGGCGCCGATCCGAACCTGAGGCTTTTTCTTTCCTTCTTGGATAATCACGATCGCCTGCGGGTCCTCCAACCCGAACGACGCCAGCCCGCCCGCGTGCGCCAGCAGGTCCTCAGCCGAAATGTAAAGGTGCCGGTTGAGTGAATGGAACAGGCCCAGCCAGTTTTCAATGGCGGTGGATTGCGCCGGATAGATGAACGGCCGCGTCAGCCGCCACTGGTCGTTCGTGCGCTCGACGCGAATGACGCTGTTGGAACGGAGGATTTCGACGCTGGCAACCTTGCCGGCATCGAAATCGGGAAACAGCTTCAACTGCGCTCGTTGTTCCGTATCGAGTGTGTGGCGCTCGAAGAAAAAAATGTAGGCAAAGACGCCCAGTGCCAGGACGGTCAGATAAAAGGTGCCTTTGGAATTCATAGCTGGCAGTCTGAGGCGTCCATCAGCGGCGTCGGCGTACCCACACGAGCGATCCCAACAACAGCACGCTGCCTGGCAATCCGCCCAGCAAAACCCAGCGTGCCGCGGTCATCTGCGTTTGGGTCATGGAGATTTTGTACTCGCGAATCGGCCGCGGCCCGATTTCCAGCAGTTGCAAGCGGTCCAGCAGCCAGTTCACAGCCAGGTTGGCGAAGTCGCGGTTGCCGTCGAAATCAATGAATGCATTCGCCAAAAAGTAGGAATCGCCCGCCACCACCATGCGGGTGGAGCCCCGGTCCGCAGCGACGCCGGGGATCGCGCCTTTTTCCACGGCCACCACGAGCGGGATGATGCCGTTGGTCACGCCACCGGCTTCCCTTCCGTGTTCACTGGTGAAGGCCAGTTCCACGACCTTGGCTGTGTCCGCCGTGCGCGACGGGCTCGGAGACTGCCTCACAGCCTGGGGCACGACCAGGGCGAGCCGCGAGTCGGTCAGCGGTCGAACGATGGGATGGCGGCCAAAGTTGCTGATATAGAGAACTTGAAGGTGACCGGCTTTTGCCTGCGCATCGTCGGTCACCGGCCGGCCGCCAACTTCAACACCCCAATTGGCCAGAATTCGCTCCAGTCCGCTCCCCACGCCGGTGAAGGCCGGATTCATCAGCAGGATGAACGCCCGCCCGCCATGGTTCAGATAACCGTCAATCTTTTCCAGTTCCAGCGCCGACAACGGCTGGCGCGGCCCGGCGATGACCAGCAACTGGCAGTCAGCCGGCACCTCGTTGGTCAGCAACCAAAGCGGCTCGACTGAAATGTGCTTGTCCTGCAACACGCGGGCAAACTTGAAATACCCGCTCGTGTCGTCTTCGCTGTCCGGCTTCGGTTCGCTGTGGCCCTGCAAGAAATACGCTGTGAACGACTTCGGGTCCGTGACACCGACGATCTTCGAAGTGAAGAATTGCTCGCCGTTGAAAGTGGTGCGTTTGGCTTCCCGGCCCGCAAAGACGCCGGACAGGTCGTAATCGGACAGCTCCCTTTCATAGACGACCTGAACCTTGCCGTTGCAGTCAAAGAGGACGAAATTTTCGTCCGTGGTCGAGAGAATCTTATACTGAGCCTTGATCCATGCGGCGCGGTCGGGCGCGTTGAGGTAATCCACAAATTCCACGTCGAGCTTTGGGCAGGCCAGTTGATATTCCTTGATCAATCCTTTGACGGAACTGAACAACGAATTGTCGGAATCGAAAAAGACAATCACCTTTACCTGGTTGGTGAGCGAGTCAAGCCACTTGAGTGTCAACGGCGAGAGCCGGAACCGTTCGTCGACCATCCACTGGTACCGCTTGAAATGCCGGCTCGCCAGGTAATTCACCATCACCACCAGCGCCAGCAGCGCCGCGCTTGAAGCCAGCACATTCAGGGCGGTGACCCATTTTCTGGTGGCCGAAAAACTGGCCTGCTGGGAGGAATTGTTTGCCATGTCATTTCCAACGGCGGCTTTCCACCACCTTCAACGTCAGAAACAAAAAGAAAACGGTCAGGCTCACGTAAAAAACGACGTGCCGCGTGTCCACAAAACCACGGGCGAAATCCTCCATGTGCTCGCTCAACGAAATGTACGAAAACACTTTGGCCGCCCAGTCGGCCGGTGGCGCCGGCACGAGTCGTCGCAGGCTCAGCAGGAACAACCCCAAACCGATCACGAAACTGTTCATCGCCGCGATGATTTGGCTCCGCGTCAGCGCCGAGGCGAAGCAGCCCATCGATATGTAAAGGCAGCCGAACAACACGATGCCGAAAAATGTGCTCGCCGTCGTCCACGGATCCAAAATGGTCGGCTCAAGCGTGAAATAGCGCACCACGGCGATGCAGCCGAACAACGGCAGCCACGCCAGAATGTAAAACAGCAGCGTGCCCGTAAACTTGGCCAGCACCACCTGCCAGTCGCTTACCGGCGTCGTCATCAGCGTTTCGTAAGTGCCTGACCATTTCTCAAAGGCGAAGGATCGCATCGTGATCACCGGCGCGGTGAGCAGCAGAATCAGCCAGAAGTAGAACGTGCTGTAGAACAACTCGGTCATCGGCGCCTGCGCGCCATGCGGATCGTCGTTCAGCTTGGCCAACATGTCGGTGAAGCTGAACCCCAGCAGCAACAGCACCGACGCGATGATGGCGTAGCCCGTCATCGAAACAAAAAATGTTCCCAACTCGCGCCGGACCAATGTGAGATAAGCCCGCATCAGCGCGTCTCCTCCTCGCGGTCAGGCCGCGTGATGTGCACGAAGATGTCTTCGAGCGAATGATGCGCGCGGCTCAGTTCGCGCAGCGCCCAGCCGCGCATCCGCGCCTGTTCAAAGACCAGCGGCCGCAAATCCAGGCCGGAACGGGGCGTGAGCGCGCAGCGGTGATACTCGCCTTCGGAGGGCGCAATGTCGAAATACTCGATCTCGCCCATCTGCTCCCAGCAGGCGCGCAACTCGGCGACGGGCGCGGCAATCTCCGCGATCACCTGGCCGCCGTCGCTCATGATGTTCTGCAAGTTCTGCGTGGTGTCGGCGGCGAGGATTTTTCCCCGGTGCATGATGAGCACGCGATTGCAAGTCATTTCCACTTCCGAAAGGATGTGCGTCGAGATCAGCACGGTGTGGTCGCGCGCCAGGTCTTTGATCAGCTGTCGCACGGAACGGATTTGGTGCGGGTCCAACCCGATCGTCGGTTCGTCCAGAATGATCAACTCCGGTTCGTGCACCAGCGCGTCGGCCAGGCCAACGCGCTGGCGGTAACCTTTGGACAAGTGGCCGATAATCCGGCGGCTCACGTCCGTCAGCCCGCATTGCTCCATCACGACCTCAGCACGACCGCGGCTGCGGCCGATGCCGAGTCCTTTCAATCGCGCGCGAAACTTGAGGTATTCGCGCACGCGCATGTCAAGGTGCAGCGGATTGTTCTCCGGCATGTAGCCGATGCGCCGCCGCACTGCGTCGGCTTGGGTAAAAACATCGTAGCCTGCGATGCGCGCCGTGCCGCTGGTCGCCGGCAGGAAGCAGGCAAGAATGCGCATCGTCGTGCTCTTGCCCGCGCCGTTCGGCCCGAGAAAACCGACAATCTCGCCGCGTTGGACTGAAAACGTTATTCCCTCCACCGCCGTGTTGCCGGCATAACGCTTGGTCAAATTCTCGACCTCAATGATCCAGCCGTTGCTCATGGGTCCGGAGCCAAGTTTAGTCAAAACGTGAGGCATTCAACCATGAAAAAGTCAAAGTCAGTCAACGAACGCGAACCGCTATGGAACCCTGCCGCGTTTGAACGAACGCTCCGCGCTGCCGGCGCACCACGACATTCAGTTCCACGCGTTCGCCCCTCCTTTTTCCCAACAGAGCGCTCGCGGCGGAAAGCAGGTCCGGCGTGGTCTGTCCGTCGATGCCCGTGATCAAGCAACCGCGCTGTAACTCCGCGCGATCAGCGGGCCCGCCCGGCTCAACGTCGGCGACGAGCAGCCCTTCGCTGCGCCGGAAGCCGAAGCGTTCCGCCTGTTCATCCTTGTCCAACTCCTGAACCGATGCTCCGAGCTTCTGCCGGACCAACTGCGCCAGCGGCACCATTCGTGCCGTGACGTTTCGCAGCCCGCCATCGCGGCGAACGGACAGGGTCACCTCGTGATTCGGATTGTCATTGATCAACTCGGTGCAGTGAATGAAATCTTTGGGCACCTTGCCGTTTACCTGCGCAACCACGTCTCCTTTTTGCAGGCCCGCCTGCGCCGCCGGACTGTCCGGCTCGACGTCGGTGACCCTCAGCGGATAGGGGCCGGATTTGATGCGAGCCCCGAACCAAAGCGACTTCGTCACTTCCGGAATAAGAATTTCCGAGAGCGCATCGGTCACTTGTTTGATGGGAATGGCGAAACCGATGCCGTGGCCTTCGCGGTAAATCGCCACGTTCAATCCAATCAGTTCGCCTTTCAGATTAGTGAGCGGGCCGCCGCTGCTGCCGGGGTTGATGGCGGCGTCGGTTTGCAGCCAGTCAGCCACGTCCAACAGCTCATTCTCCAGCGGCGGCCGACGGTTCTTTGAACTCAGAATGCCACGACTGACCGAGCCGCCCAGCCCGAACGGATTTCCCAGCGCAAGGACCGTTTCACCCAGCAGCAAATCGTCGTCCTGCGCGAACTTCACCGCCCTGAATTTTTCGTTCCCTTTGGTGATGAGTTTCAGCAGCGCTACGTCCCTGCGTGTGTTGCCGACGATCGCCTTTGCTTCGATTTCGCGGCCATCGGCCAGCTTCACCCAGACCCTGCTGGCGCGCCGCACGACGTGTAGGTTCGTCAGCACGTAACCGTCTTCGTCAATGATGACGCCGGAGCCCAGACTGTAGCGCGCATCGGCTTCGCGGTGCCGGTAATACGGGTCCCAAAATTCACGGAACATGCGCGAGAAGGGATCAGTATATTCCACGATTTCAATCGTCGCGATGTTTACCACACTGGGCATGAGCTTCTCGATCGCGGCCACCGTGGCGTCGCGCCGCACGTCCGTTTCCGCGCCACGGAGGGGCGTCGCCGGCAGCGCGTTGCTCAGCCAGCCTGCAAGCGCCAGCAGCCACGCCGCGCGACACCGGAATGAATTTGCGTTTCTCACTGCACTGATAGTCAACTCGACAGACGGCTTTTGGGTTCGTTCAATTTCCGGCGCATGACTCCCGGACAACACTCGTGCCCTTTGCCGCGTTGTGTACGCTTGACTTTGCAAAAGCCTCAACCGAAAAGCAATGGCAAGGTGTCCAGTCCGACGCCCAATCTTTATGATCACTGGCGAGCGCTCGCTCAGGCCGCGCCCGCGTTGCGAGAGGCGGAAGAAGCCGCGCCGTCCGAACGATTATTGCAACGTATCTGGCAGCATCAGCGGCTGCAGCGCGACCAACTGAAGACCTTGGACGGCCGGAGAGTGCGCGTTCTTCATCCCGGTTTCTGGAATCATGAAGCTGGACCTGATTTCCGCGGTGCCATTGTGCAATTCGCCTGCGAACCGCCGCGCAGCGGCGATGTCGAAATCGATTTGCATCCCGCCGGCTGGCGCGGCCACGGCCACGACCGCAATCCGGCTTACCAAATCGTGGTCCTGCACGTGGTCTGGGAGGCCGATTCAAGCGCCGCTTGCGCTTTGCCCACACTCGCGTTGAAGTCCCAACTGGACTCGCCGTTGAACGAACTCAGATTGTGGTTAAGCCACGATTCGGACGCGCCCGGCCTGCTCGCCGGCCAGTGCAGCGCGCCATTGCGCGATCTGCCTGAAAACATTTTGCGCGAAGTGCTGCAGCAGGCGGCGCACCTTCGCCTGCAACGCAAGGCGTCCGAATTCGCCGCCCGCGCCCGGCAGGTCGGCTGGGAACAATCGCTCTGGGAGGGTCTGTTCGCCGCGCTCGGTTACAAGCAAAACGTCTGGCCGATGCGCCGCGTCGCCGAGCTGCTTCCGCTCCTGCTCGCGCGTGAATTGAAAAAGCGCGGCGCGACGTTCGCGCTTCAGGCGCGCCTGTTCGGCGTGAGCGGCCTTCTGCCAAACGAGCTGACCCGCGCCCGGGCCAGCGCGGACAATTACCTGCGCCGCGTCTGGGACCATTGGTGGCGCGAACGGGAGCAATTCGCCGATTTCATTCTGCCACGCGCCTTGTGGCGGTTCAACGGACTCCGTCCGGCCAACCATCCGCAACGCCGGCTCGCCCTCGCCGCGCATTGGCTCGACGCGGGGAATTTGCCGGACAAGCTGGAGCGATGGTTCAGCGCACCAATCGCGGACCAAAAACTTGAATGGTCGTTGCTGGAAATCCTGCAAGCCGGACGCGACGACTTCTGGTCCTGGCACTGGACGTTGCGTTCGGCTCGAATGACGAAATCGCAACCGCTGCTCGGCGCGCAACGAGTGACGGACCTGGCCGTGAACGTGGTCCTGCCGTGGTTTTGGATGCGCGCCGTCGTGGGGAAGAGCGACGGGTTGCGACAAGCTGCCGAACATCGTTACTTCGCCTGGCCGAGATCCGAGGACAACGCCGTCTTGCGCCTGGCCCGGCAACGTTTGCTGGGCGGCACCAAGGCCGGCGCGCTGCGCACGGCCGCCATGCAACAAGGGCTGTTGCAAATCGTCCGCGATTTCTGCGCACACTCCAACGCGCTCTGCGAAAACTGCCGCTTCCCCGAACTGGTGCGCGGCTTGAACGCCGGTTTACAAGGTCATGAAATAAATCCTCCTCCGAAACCAACTCGAGATGCTTCGCCCGATAACCGTCGCCTTGACCCGCCCTGAGCCGCGACTTAAAAATTCGGCGTGCCAAAGCGAAGACATTCCCTTGACCACCCCGAACTTTTGGGAATGCCCGAAGTTCGAAAACTTTGGCAAACCGAAGGCCTTTTTTCCGATCACTACCTCAAGTCGCGCCTCAACAAAAACGAGTGGTGGCCGACCGATGCGCAGACCCAACCGATCTGGCAATTCTGCAAGAACCTTTACGAAAAGCGTTACCTGGCTTGCGCGAAAAACAATGAAGCGTTCACTCGCCAGGAGTTGCTCGATAAAATTTTGGAACAACTCAATTTTCCCTGGACGGACAACCTCGGTCTTCCCGAAAGCCAGCAGGATTTAGAGCCCGATTACGTCCTCTACGCGAGCCCGGAAGAAAAGGAACGAGTCATCGATAAGAGCGCTGCGGAGCGCTACCGGGCGTCGATCGCGATCCTCGAAGCGAAGAAACTCAACCACCCGCTCTCCCAGATCAGCAAACACCTTGGGCGTTATCCGCACCAACAAATCCGCGACTACCTGAACGAGGCTCAGGTGTTGTCGTGGGGCATCCTGACCAATGGAAACGAGTGGCGCCTTTACTGTCGAGACTCCAAACCCAGTCACTTCTTCGCGCTCAATTTCGAGGTCTCCCTCAAATCACTCGAAGACTTCAAATTTTTCGTCGCCTTGTTCAGTCCGGCGGCATTCGCGCGCGACGCTCAGGGCAGGTGCCGGCTCGACCAAATCCGCGAGAGCGCCTTGGGCGCGCAATCCGAACTCGAAGAAGATTTGCGCCACCGCATCTTCACCATCCTCGAAATTCTCGCCAACGGTTTTGCCGAACGCCCGGAGAATCATATTGGCGACACGGACGAAGACCGACGCAAGCTCTACGAAAACTGCCTGATATTTCTCTATCGCCTGCTGTTCATTCTCTACGCCGAAGGCCGCCAATTGCTGCCCGTGGAACCCAGGTCGCGTAAGTACTACAAGGAACTCTCCTTGGCGCGGCTCATCCGTCCGCTGAAAAACTTTTCCGAATTCGACAGCCACAGTCGCACTCGGCTGTACGAAGACATTCGTGAACTCTGCCACCTCATCAATGGCACCGACGAAAAGAAGAACACCGAATACAAAGTCCCTCGCTACAACGGCGGCTTGTTTGATCCGGGTCGCTATCCCGATTTGGAGCAATGGCGAGTGTGCGATGCCGTGCTGGCTGATGTGCTGCGCGGGCTGATGTTCAATCCACTGCCCGATCCGCTACAGCCCGCCCTTCCGGTCGACACCGTGGATTTCGGCGACTTGCGCGTTCAGCAACTCGGCTCGATTTACGAAGGACTGCTCGAACACCACTTCGTCCGGGAAAACAATCGCCTCACGCTCAAGACCG
>QHNT01000083.1 GCA_003218515.1 Verrucomicrobiota bacterium | reverse complement strand
GATTGACAATCGGCGCTACAGCGTAGCGCAGACTGGTAGTCTGCTGTATCGCCGGTTGTTAACCGGCTACGGCTGCGCAACCACTTCAAAGGGCGGGCCGGAGTGACTGACGAGAATGAAAGCGGCGCCGGTTTGCAATACTGTCCACGCTTTCGATTACTTAAGCTTGCTCAGCGTTTCTTTGATGACGTGGAAATTCGGGAGTTCCTTCGGCGTCGGCGTTTGTTCGCTGTATCGGATGACGCCGTTCTTGTCGATCACGAATGCCGCGCGCGCGCTGACCGCGCCCAGGCCGATCAGGTCAGGCAGCAGCGTGCCGTAGGCTTTGGCGGTTTCCTTGTTCAGGTCACTGGCCAGGGTGATGCCGATCTTTTCCTTCTGCGCCCAGGCTTCCTGCGCGAACGGGCTATCAACACTGACGCCGATCACGTCCGCGTTCAAACCCGAATAAGCGTTGAGGCCGGAGGTGATGTCGCACATCTCCTGCGTGCAAACGCTGGTGAAAGCGAGCGGGAAGAAAAGCAGCAACGTGTTCTTTTTGCCGAAATTATTGCTGAGCTTCACGTCCACGAGGCCTGAAGCTTGCTTGGATTTGAGAGAGAAATCAGGGGCTTTGGTTCCAACGGATAATGGCATAAGGGTATTTACGATTTTGGATTTTCGATGTTCGATAGCGTGGTTTATAGGCCGCGCCCCATCGGGTGTCAAATTACGATTCGCTTTTTCAAGCTGACAAGATTTTCTTGGCCACGAAAAGGCACAAGAGCCACATCAGGTCTGCGGTCGGGGTCAGGCGGCAAAAGCACGAGGGTTGCGAGTACACCGTCATCTTCAAAGACTGCGGTTCTCAGAGAAATGACGTTTTCAGAGAAGGCGATCATGGCCTACGCAACATAACGCTCGAGCCACGCCGGCCCGATGACGCGGGACAACCCACGACTTCCCGCGGTAAGCCTCTGGCTTTGCCCGGCGTTGGCTCCTGTGATCTGGTACGGCAATCCAAGGTTCATCGACTCAAAAAGCTCCGATCTGATTCTTCCAAAACGTGGTGACGGCAGGCCTCATCACGGCGCCAGAAACATAACCGAAAAGCCCGCGAAAAGAAATCCGCGTCGTCGGTGCGAAACGGCACAGCCTCCAAATTCAACAGGAGGTAATGGAGGAAACAGAGGATTGATCCCACCTCCGTTTGCTCCGTTGCCTCCTGTTCAAACGGCGCAACGTCACTCGCTCATGCCGACTTATTCTTTATATAAACGACCCGCGTCCGCGCCGAACCAGTGAACTCACAATTCAAGCGCCGCGAGCACTTCCTCAGCGTGTTCCTCCGGCTTCACTTGCGGCCAGATTTTTTTGATGCGACCATCCGGCCCGATCAAAAATGTCACGCGATACGTGCCCAGGTATTTCCGGCCCATGAACGTTTTCTCGCCCCAAACGCCGTAAGCCTCGACAATTTTCTTGTCTTCGTCCGACACCAGCGTGAACGGCAGCTTGTATTTCGTCACAAACTTGTCGTGCGCCTTCGCGTGAATCCACGCTGACACCCAGCACAACCGCGCCTTTCTTCTTGAACGCGGTAAAATGGTCCCGAAACGCGCACGCCTCTTTCGTGCAGCCGGGCGTGTCGTCTCTGGGATAAAAATAAAGCACAACGTGTTTGCCTTTGAAATCGGCGAGCGCAATCCTTCCGCCGCCGTTGATGGGCGCAGTGAACTCGGGCGCTTTGTCCCCTTCCTTCAGTTTTAATTCAGGTGCTTTGCTCATGTTGAATCGTTACATCGTTGAATCGTTACATCGTTGAATCGTTACATCGTTGAATCGTTACATCGTGGAATCGGGGCGGCTGGCGGGAACGCACGCCGAGCATCCGGACCGGAATGAACGATGTAACGATGTAACGTTTCAACGTTTTAACGAATTTATTGTTTCGGCGCCGGCGAGCTCGCCGGGCTGGCGCTCAATTGGCGGACGCCGTCACACACATAAATCACGCCGGAAACACCGGTGCAAATGGTCGCGCCCAGCGCGAACCAATAGAGCCAATTGGCCGGCAGCTTCAACAACGCCCAGCACACCGCGACCATTTGCAACACCGTCGCCACTTTGCCGATCAGGTGCGGTTTCACCGTCACTTTGCCGCAGGCGTAGTAAATCACTGCCAGGCCGAGCAGCAACAGCACGTCGCGGCTGATGACGGTCGCCGTGAGCCAGAGCGGCAGATGCGGCAGATACTGTTCGTGATGCAAACTCAATAGAACAATCCCCGCCACCAACAATAGTTTGTCGGCGAGCGGATCGAGGATTGCTCCCAACTCGCTCCGTTGATTGTACCGGCGCGCGATGTAGCCATCCACGCCGTCACAAATGGCCGCCGTCAAAAACGCACCAAACGCCAGATACCGGTGCCATTCCTCGCCGCGCTCGACGTAACTCAACACCTCGACAATAAAGAACGGCACCAGCAAAATGCGGAAGATGGTGATTCTGTTGGCCGTGGTCATGCGCCGGGTCCCTCAGTCTTGCCTTCGCCTGTCTCCCCCGTCAATCCTTCTGCGATCGTCGGAGGGTGCGTCCTGCCACTCCCCTGATACAGGTGGGGACGGCTCGCCGAGCCGTCCGCGCCGCGTCCAGCGGCGCAACTCGAGTTGCACAGGGAGTTCGTCGCGCCGGAGTGTCCGCCCGCTGAACACGGACGGGGACGCCGCAGCGCGGCATCCCTACCCCATCCCTACCCCGGGCCCCGTGTCAGTTGCGCTCTCGTCGAAAAACAAACCACCAGAACCACAACGTGCCCAAAGCGCCACAACTGGCCGCGCCGATAAAATTCGTTCGCGAACCGATGCTCCAGAGCCACGCCCCGAGAAACGAACCGCTGGTCACCACACAATCACGAATCAGGTAATACGCGCCGAACGCGCGCGAGCGCGCTTCGGTCGGCGCTTCGGCGATGATGAGCGCTTTGCGCGCCGGCTCCCCAAACTCCTTCAACCCGCGAACCGCGAACGCCGCCGCGAGCCAGAAGAAATTGTCCGCCCAAAGCAGCGTCACCGGAAAAAGAGTGAAGAACACGAAGGTCACCAGCACAAACGGACGGCGCCCATATTTGTCGGCCAGGTGCGCGACCGGAACGTAGCAGAGCATGGCGCTGCCCATTTCGATGGCGACAAGGTAGCTGAATTGTTGCGCGTTCAATCCGCCGTGATTCATCGCCCATAAAATCACGAAGGCATACGGAATCCGCTCACAAAACCGGATCAGGATGTCGCTGATCAACAGTTCGCGCAGCGCTGGCGAGAAGGATTTTACTACCTCGACAAAAGTCGCCAGCCGCGCGGGGGTCGCCGCTCCCTTTGTTTCAGCAGATGAACCTCGCGGTTCGACCATGAACCATTGAAACAGCGCCGTGAGCAACGCCAGTGAAATGCACACGAGCAACGCCCATCGAACGCCCTGCGCCCAGCCGAACCGATTGACCAGCCAGCCGCCCGCCAGCGGGCCGAGCATCATCGGCACGCGACGCACCATGGATTGCACACCGATGCCCATGGTGTGCCGGCCGGACTCCAGCGACGTGGCCACGACGGTGAACGTCGCCGGCAACGACAACGCGCTCCACGCCAGGAACAGAAACGCTCCCAGCACCAGGGCGAGCCAATGCTGCCAGAACAACACCAGGACGTAGCCGCCCAGTGAAAGCGCGTTGAAAAAGAGCAGCGAGCGGCGCTGTCCCCAGCGGTCCGTCAGCCAGCCGCCGGGATAGGCGTAAAGCGCGCCCAGCAGCGTTTGCAGCGCGTCGAACAGTCCGATGACGAAAACGCCCGCGCCGAGTGATTCAAGATACTTCGGCGCGAAACCGAGCCAAAGCCGTTCGCCGGTGAGCGCCAGCACGAGCGCCCCGAGCAGCAACGAGGTGTTTCGTCGCAACGCAAGAAACCGCGCAATCACCGGCCAGGTGTTCATCGGTAGCCCGGGCCTCCAATTTTGGACGCGCATTGGGGCCATGAACCCTGGCGTAGCGGCGTCTCGGCAGAGCGCCGCAATTCGTGGGAATAACAGCCAGCGGCGCTCTGCCGAGACGCCGCTACGGGGGTACGATTCATGGGCAGCCCAGGAGCCATAGAATTCAGCTTCCGCAAAATCGAGCAGCGCCGCGCCTTCCTTGAACGCGGATGTTGAGTTGTTTTCCCGCTCACGCCGGCTAGACTTAAGCCACAGCCACACGCGGTTGCACACGAAAAATTGAGGAGCACCATGAAGGCGCCCAGACAATTGAAGGAGGCAATCAAGAGAGGATTCTGGTTTGCCCTCTCCGGCCTGGTCGCGATGGCGGTGCGCGCAGCCGAACCTGCTACACTCAAGCTTGTCAAAACGATTGGACTGCCCGACGTGAAAGGGCGGTTCGACCATTTCGCGATGGATGTCAAAGGACAACGACTGTTCGTCGCCGCGCTGGGCAACAACACGGTCGAACTGTTCGATCTTAAGGCGGGCAAGCGGCTCCGCTCCATCGTCGGCTGCAACAAGCCTCAAGGGCTGCTCTATCTGCCCAAAGGGAACCTTCTCTTCGTGGCCAACGGGGGTGATGGCCGGTTAAGGATTTACGACTGTTCTTCATTCAACCCCCTGGTGACCATCGGCGCCCTGGACGACGCGGACAACCTGCGTTATGACGCGCGCGCGGACCGGGTTTATGTCGGCTACGGCGACGGCGCGATCGGCGTCGTCAACCCGGTGACGGGTGTTCTGACCGGCAGCGTTAAACTCCTCGGCCATCCCGAATCATTTCAATTGGAGCAGGAGGGCAACCGGATTTTCGCCAACGTGCCCCAGGCAGGACATGTCGCTGTCATTGACCGGCACACACGAACAGTGCTGGAGGCCTGGCTGTTGCCCGGCGCGCAGGCCAATTTCCCGATGGCCCTGGACGAACGGGATCATCGACTCTTTGTCGGCTGCCGCAATCCGGCTCGATTAGCCGTACTCGACACCGCTTCGGGAAGAGTCGTAAGCAACCTTCCCATCGTGGGTGACACCGATGATTTGTTTTACGACGCGAACCGCAAACGCATTTACGTGTCGGGTGGCGAAGGTTTCGTGGATGTCATCGAACAGCGCGATGCCAATAATTACAGGTTGTTGGAGAAAACTTCGACCGCGCCCGGCGCGCGCACATCCTTTTTTTCGCCCGACTTGAACCAGCTTTATCTCGCCGTGCCAAAACGCGGCGATCGGTCGGCCGAGCTTCGAGTTTACGACAGCGGCAAGTGAGTCGCGCTCCGGAAAGAGCGGAGTCTAGCGACAACAGGATAGAAGGCGGGTGCTTCTTAGTCCGAACTGAAAAAAAGCCGAGATAATCCCGAGCGGTTCCGCTCAATCGCTATCAGAAACGCACAGCACAACAATTCTGAATCTCCTATTTATTAAAGAATTGGTTCTCAGTTGTGCAATCAATTTCAGCGTGTTTGTTCCGTCAGCGCGATAAACATGGAACTGATCGAACGCAGCCAAGTCTCGATATGGTTCTGCTTGGGAGAACCACGCGTCAACCACATGACCAGCCTGTTCGCTGATATGAACACTGTATTCGTGCTTTTCAACAGACCCAACAGGTATGCGGATTGTTGGGTAAATCTGGTTACCCTTGCCAATAGAAGTTTCAAAATGATCTTTGTTGGTAGATGCTCCCGATGACCACAACGTCTTTTCGAGTTGGTCCGTACTAGAGATTTCGCCCCAGAAGTCAACAGATGCAAGATTTCGAGCCTTGTGCGCTTCGAGTCGGCTGAGACGTTGGTCGAAGGAGTTTAGTTGTCTTCCCAAGTCGGTTTCCGTGTGGCGGTAAAGCATGTAGTAGAAATGACAAAAGTATGCCGCTATGATACAACAAATTCCCGCGATTGTAGCCGCGATAGCAGCGGGAATGAGCTTTTTCATAGGATGACACTATTCCGCTGGCGCTGTTATGTCGAGCGCAGGCCAGGCAGAGACTCGTGCTGCGACTGGAACTCCGCACACAGTCGCGCTCCTAGCCCATCACAGTCAATGCGCGTTGAAGCCGTTGCATCACCTTATCCTTGCCGAGCACTTCGAGCAAATGATACAGGCTGGGTCCGGCGGTTTTGCCCGTGCAGGCCAGTCGGGTGGGATGCACCAGCGCGCCCGCCTTCACGCCCAGTTGCTTCGCTGTTTCCTTCAAGCAATTCTCCAATGAGGCAGCGTCGAATGAACTCAGCGCAGCGAACGCGTCGCGCAATTTCTTCAACCTTTCACGATTTTCCGGCGTGAAATCCTTCGCGGCGGCCTCCGGGTCATAAGTCACTTCCTCAACGAAGTAGAAACCGCCGTAGTCCGCCAGCTCGGAGAACAGGCGTTTCTTGCCCTTGCACGTATCCAGCGCCGCTTTTACATAAGGCGAAGGGAATTTGCTCGTGTCGAATCCAGCGCGCTTCAGCGCCGGAATGGCCAGCTCGTAAAACCGTTCGTTGCTCATCAGCCGGATGTACTCGCCATTCAGCCAATGCAGCTTGTCGAGGTCGAAGCGCGCGTTGTGCCGCAGGACTTGGGGCAGATCGAACATCTGAACGACTTCCTGGATCGGCACCACCTCACGATTGTCCTTGGGCGACCAGCCGAGCAGACAAAGATAATTCACCACCGCTTCCGGCGCGTAGCCTTCCTCAAGGTAACTCGTCAACGACGCGCCCTGGTCGCGCTTGCTCATTTTCGTGCCGTCCGGGTTCAGGATGAGCGGGATGTGCGCGTACTTCGGTGGCTCGACGCCGAACGCGCGAAAGAGCGCGATGTGCTTGGCCGTGTTGCTCAAGTGGTCCTCGCCGCGGACCACGTGCGTGATGCCCATCTCCAGGTCGTCGATGACGTTGACCAGATGAAACACCGGCTGCCCGTCGGAACGGACGATGACAAAATCCGGATCGAGCCGCTCGCGGTCGGTCAGTTCACGGGTCACATCGCCGACGATCAGATCGGGGATGACGATCGGCTCGCGCGTCATTTTGAATTTCACCGCGCCTTCGTGGTCGTAGGCGAGACCTTTGTCTTTCAACTCCTGCACGCGTTGTTGGTAAATCCGGGTGCGCTGCGATTGAAAGTAAGGCCCGTGCGCGCCTTTGCTGGTAGGGACGCCGCGCTGCGGCGTCCGGTCGTCGCAGCGCGACGACCCCACCTCAATCGGCCCTTCGTCCCAGTCGAGGCCGAGCCAGCCCAAGCCGTTCAGGATGACTTCGACCGCCTCCTGCGTGTTGCGCGCGACGTCGGTGTCTTCGATGCGGAGAATGAACGTGCCGCCGGTATGGCGGGCGTAGAGCCAGTTGAACAGCGCGGTGCGCGCGCCGCCGATGTGTAGAAAACCAGTCGGACTGGGAGCAAAACGGACACGGACGTTCATTTCGTCGGTTGGTTTCGTCAAAATCGGACGGAGGATACCGATGGCCTTCCGTCGTTGGCAAGCCTGGTGATGAACAGGTAGTGACTCAGAGTCACTACCGGCGAACAGGCAGTTTCCTGATTTGGCTATAGCGGCGCTGCAGCGTAGCGGCGGGCGTCTCGCCTGCCGTAGAGCCGGGCATCCTGCCCGGCAGAACAAGCCCACGCATACCCCAAAGTGTCCGGCTATTTGCAGATCGCCGAACAACCGGGCGTTCTCTCCGGGCAGCAGGATGCCGCCCTCTACGGCAGCCAAGATCGCCGCCGCTACACTAAACGGATACGGAATCCGATGAGGGCAGAGGGGCGGGTAAGGGGATTGCTGCACCGCGGCAGCTGTGTTATTGCTCCGAATATCAATGCGAGTTGGTATGACTCAGGATCTTTAGACGGCGCCGTCGGCGCGAACAACGAAATAGATCGTGAGTAAGGCCGACATTTTACATGTTAAAAACCTCGACTCCCAAAGCCAAACACTTATGCAAACACGTCTCTTTATGACGCCCGGTCCCGTGGCACAAATCGTATGTTCCATCGTCAGTTCGTGTTTGTTCGTGGCAATGGCATTCGCCGGTGACCCCACGACGATGCTCGGGTTCACGGCCCGAAATGCCGTGAATCAACTGGCGCTCGAAAAGAAATTCGATGCCCGGCTTGATCCCGCCGAACAGCGGGCGTGGCTTGAGCGCATGTCGGCCGAACCGAACCACGTAGGTTCGACGCACAACAAGGCCAACGCCGAGTTCATGCTCGAGAAATTTCGCGAATGGGGCTGGGACGCGCAGATCGAAACGTTTTACGTGCTTTATCCCACACCGAAAACGCAGGCGCTGGAGCTGGTCGCGCCGGCGCGGTTTGCCGCGCGCCTGCATGAGCCCGCCGTCGCGGGCGACCGCACCTCAGACAAGGCAGCAGACGCGTTGCCTCCTTACCACGCTTACGGCGCCGATGGGGATGTGACCGCGGACCTGGTTTATGTGAACCAGGGCATGCCGGACGATTACAAGGAACTCGACCGGCGCGGCATCAGCGTGAAAGGCCAAATCGTGATCGCTCGTTACGGCGGCGGTTGGCGTGGTCTGAAACCCAAGCTGGCCCACGAGCACGGCGCCATCGGCTGCATTATTTACTCGGACCCGGGCGACGACGGTTACTCGGCAGGCGATGTCTATCCAAAAGGGGCCTACCGGCCGCCTGAAGGGGTGCAGCGCGGGTCCGTCGCCGATATCACGATCTATTCCGGCGATCCTTTGACGCCTGACGTCGGCGCCACAAAGGACGCGAGGCGCTTGTCGATTCAGGAGGCGAAGACCGTGCTGAAAGTCCCGGTAATGCCCATCTCGTACGCGGACGCCCAGCCGCTGCTGGCGACGTTGGGCGGCCCGGTGGCGCCAACCGATTGGCGCGGGGCCTTGCCCATCACCTACCACCTGGGGCCGGGCCCGGCCAGGGTGCATCTCGCAATCACCTCGGACTGGGGCCTGAAGCCGATCTACAACGTAATCGCGACGATTCAGGGGAACGACCATCCCGACGAGTGGGTGATTCGCGGCAATCACCACGACGGTTGGGTGTTTGGCGCCTGGGACCCGCTGGCGGCCAACGTGGTGTTGATGGCGGAAGCCAAGGCCATCGGCGCCCTGGTCAAGGAAGGTTGGAAACCGAATCGCACGCTGGTCTATGCGAGTTGGGACGGCGAAGAACCCGGGTTGCTCGGCTCCACAGAATGGGTCGAAACCCACGCGGCCGAACTGCGGCGGAAGACGATCTTGTACGTGAACTCCGACACCAACGGGCGCGGCTTCCTCCGGGCCGGCGGCAGCCACTCGTTGCAAGCTCTGGTGAATCAGGTCGCCGCTGGCGTGCGTGATCCTCAGACGAGCGCAACTGTGCTGGAACGACTCCGCGCGAAGGTGCTGGTCGAGGGCAATGAAAAAGGAGCTGCGGAAGAGAACCGGAAGATCGGCAAACGGGTCGCTGCGGGTGCAGCCCCTCCGCTTCAGGCGCTCGGTTCCGGGTCCGATTACACTCCCTTCCTGCAACACCTCGGCATCGCGTCGCTGGACCTCCGTTACGGCGGCGAGGACAAAGACAGCGGCATTTATCATTCGGTCTATGACTCGTTCGATCACTACCTGCGGTTCGGTGATCCCGATTTCGCCTACGGCGTCGCTCTGGCTCAAACCATCGGTCATGTAATGTTGCGAGTGGCCACCGCCGACGCCCTGCCGATGCGGTTCACTGATTTTGCGGACGCCGTGGCTCAATACGCCGAGGAGCTGCACAAGCTCGCGGACGACCTGCGCGAGCGCACCGACCAACAACACCGGTTGCTGGATGAACACGCCTTCAAACTCGCGGCGGACCCGACCGAGACCTACCTGCCGCCGGAACGCGAATCCAGTGTGCCATTCCTCAATTTCGCGCCGCTCGACAACGCGCTGTTGAAGCTCAAGAAAAGCGCCACAGCCTGCGACGAAGCTTGCACGAAAGTCGCCGCTTCCGATTTCAAATCAAGCGATGCGCGACTCGTCCGCTTGAATGACCTGCTCCAGGGCATGGAACAAACCCTCACTTACTCCAAGGGATTGCCCGGTCGTGAGTGGTACCGGCACATGATCTACGCTCCCGGTATGCACACAGGCTACGGCGTGAAGACGCTTCCGGGCGTGCGCGAGGCCATCGAACAACGCCGCTGGCCGGAAGCGGAACAATACATGACCATCATCGCTGGGGTCCTGAACGCGTACAGCGAAAGGTTGGATGAAGCCGCGGCTGTGCTGAAGCAGTGATTCGACGGTCACCACGCTGCTTCGCCCTGGCACAGACTCGCTCAGAGTTGCAAAACCGGCAAGCGGTGCCACAATTGCCCAAGAGGCACTTTATGATTGATCGAACATCCAACAAACGGAAGCCGGGCGGCAGAAGCGTTCGCAAAACAACCGCGACTGCCGAACGCAGCGACATGACGCGACGCGACTTCGTGCGATCCATTGCGACCACGGGAATAGCTGTGGGGATGGAAGCTCAGGCATGGGCCGCGGAAACGAAATCGGGCGAAATGATTTACCGCACGTTGGGCCGAACGGGCGAGAAGGTATCCGCCATTGGACTGGGCGGGTTTCATATCGGCGTGCCCAAAGACGAGCAGGAAGGCATCCGCATCGTCCGCAGCGCCATTGATCGCGGCATCAACTTCATGGACAACTGCTGGGATTATCACGACGGCGGGAGCGAAATCCGGATGGGCAAAGCGTTGCGCGATGGTTACCGCGACAAGGTGTTCCTGATGACGAAGATTGACGGGCGCACGAAGCAGCTCGCGGCCAAACAAATTGACGAATGCCTGCAACGCTTGCAGACGGACCGCATCGACCTGATGCAGCATCATGAGGTCATTCGGATGGAAGACCCGGATCGCATCTTCGCCAAAGACGGCGCGATGGCAGCCGTGCTGGAGGCGAAGCACGCCGGTAAGGTGCGATACATCGGGTTCACCGGGCACAAGGACCCGGTGGTCCACCTGCGGACACTGGAGATTGCAGCCCAACACCAGTTCCGGTTCGACGCCGTTCAGATGCCGTTGAACGTGCTGGACGCGCACTTCCGCAGCTTCGCCGAAAAGGTCGTGCCGCTCCTCGTCAAGGAAGGCATCGGTGTGCTCGGCATGAAGCCGCTGGCCAGCGGCGCGATTCTCCAGACCAAAGCCGTCACCGCCATCGAGTGCCTGCATTACGCGCTGAACCTGCCCACTTCCGTCGTGATCACGGGCATCGACAGCATGAAGTTTCTCGACCAGGCGGTTGAAGCCGCGCGCACGTTTAAGCCCATGAGCAAAGAGCAGGTCGCGGCGTTGCTGTCACGCACCGCTCAGGCCGCGGCCAGCGGCAATTACGAAGGCTTCAAGACGACGCCGGCCTTCGACGCGACCGCCCGGCATCCGGAGTGGATCGGCTGAAGATCAGCTCTGAAGTTTTTCCCGTTACTTTTTGTCGGGTTTGGGTTTTCGCCATTTCTCCAGGAACGCTTTCACTTTGGCCGGGTCGTGATGGTCCCCCTCTTCCAGCTTCCCTGTGTCCTGAGTTGTCAGTTGCGTACCGTCTGTGTCGAGGACGACGAGCACCGGAAGTCCGAAACGGGTGGGATTCCCATAACGCTTGACCACATCCTCGTTGTGGCCCTTGTCCACATCGATCAGGACAATGACGTAGCTCTCTTGAACGATTTGGGCGAGTTCGGTATTGGTTTTGAGCAGACCGCTCAATTTGTGGCACCAGCCTCACCAGTTGGCGCCAAACTTGAGGATGATCCGTTTGCCCTCCGTTTTAGCGATTTTGATGGCGTCGGCGATCTGCTTTTTGCCATCGGCAGCCGTGTCGTAAAGCTTGGGTCTCGTATCGGTGGGCTGCTGAGCTCCGAGCAGGGAGGATTGGCCGGGCGAAACCAAGAGCGAGATGATCAACAGCAGGAAGCCTGAGCTTTGACGTAAAATCATGGAGCTCCTCTTATTCTTCCCAATGGCGAAAGCAAGACTTTTTCGCCGATGTTCGAGAGGGACAGCATCTCAGTTTTCTTGCAGGGCGCATGGTGGCTATAATTAGTGGCACGGGCGTCCCGCCCGTTTGCTCCCAACCGGAAACTCACGGGCGGGACACCCGTGCCACTATGTTCGAGAGGATATCGAGCGAGTCCGAAGTCAACGCTCGGTCCGTGGTCAATGTGAGCGCGGTGCCGATTTGCCGTCGGCCAAGGGCAGAGTTGGGTTTTTATCGACCTTCACGGTTGCGCATTTGGAACCGCCCGCGCGCGACGCCCGGTCTTCAAGTTGCAATTCGAAGCCGCCGCCTTCCGCGATGGCAATGAGCCCCAACACCGCCAAATAGACTTCCGACTCCAGACCGTCAGCCTCCGAAGCCTGCACGCGTCTGAGACCGACGAGCAAACCGGCAGCGTCCGTATCCGAGACAGTGCCGGACAGGTATGGTGCAACATAGGGCATCACGATCTCGGTCTCCCAGGCGCCCAACGGTGGAGGCGCGTCCAGGCGTTCTGGGCGCCAGCCTTGGAAACAAGCCAGATGCAACACCTTGCTCAGGATTCGGGTCTCCATCCTGGCCCGGCGCCTGGTAGCTGAATTGACGACTTGAATAAACATACGCAGCAGATAGCAGCACTGATGCCGCGTGAGAGATGATCTGACATTCTCTGACGAGCGAGCGGTTTCGCCACCAAAACGCTTTTAGTAAAGGCGCGGGACGCATAGAATGCAGCGCATGCCCCGGCATCCGGCGCAACCCATGGCGGCACGGAGCGGACGTTTCATCCAACTCGTCTGCGTCTGCTGGCTCACGGGAGCAGGGCCGGCGTCTGCCGCCGACCTCTTTAGCCCGCCGCAGGACCGGTCCCATTCGTCAAGCAGGCAGGTGCAAGTGCGGCGTGAGCCGTTTCCTGACCGGCGTTTCATTTTGGAACCGGGCGATGTTGTCGCATTCGTGGGCGGAGCGGACACCGAGGCGTCACAGCACACAGGCCACCTGGAGGCGTTGCTCACCGCCGCGTACCCCGGACTCAAGGTGCGTTTCCGGAACTTCGGCTGGGAAGGTGACACGGTTCATGCCCAGCCGCGCGACGTCGGCTTTCCGCCCCTCAAGGAGCACCTTCGCCGGGCCGGAGTTTCTGTGATCGTGCTTCAATTCGGCCGCACTGAGGCGATGAGTGGGCGCAACGAGTTGTCCGTTTTCGTTAGCGATTACCAGAAGCTCCTCGACGCATGCGCGCAACAGACGCCCAGGATCGTGTTGGTCACCCCGCCGCCGTTCGAGAAAGGCAGCGGTTTGCTGCCCGATCTTTCCTCGCGCAATTCCGACCTCGCCGAATACGCGGACGCCATCCGCCGCATTGGGCGTCAACGCAACCTGCCGCTGGTGGACGTGTTCGCTGACCTCGGCGGCGCTTCCCATCGCGAACCGCGCCTGACCGACAACGGCCTTCAGCTTACGCCGCGTGGTCACGCACTTGTTGCGCGCGCTTTCGCGCGACAGCTCGGCTTCGGTGAACTCGCCGAACGATCCGGCGCGTCGGACGTGAGCGGCGTTTGGCCCAACGACGCATTTGAGCGCCTCCGCCAGGCAATCGTAGCGAAAAACCGCCTTTGGTTCAATTACTGGCGTCCGCAGAATTGGGCGTTCTTGGGCGGCGACCGTACCGAACAGCCGAGCAGCCGCGATCATCGCAACCCGAACATTCGCTGGTTTCCAGTGGAGATGGAGGAGTTCGTGCCCTTGATTGAGGCGAAAGAAAGGGAAATTGCGGAACTAGCCGGAGAATGTCCGCGATGAAAGCTCCCAATTCCAAACTCCAGGTTCCAAAGAAATCCCAAGCCCAACAACCAACTCAGGGTCCCTCACTTCGGCGCGCGCCGTCATGGCCCGGCATTTATCAGTTTGGGATTTGGAGTTTCTTTGGTGTTTGGTGTTTGGTGTTTGGCATTTCGACCCTCGCCGCCGACCCGCAGGATCCCGCCGCCGAACTGGCCTCCTTCCAGGTCCCCGACGGCTTCGAGGTGAATCTCTTCGCCTCGGAGCAACACGGTGTCGTGAAACCGATCCAGATTCGCTTCGACGCGCGTGGGCAACTGTGGGTCATCGGCAGCACGGTCTATCCACAGATCGAACCGGGACAGGCGCCGAACGACAAGGTGCTCATCCTCGAAGACACCGATGGCGACGGGCGGTGCGACAGGACCACCGTCTTTGCCGACGGCCTGATGATTCCAACCGGGATCGAACTGGGCAATGGCGGCGCGTATGTCGGCCACGGCACCGAACTGCTGTTCTTGCAGGATACCGATGGCGATGAAAAAGCGGACGAGCGACGCGTGGTGCTGCGCGGGTTTGGCACCGGCGACAATCATCAGAACATCAATTCATTTCTCTTCGGTCCGGGCGGCGAATTATGGTTTTCGCAGGGGCTGCACATCCGTTCGCATGTCGAGACGCCGTGGGGCATTGTGCGGCTTGAACAAGCGGGCCTCTGGCGCTTGTGGCCGCGCCGGCTCAAACTGGAGGGCTTTTACGGTTCCGAGCATGAGCCGCAGAATCCCTGGGGCTTTGTCTTCACCGATTGGGGTGAACCGATTGTGCTCGCGGGCAACAACAGCTCGCCGATTTATCCCGTGCCCGGACTCGTCCTGAATCATCGCGACGCCGCGCCGCCGGTGATCTGGAAAAATGGAAACGGGCGCAAAGTAAGCGGCGGCGACATCGTCGGCACGGCGCACTTCCCTGACTCCTGGCAAGGCGTGCTCATCCTCGGCGGTTACATCAACAGCGCGGTGTGGGCGCTCAAAATCAGCGACGACGGCGCGGGGTTCGCGCTCGAAGACCTGCCTCCACTGATCAAATCTTCAAGCCGCAGTTTCCGGCCGGTGGACGTGAAGTTCGGTCCCGACGGCGCGTTGTACATCTGTGACTGGTATAATCCCATCATCGGCCATTATCAGGCCAGCTTCCGCCATCCCGACCGCGACAAAAAACACGGACGCATCTGGCGCGTCACCGCCAAAGGCCGCCCGCTCACCCAACCGCCCAGGCTCGCTGATTCGTCGGTCCCGGAATTGTTGGATCACCTCAAATCCTCTGACCGCTGGACGCGGCGCTTTGCGAAGCGCGCGCTCGCCGACCGGCCAACGGACCAGGTCACGGCGGCGTTGAAGGAATGGACTGCGCGGCCCGGATGCTCTGAACGCGCCTTGATCGAGGCGTTGGGAGTTTATCAAAGCCACGAAGTCGTCGCCACGGACTTGCTCGCGCGACTTTGTCGCGCCAGGGAACCGGGCGCGCGCGCTTATGCGGCGGGCGTTGCGGGTGCGTGGGCAGACCGCCTGCCGGATCCACTGGCGTTGCTGCGCTCCCTCGTCGCAGATGAAAACGCGCGCGTGCGGTTGCAAGCGGTCGTCGCCTGCACTTGCGTGCCGAAAGCTGAAGCAATGGAAGTGGCCGCCATCGCCGCCGATCTTCCGACTGACAAGTTTCTCAATTACGCGTTGACCCAGGCGGTCTTCGCGTTGAAACCTTATTGGTTGCCGGCCTTCAAGGCGGGCAAACTGAACCTCGAAAACAAATCATCGCGTCTCGGTCTGCTCGTCCGCGCCGACGGCACATCCGACACGCTTCAAACCGTGCGCGACCTGTTGAAATCCGTCCGAATGGATTCAGCGGCTCGCGAAGCATATCTTCGCATCCTCGTTGATACGGGTGACGCCAACGACCTCGCGGCCATCCTGAACCTGTCCGACGCTTCGCTTCAAGCCCGAGTGCTCCCTGCGCTGGCGGCCGACGCGAGCGTCCGCGACGTCCGCCCGGCCGGCGATCTCACCGCGGCGCTTCGCCCGCTGATCGCGGGCAGGAATAGTGAGCTGCGCGCCGAGGCGTTGAAACTTGCTGGCGTCTGGAAACTGGAAGTATTTCGCACCGATGCCGAAAACATCGCGCGCGATGGCACAGCGAGTGAAACAGTTCGGCGCGCTGCGATTGAAGCC
>QHNT01000112.1 GCA_003218515.1 Verrucomicrobiota bacterium | reverse complement strand
GCGTGGCCACCGGCACTTCACGAACGAGCTTTTGCAATTCCATCAAGCCGACGCCGTCAATCACTTTGTTCACTTGAGCCTGCGCGTTTTCGGTGGTGCGATTGAGCACTTCCGTCAGTTCCGCGGCGCTGGGATAATCGAGGAGCAGTTTGAAAAAGAAACGGTCGAGTTGCGCCTCAGGCAGGGGATACGTCCCTTCCTGGTCGATGGGATTCTGTGTCGCCAGCACAAAGAACAGTTCAGCCAGTTTGCGCATTTCGCCGGCGGCGGTGACCTGTTTCTCCTGCATCGCTTCGAGCAGCGCGGATTGCGTCTTGGGCGTGGCGCGATTGATTTCGTCCGCCAGAATCAGATGGGCGAAGATGGGACCTTTTTGAAACTGGAACTCGCGCCGGCCGTCCGGATTTTCCACGACGAGGTTGGTGCCGAGAATGTCGGCAGGCATCAGATCGGGCGTGAACTGGATGCGGTTGAAGGAAAGGTCAAGCACTTCGCTCAGGGTACGCACGAGCAGCGTTTTGCCGAGGCCGGGCACGCCTTCCAGCAACACGTGCCCGCCGGCGAAGATGGCGATGAGTGTGCCTTCGACAATTTCGTCGTTGCCAACGATGACCTTGCCGATCTCCGCGCGCAGCGCGGCATAGGTCTGGCGAAACGAGTGGATTTGTTCTTCAGTGTTCATGCCTCTTTGGCGCGTTGAATCGTTGAACAGTTGAATCGTTGAACCGGCTTGCGCGCGGCGCGCCTCTCCGATTCAACGATTCAACGCTTTTAACGGTTCAACGGTTTTATTCCTTCAAATCATCGAAGTAATCCTTCACCGCGCCCTGATAGGCGCGCGGCACCTGTTCCTGGCTCAGCGCGCTCTGGGCCTCGCTCTGCGCACGGGCGACGGCTTCGGTGTAGCCGACCTTGCTCTGGCCTTTGATGCTCACGCCTTTCAAGGTGATGCTCGGCATCGGGCCGCCGGGGCTGATCTGGCCCTTTACTTTGGTGGGCACGAACGCGTCGGAAAGCTCGCCCTCGCCGCGATCGGTCTCTCCGCGCGGCGCCATGTCGGGCCGTTGAATGCCCGAATTGTCCCAACGATCCATCATGGTCGGAAAAGTCGTCCAGCCGTCGTCGTCCGACCAGGTGCCGACACCGCGCCCGGGTCTGCCTCCTTTGCCGGCTCGTGGCGGCCCCTGGCACTGTCCCCAGCCCATGCAATTGCCCACACACATCTGCGCCTTTTGCAGCGCGTCCATCATCGCCATCATGGATTGCGCGTCGCCCAACTGGTCGAGCAGTCGTTTCAGTTCATCGGAAGCATCGGCCAGCGACTGAGCCGCGCCGGGCTTGTCACTGTTCTGCATCTTGCCCACGGCCGCCTTAAGGAAATCGCCGACCTTGCCGTATTGACTGCCGGGTTTGACCGCCTTGTCCACTTCTGCGAGCATTTTCTTCAACTGCTCCTCGGTGAGGTTGCCCTTCTTCAACTGGTCAATCATCTTTTGCAACGTTTGCATTGCGGCTTCCGCCTGGCCTTTGTCCAGTTGCTCGGCGAGGTCTTTGCCCAGTTGCGCCTGCTGCATTTCCAATTGCTGGAGCGCCTTGGCCATCGCCTGCATCTTATCCAAATCCACTTCGGCGACCTTCAAGTCCTTGAGGAACTGGTCGATTTGACTGTTCTGCAACGCCTTGATGGCTTCCTCCAGGCTGGGCAGGGAAAGCCCGAGCTCCTGGGCCTTCTTGGCCAGGTCGGAAAGCGACTGCGACATCTGTTCCTTCTGCTGCTGGCCCGCGGAATCGTTGCCCGGCAAACCAGCCGCGGCCTGCTGCAGTTTTTGCAATTCCTTCTGCAACTTGTCCAACGCGTCCGGGGTCGCGTCCGGATTGCCGAGCTGCTTTTGCATTGAATCAATCTGCTTCTGCAAATCGGCGTTGCTCGTTGGACTGCGCCCGGTTGGAGAACGCGCGGCTTGCTCGAGTTTCCGCAGCGCCGGGTCTTTCGCCAAATCCTTGGCCTGATCCTTCAGTCTTTCCGTCGCGCTGGCCAGGTCGCGCAACGCTTCCGTGCGAGTGAGCGAAACTTTGGCCAGCAGGTCGCCCAGTTCCTTGACTGAATCGAGCGCTTTTTGCGTCGGTTCGAGCGCGGGCGGGCGCCGCTCCAACGAGCGACGCGTCAACTCGGCAAGTTGCTTGCCGGTGTCCTTGATGATTTCAGCCTCCTTCTTCTTTTGCAGATAGGCCTTGCTCCGGTACTCCGGAACGAAACCGAGCGTAAACCCCAGCACCAGCAACAGCAGCGACCAGCGGGCGATTCGCGGCAAATGATAGGGCAACGATTTGCCCGCGTCGAAATCGCGCACGCGGCCCGCGGCATCGGAAAGCACCAGGTGCTGCCAGGTTTCCGCGACCGACGTCGCCACGACTTCCAGGGCCGTGCTGATCCGTTCCTGAAGATGTTGCCGTTCATCCACCCACCGCGCTGTTTCGACCAGAGACGGCTTCCGCCAAAAGCCGACTAAAAACCCGATGGGCATCAACGCCGCGGCCGCCAATGCCGCGATGGTCAACGTTTGCTCCGGCAGCGGACGCAATTTGTAAAGCCCGAGAACGAACAGCCAAAGGGCCGCGCCGGCAAAAAGGCCCTGCCAGAAAGTGCGCCAGCCTCGTTGCCAGCGGCGCCGACACGCCGTCCGCTCAAGAGTGGATTGGATGAGCTGGATTTCGCTCATGGCTAGGCCCTAACGTGCAACAGGCGTAACGGTTTGGCGAGTGAAAAATTGCGCTGTTTCATCCGGGAGATTTGACCGCAGGACCGGCGAAATGTTACGAAAAAAATTTCCGCCGATGATCTCGCAATGCGCGCGACCAGAGCCGTTCTGGCAGCGTTGGAAGAATCTTTGGAGTTACGGCTGAAAAGTTCTGTAAAAACGGTAGGGATAAAACGAGGAATCCGTGATAATCAAATCGAAGACCGCGCCCGAATTGACATTGGTCAGGACCGCATCCCAGCTCACGAGATTCGTGGTGGCTTGAATGACGAAGGTCTGTCCGGCGACGCCGGTAAGCGTGATTCTGATCTCTCCGTTGGGAAGGCGCTGTGGCGGCGACAATTGCGGACGCGGCCGGTTGTCGATCGTTGTCAAAATCAGATTGGTGCTGCCAAACGCCGGTTCCAGGAAGAAGCCGCCTCCCAGGTCCAGGCCGGAAATGTTGTTAAACGAACCGGTGTGCGAGGCATATTTGATGATCTCGAACGTATCGCCTCCGCTGGGCCGAAATCCGTTCACCAGCGAGATGTTGAGCGCGCCGTTCAACGTTGCGCTGCCGGTGACGATGAGTTGGTCGTAGTTAACGCCGGCGTTCGTGCCGCCAATCTGGATATTGATCACGCCGTTAGTCGATTGCGGGAGATTCCCGGTGACCAGCAGCGCACCGAGCGGATTGCCGGGACTGAAAGTGCCGTCGGTCGTGAAAGTCGTGTGCGAAACGTCCACCGTGCCGGAACCTTGGAGCACAGCGGTGGTCGAATTAGAAAAGCTGGAGCCAGCCATGGTGATGGTCCCTGTCTGCACGTTAAGCGTGCCGTTGTTGTTGAACGCCGGGCCAATGGCGGTGCTGCCCGTGCCCCCGCTCTTCTGGAAGCTGCCCGTGTTGTTGATCGTCGCCGGACCCCCGAGGTTGCTTAGGAAGCTGGTGTCCCCCGCCACATCGAACGTCCCTGTGTTGTTGAACACCGCTCCTTGTCCGCTCCACAGATCGCCCCCGCTCAAACTCGTCGTCCCGGCGTTGTTGATCGTTCGCTGCGCAAATCCCTTGGCATTAGGCCCGCTCAATACCAGGCTTCCACCGCCCGGAATCACCGTCGTCCCGCTCCCGTTCATGTTCCCGCCCGTCCAACTCAGCGTCCCGCTCACCGTCAACACCCCGCTCCCGCTCAGATTGCCGCCACTCAAGGCGCCCCCGGCGCTCGTTGCGTTCCCGTTGAAGTTCGCTGTCCCCCCGCTGATCGCCGTGCTCCCGCTCACCGTGTAGCTCCCGTTCACCTCCACCGTAGCCCCGCTGAAACTGACGGTCCCCGCCGCTGTCAGCGTCGAATTACTCTCCAACGTCATCGTTCCGCCGGCGAAGTTCAACGTCGCCCCCGCCGCCGCGTTGAACGTGCCGTGGCTGTCGCCGCCGCTATAAAAACTCACCGTCCCGCTCTGCACGTTGAGCGTGCCGTTGTTGTTGAATGCCGGGCCAATGGCGGTGCTGCCCGTGCCCCCGCTCTTCTGGAAGCTGCCCGTGTTGTTGATCGTCGCCGGACCCCCGAGGTTGCTCAGGAAGCTGGTGTCCCCCGCCACATCGAACGTCCCTGTGTTGTTGAACGTAGCCCCTTGTCCGCTCCACAAATCGCCCCCGCTCAAACTCGTCGTCCCGGCGTTGTTGATCGTTCGCTGCGCAAATCCCTTGGCATTAGGCCCGCTCAACACCAGGCTTCCACCGCCCGGAATCACCGTCGTCCCGCTCCCGTTCATGCTCCCGCCCGTCCAACTCAGCGTCCCGCTCACCGTCAACACCCCGCTCCCGCTCAGATTGCCGCCACTCAAGGCGCCCCCGGCGCTCGTTGCGTTCCCGTTGAAGTTCGCTGTCCCGCCGCTGATCGCCGTG
>QHNT01000082.1 GCA_003218515.1 Verrucomicrobiota bacterium | reverse complement strand
AGAGCCGACCCTGGCGAGAGCCGGATGGGGGAAACCTCCATGTCCGGTTCGACGAGGGAGAGGGGAGCGGCGGTCATTGACGCTATTGTCTTTCACTCCGTGCTTTCCTCTCTACTCTACTGGTTGTTTCTTCTTTCCGTTAACTCCCTCGCCCAGGCTTCTGGATACCGTGCAGAGCGGAGAGCGTGGCGATGTCCAGGAGCAGCTTGCGCACGTTGAAACTGGACTCAACGAACGATTGGCGCAGGTGGTTCAAAACGTCCGAACCATAAGCCAGCATCGGCTGTTTTACAATCTGATTGAACAGTTGCTCGATGAAGGCGTTCTGGGCCTGTTCACTGCCGGCGGCGAATTGCGCCAGGTCGCGCGCGCCCGTCAGCCGGATCGTTTCGCCGTCGTCCGTCGTGTAATTGCTCACCGCATCAATCGGCCGGTCTCCCTCGCTGGTGCGAAACCGCCCCACGGCGTCATACTGTTCGAGGCTGAAGCCGAGCGGATTGATGACCGAATGGCAGGTCTGGCAGGCCTGGGAACGCGTGAGCTGCGCCACTTTTTCACGCATCGTCAGGTTCGGCGCGAAATCCGAGTCCTTGAACGTCATTGCCATCGGCGGCGGTTTGAGCGCGCGCCCGACGATGTTCCGCGTCAGGAACACGCCGCGGTGAATCGGTGAGGTGGACTTCTGATAGGAGAAAGCCGCCAGCAGATACGGATGTGTCACCACGCCGGACCGTTGTTTTGGATCGAACTCCACCTTCACGAAATCGTCCGCTGTGTTTGTTTCCACGCCGTAGAACTTTGCCAACCTGTCGTTGACGTAGAGGTAATCCGCCAGGAGCAGTTGGCGATAGTCCGATGAACCGGTCCAAACGGCGTCTTCGAGGAAGACATCCAACGACGTGCGCAGGTCGGCGATGATCTCGGCAGTAAATCCCGGATAGAGCTTGTCGTCCTTGGACAGATTCTCCACGCGATCCATTTGCAGCCAGTGCCGAAGGAAATACTGCACCTTCGCTCGCGCCCGCGGATCGGTCAGCATGCGGTTCGACTGCTGAACGACGTGCTCGCGCGTATGCAGCCGACCTTCCGTTGCCGTTTTGATCAATTCCTGGTCCGGCAGCGAATCCCACAGACCGAACGAGAGACGCTCAGCGACCGTGAAATCGTCCGGCTTCGTGTCTTCCAATCCGAGATACAGGAACCGCGGGGATTTTAGTGCCAACAGCACGACTCGTTTGACGGCGTCTTCTACCTTGACTGCCTTTTTGAAGTGAGCCGACACGAACAGGCGTTTTTGCGCCTCGGTCAAGGGGCGGCGGAACGCAGTCGTCACAAACTCGCGGCAAAACGCCTCAACGTTGGCTTCGCGATTGGTAGCCGCCGACGTGAGGAGGCGGACTTCGTTGCGGCTGCTTCCAGATTTCGTTTCCACCTCCTCACGTCGGTGGCTACCCTTCTCAGATGCACTCTGAGACAACTTGTCGAGGCGTTTGACCACATGATTTGCCACCTCGATGGCGGCCTGGGTAGCGGCTTCATCCCAGGCCTTCGACACGGCCACGCCGCGTTCGTAGCCCACGCTGCTGTCGTCCGGCGGAAACTTCGTAGTGATCACCAGAGTCGGGGTCACGCTTGCGGTGGAAAGGTTGCGGGCAGGGATGGGTTCCTGGACGCCGTGCGGCGGTTTCCACTGCAACGAAATCGACGAGGTCTTGTCCTTGAATTTGAAGCAGTCCAGCCGCAGCGGATACGCACGCCCGCCGATCAGGCGAAGGGCGGCCTTGTGTTCGTTGATCTCGCCCGAAGCGACCCAGGCATCAATGAGAGTTTGATCCTCATCGTTCACCCACAAGCGCGCGCCGTTGGGCGTTTTGAGGATGAACTCGTAGTCGCCTGTCTCGTCAGCAATGAGCGAGCCGCGCCACTGCATCGAGAAGCCGTTGGTTCCAACCGGCACCTGATCCGGGTTGCCCTCGCCAAAGTCAAAGTTCACCTGGCGATCCACGCGTTCAAAAACCTTGCTGTCGCGGTTGAAATTGCGAGAGCTGTAATACGACGCCCGCAATCCTCTTTCGCCCGCCACCGCGCCGTCGCTCCCGGTGAAGTGTCTGATGAGATCGGCGATCGTATTGAGATACTGGCGGTTGGTCAGTCGCACCAGTTCGACGCGCGGCGGGTGGTTGCGCAATCGCGCCTCACGCGAATAGAAGGCATCATAGATGTAGCGGGCCACCGCTTCCGCGTCCGGCCCCTGGCACTTCTCCGGAGCATCGTCCGGCATGTTCTTGTCGATGTAGCGCGTCAATTTCTCGATCGCCCAATCCCCGCGGAGCGCGTCGTCGTATTTGCCTTTGACGCCCTCGCCGTTCCGGCCGTGGCATTTGACGCATAACTGACGGAAGATTTCGCGCCCTCGCTTGTTCTGTTCCGCGCAGAGCAATCCTTGCTGGGACAACCAGAGGCACAGCAGCGACATCCAGGCGAAGCATGGGACTGGTCTGATGCGTATCATGGTCACAATAACGCCATCCCGGACGGAAACCCTCGGAACGAGCCGGTCCCTAAGCCGTCTATATTCAGTCGCGGAAGTAAACCGACCTCACCCTTTCCCTTTCCCCTCAGGAGAGAGAACTCACTTCGATCGCGCCACGGTGGAGGGACCGCATGTTGCCGTCCCTGATAACAGGGACCGCGACACGCGGTCCCTCCCAACCGTGGGCATTTCCCAACCGCTGGCACGATTCTCCCTCTCCCTGGCGGAGAGGGCCGGGGTGAGGGCGAGCGTTTCATGCCACTGAATTGTTACGGCTAAGACGGAACATTGACGCAGATTAGAGCGTAAAATTCGACTTCTTTCAAGCTCATACGCGGTATCGGAGGGCAACCACGGATGAACACGGATGGACACGGATATGGTGGCGCAGACTTCTGCCATGTCACGTAAGCCGTCGGGCGCAACTCCCGCTTTGCAACCGCCGCTCGCTTCGTTACTCTCGCGTCTATGCAGGAAACGCACGACAAATCTTTCGAATCCTGGATTTGGGGTCCCGCGTGTTCCATTCGCGGCGCGAAAGAGGAGCAACTCGGAGCGTGGACAGGAGCGCGGACAGCCCTGTCCGCGAGTTGGGGAGAATCGTCGGTTCGTGCGGACAAGGCTGTCCGCGCTCCTGTCCCTCAGGCGCCATGAGAAAGAAGCGCGCGCATCAAGTCGTCGCTGAAAAACGCCAGTGGCATCACCAGCCCACTGCGGAAGAACAAGCGCAAGGTTTCAAAGGTTGGTATTCGCGCGGCTACCTCCCGCATTTCGACGCTCCCGGCACGTGGCAGTTCATCACATATCGCTTGGTGGATTCCATTCCCGCCGAACTCCGCCACGAATGGGTCGAAGCGATGAAGCTGGAAGATGACCGGGAGAAGTTCCGGCGGATGGAACTCATGCTGGATCGCGGCCTTGGCGCGTGTCCTCTGCGCGAGCCGCGCCTGGCACAAATGATCCAGGAAAACTTGTGGTTTCACGACGGCAAAGCGTATCGGTTGTTGGCATGGGTCATCATGCCGAATCATCTCCATGTTGTCTCACAGATGTGGAAACCGCTGGGCGTCGTGTTGAGGAATTGGAAATCCTACTCCGGCAGCAAAGCGAACAAAATGCTCGGTTTGGTGAGCGAGACGTTTTGGCAGGCCGATTACTTCGATCGCTACATCCGCGACCAGGAACATTATCGGCGGGTCGTGCGTTACATCGAAAACAATCCGGTGAAGGCCGGGATAGTGCGCGAGCCGGCGCAGTGGCCGTGGAGCAGCGCGCCCTATCGGGGTCTCTTTGGGTCGGACGAGCCGTCGAAAATTCCGAAGCCACGCGACGGGGAGGGTGGACCTGCTTGAACGCAACGCGCAAATGGGAGCGCGGACAGCCTTGTCCGCGAGTTGAAAGCGAAGGAGGGGTTCGCGCGGTTATGCCGAAAGCAAAGACACTTGTTTCCGGTTCGAAGCCAAGCCGCCAACGTGTTGACGAGCGCTCGTTCTACCGCATCGCAGCTCCGCGCGTTGCAACAGAAACGATTCACGCGGACAAGGCTGTCCGCGCTCCTTCGAGCCAATGAAGCGCACCCTCGAAATTCTCAACGAACTGGAACGCAAGGGCGTGTTGAGCCGTTACGCCATCGGGGGCGCGATGGGTGCGACGTTCTACCTCGAGCCGCTGCTGACCTTCGACCTGGATGTGTTCGTCGTGTTGCCGCAGGCCGCTGGCGGACTGGTCACGCTTGCGCCGCTCTACGAGGCCTTGCGCCGCCGAGGGTATGCGGAGGAGGGCGAGTGTGTGAACATCGAGGGTGTGCCCGTGCAGTTCCTTCCGGCCTACAACGCGTTGGTGGAAGAGGCGCTGCGCGAGGCCCGCGAGACGGCTTACGAAGACACGCCCACACACGTGTTGCGCGCGGAGCATCTCGTGGCCATTTGCTTGCAGACCGGCCGGGACAAGGACCGCGAACGCGTGCGCATCTTTCGCGAGCAGGCAGAACTGGATTTGAAATATCTGACCGAGGTGCTCCAGCGCCACGGCTTGGAGGCGAAGTGGAAACAATGGACAACCTGAACCCCGAGATCACCCGCCTCTTCGCCGCCAAGGAGGCCCGCCGGCAGCGGCTCGCGCGCCTGTCTTACGCGGAGAAGGTGAAGGCGGTGGTGCAACTTCAACGCATGGTCGCGCCGCTGCTGCGCCAGCGCGGACGGCACGTGCGCGTATGGGAGTTGGATGAAGCGAGGAGTTAGCCGGTGCCCGCACCCCTGAGAATATGAAACAGTCAACCCGACAGGAGCGCGGACAGCCTTGTCCGAGTGAACCGACCACGCGGGAAGTCACAACACGCGGACAAGGCTGTCCGCGCTCCTGTAATCATGCCCGTACCCGGCGAACATAAGACTGTCCAGCCCGCATACTGAATTACGCGCAGGAGATCGGCTGGACGTTTGTGCCGCGCGCCACCGCTTCCGCGTCTGGCCCTTTGCACTTCTCCGGTGCATCACCCTCCCCATTCCGACCGTGGCATTTGACGCGTAACTGACGGAAGATTTCGCGCCCGCGCTGAGAAGAGTCCCTGAACGTGGCAATTTCCCAACCGCTGGCACGATTCTCCCTCTCCCTGGGGGAGAGGGCCGGGGTGAGGGCGAGCGTCTCATTCTACAATTACGGCCAAACCAACATCCCTGCCAGCGCGATCAACGTAGTAGCTATCGCAGTGGGGGCTTCGCACTGCTTGGCAATAAAGGCCAACGGGACAGTCGTCGGGTGGGGAAATAACTTTGTAGGTGAAATCAACATTCCGGCCAGCGCGAACAATGTCATCGCCGTTGCGGCGGGCGACGAGCACAGTTTGGCGTTAAGGATAGACGGCGTGGTGATTGCCTGGGGAAACAGCAGCTACGGCCTACGAAACATTCCGGCTGAGGCGACGAACGTCGTCGCAATCGGAGCAGGTTTGAATCACAATCTTGCGGTGAGAGCCGACGGTAGCGTGTTCGCTTGGGGAGACAACGATGTTGGCCAGATCAACGTTCCTTCGGACGTTTCCCGCCTCAACCTTCCCTTCACCGTCCGCGGCTCCGTCAATCCTGATGCGTCTGACATTTACGTGTTGAACTACAGCGCGACAAATGCCGCCGGAGCCGTCGCCACAACCACACGCACGGTGGTTGTGACGGATACCACTCCGCCGATCCTGACTTTGGTCGGCGCTAGTCCGTTGAACCTGGACGTCGGCACACCCTTCACAGATCCTGGCGCCACCGCTTTTGATGCGTGCGAAGGCGATCTCACCGCCAGTATTGTTAGCACCGGCACAGTGAATACTGCTGCTCCAGGCTCGTACACGCTCAACTACACCGTGACTGATTCGAATGGCAATCCTGCCACCACCAACCGCACCGTTCTGGTCAGAGATGCGCCCGCGATCCTGGGTTTCAACGCGTTTTTCTCCGGCACTAATGCCGTCACTGGTTCGCCGGTCGTTCAGTTCCTCGCCGACGTGAATCCGAACGGACTCGCCACCGTTGCTTTCGCTCAGTATGGCCTGAACACCTCCTACCCGGGCCGAACCGCTTCGGTGAACCTTCCCGCCAGTTACAACACCAGCACTTTCTTCGCGACGTTGGACGGCCTGATCCCCGGCGCGACCTATCATTTCCGTGTCGCGGCTTCGAACAGTCTCGGCGTGGCCTACGGGCCGGGCCAGACCTTCACCGGGCCTACGCTCTTCGCCGCAGGCGACCTCAACGGCGACGGTCGCGTGGACCAGACCGAACTCGACAACGTCCTTTCCAACTTCTGGCTCACAAGCCCATCTCTGGTGATGACGAACCCCAGCACGCTGGGCGGTGGACTCTTTCAGTTCGCGCTCACCAACGTCACCGGCTGGAACTTGAGCGTGTTTGCCTCCACGAATTTGACCGATTGGGAGCTGCTCCCTGTGCCTGCCAGGCCGGTCTGGCAATTCCTCGACCCTGCCTACACGAACTATCCGCAGCGGTTCTATCGTCTCCAGTGGCCGTGAGCGAAACGGGACAATTTTTCAGGCTGTCCCGGCCAGTGGAAATTATATCGGTTAGGAATCCGAGTTCGGTCGCACGTCGAAGCGGCATCAATGGCGCGCTCGTGAATCCCAACGGGATTCCATCCCTCAGCCCAGGGTTGCGCGGCACGCGCTACCCTGGGTCAACGGTGAAAAACATTTTCAACCCCAACGGGGTTGCATCCATGTTCCCGAAATCCGATGCAACCCTTTCAGGGTTGTTAAAACATTTGATCGGTATTCCAACAATGACGCCGACACGTTTCAAGCGGTGAGCGTTCACGAGCGCCGGTTATATACGATGTGGAAACGCGCGTCGATGCCTTGCTCGTCCGCCTGTTTCTCGAGAACTCTCGTCAAATGACGTCACGTCCGCGCGCTCCGCCCCTTTGAGCAAGGCACGCAAATCCACCGAAGGGGTAAACGTCCGGAAACCAGCGACGGAAGCGCCGGGTTTCTACTTCAACCGCCAGGTGATGCGTGCTTTCTCCAGGTCGTAGGGCGACATCTCCATTTTCACCCGGTCGCCGACGGTGAGACGCACCCAACGCTTGCGCATCTTGCCGCAGATGGTGGCCAGCACGAGGTGCTTGTTTTCCAGTTCCACCCGGAACATCGTGCCAGGCAGCACGGTCATGACGCGACCTTCAACTTCAATATGTTCTTCTTTCATGGGCTGATTGAGTAAAACCTGTCTGTCTTGCAGCGCGACATCCGGCCGATCTGCAAACATGACGCCGCGAGATAGAAAGGCGGGGCCCGGTCCAAGCCGAATCCCGCCACGAAATCCCAAAGTGCTTAGTAACGACTGCGACCACCGCCGCCCGATTCGCGACGGCCTCCGCCCGCGCGCTCTTCGCGCGGCTTGGCGACGTTGACCGTGAGGGCGCGCCCGTCCATATCCTTGCCATTCAATCCCTCAATGGCCTTCTGCGCCTCCTCGGCTGAACTCATGGTCACGAAGCCAAAGCCCCGGGGGCGATTGGTCATGCGATCCATCATCAGGTTTGCTTCGGTGACCGTGCCAAACGCGGCGAACGCGTCTTGGAGGTCGTTTTCGGTGGTATTGAAGGAAAGGTTTCCGACAAACAATTTACTACTCATGCGATGTTTTGCTGTCCGACAAACCAGCACTTTCCACAGACTGTTCCCGAACGTCGGGTCTAAAATCATCACTGAACAAGGTTCACTTGAAGATTCACCATGCCTTGGAAGCGACAAGCCATCTGACAGACTGGCTCAGCGTGACGGGTTCCGGCGGGATAGCAATAACCATCGACAACTATTTTTGGACAGCCGCGCTCCATTGCCGCAACTCGGTGAACTCCAGCATGAACCGTATCGAGTAAAGGGTGGTCGGGTGCGAGAGCGCAAGCGGCACGCTTCAACCGCAAGGTATCAGGCACCAGTGCGCCGACGGCCAATTGAATGAAAGGCCAGTTGTCCTGTTCAGCGAGATGGAAGCAGAATCGCGGGAGCGTTGGCGCCATACCTGGCTAAAAACTCTTGATGCTCGAGCGATCATTCCTTCTTCAAGGTCGTTTCCTTCGCGCATTTCAAAAACCGTTCGGCGGCGGCGGTGAGTCCGTCTTTTGACCACGCAGCTCCGATGATCAAAGGCGCCGGCGCGGGCGAGAACGGGATGAGTTTCAGGCGCGGCCCCGCCGTGCACGTCAGGGATTGCGGCGCTATGGCCACGCCGTTTCCCGCTTCGACCGCGGCGATCAAGCTGCTGACGCTGTCGTGTTCCTCCGCAATGCGCGGTTTGCTTTTGATGGCGGCAAACATCGCTGCCAGATTCTCGTGAGCGTCGGGATAATCCTTGCGGCTGTAGGTGACGAGCGGCTCCCGCGCGACCTCCGCCAGCGTCACGGTGCGTCGCCCCGCCAGCGGATGTTTCGGCGCAACCGCGAGGCAAATCGACTCGCGCGCCAATTCCTCGAATCGCAGTCCGCGCAACAGGGCCGGCGTCAGACGCACGACGAAGGCGATCTGCAATTTGCCCTCGCGCAATCCGGCGAGCATTTCCTCCGTGGACAGATCGTGCAACCTCACGCGCACGTTCGGCAACTCGGCCTGGAAGGCGCGCAACGTCGGCGGTAAAATTCGCGCGGTGAGCGACGGCGCGTAACCGACGTGCAATTCGCCGCGCCCGCCCGTGGCGATGGCCCGCGCCGCTTTCACGGCGTCTTCCGCGCGTTGCAGCACCGCGCGCGCTTCGGTCAAAAACGCGCGACCCGCTTCGGTGAGCCGCACGGACTTGGCGCTGCGTTCCAAAAGCAGGAAGCCCAGTTCCTCTTCCAAGTCGCGGATCTGGCGGCTCAAGGCCGGCTGTGAAACGTGCAACTTCAGCGCGGCGCGGGAGACGTTTTCCTCCTCGGCCACGCCGATGAAATAGCGGAGATGGCGCAGTTCCATGCTTAGTGGTCTATTTCTTAAATAGACCACTTGGCTGTGTTCGGGCAAGCAAGCTGGCTGCGCGACGGTTCAGCTTGGCGGAATCACGTAGAGCCAGGCCGGGAATTCCTGGCGGCCGCCAATGATCTCTTAAGATTGTGCAACAATTCTTCGGCATTGAGCGCCTCATCTTTGGAAACCAATTCCTGATACCTGGTGAGCGCGCTTATCGCGGCGCCAAAGTCATTATTTATCGCCTGAACAAGCGCCAGGTTGAAATAGACATTCGCAAACGAAGGGTCCACCTCTTTCGCCATTTCATAGTGAATTTGCGCGAGGCGGAAGTCGTTCACGTCGCAATACAAATTACCCAGATTATAATGCGCTTCAGAGTGCCGGGGATCGTGTTTCAGCGAGGTCGTAAAACAATCAAACGCTTTGGCCGTGTTTCCCTTTTGCGATTCGATAATGCCGAGATTGCAATAGGCATCGGCGACGCAATCCTGCTCTTCAATCGCCTTCCGGTACAACTCGGCGGCTTTCAGGTCCCCGCGTTCATCCAGCATCAGCGCTTGCTCAAAGCGACTCAACGCGGATGAAAAATCCAGAATTTGCGCCGTGGTCTTGGGAAATAAATCCAACTGATCCGGATCCTGGGCAGCTTTTGCCCGCCTCTTGACGCGCTTGAAACCGAACTTCGACGCCGGAACAGGGAATTTTATGATTTGGACCATCGAATTCGCGCACCGACCCTTTACCTCGTCCGACAGGGAGAGATTTCTCGGAAAAATTTCGCGCATTGAGCCCCTGAACCCCGAGAGGCCCCCTCACCCGGCCTCCGGCCCCCCTCTCCCCCAGTGGGGGAGAGGGAAGGGGTGAGGGGGTTCATGGAAAGAATTCCCCGGAATGAAAATTCGCGCGTTGAACCCCCTGAACCGAGGGAAAACATCGAACATCCAACATCGAACAACGAACGCCGAAGTGAGCGAGGATTCGCGCCGCCATTCGATGTTCGGCGTTGGATGTTCGATGTTGGATGTTCGTCGGGCTTCATGGAGAGCGACGGAGTGAGAGGCCGGATCACATTACGCAACTTTTTGCTTCCTCTGCTTTGCCGGCTTGACTTCGACCGCTTCTTTCCGCTCGCCTTTGGCTCGTTCCATCGGCTTCTTCTTTGCTTTCGCCTGGTCGATGCTCTGCTTGAGCGCGGTCATGATATCCACCACCGGCTTTTCCTCCTCGGGAACGCTCACCACTTCCTTGCCTGCAATCTTCGCCTCAATCAACTCGCGCAGGGCGTCGCGATAGCGATCCGTCAAATCGAGCTCTTTTAGAGTTGAGGCCATGGATTCCACCAGACTGACCGAGAGCTTTAATTCATCCTTGTTCACTGCTTTGTGCTCGATCTGCGGAACGCTCTCCATTTTCCGCACTTCACTCTGCTGCCGCAATTTGTAAAGTACGAGTCCGCCGTCCAGCGGCGCAATCATCACGACTTCCTCGCGATCGCGCAAAACGACTTTACCAATGCCCACTTTCCCGCTCGCCTTCAGCGCTTCGCTCAACAAGGAATAGGTTTTCGTCGCGACCAATCCGTCCGGGCCGGCGAAATACGGCGATTCATATAGCGAGGGATGGACTTCGCCGGCGTCAATGAACCCTTCGATTTCGATAACTTTGGTGCTCTTGAGCTTGATCTTGGCGAGATCGTCCGGCGAAACGATCACGTATTGTTCCGGCTCGAACTGATAACCCTTGACGATCTCTTCCGTCGTGAGCGCCTTCCCGCACTTCTTGCATTTTTTTTCGTAACCCACCGCGCCGTTATCGTCCTTGTGCAATTGGTTGAACCGGATCGTTTCTTCCGTGTCCACGGCGTTGTAAATCCGGATCGGGATGGTAACCAAAGAAAATCGAATGTGCCCTTTCCATATCGATCTCATAACTCACCTCGTTTCAGTTCGATGCTTGCGTTCATAGGTAACGTGGAGCATGACATTTGGCGGCGAAAAAGCCAATCGTAATTAAGATGGTGCGCATAGGCCGTTTGTGAAAGTTCTTGGCCGCAAAGAACAAAGGGCTGATTCGACGAACTTAAGGCTCACCAAGTTTGGCTAAAGGCCAAACTAGAAATCATGCTTCAATCATCTTTTTCAATTCATCCCGCCAACTGTCGTAAAGTCCTTCATCCAGAATCTGAAAACGGAACTGGTGCTGATCGAAACCCTCGCCAAGTTTCTGCCACGAAACCTTCTTTCCGATGTCAGTAAAGCGTTTCGCAATCTTCCGTTTGTAATCCGTGTCGGGGTTGCCGCCAAGATGTCTGCCCTTGCTTTCTACGACCACGACTCTAGCGACAGGCTTTTGGTCTTCGCCATTCTGGACGACGAAATCAGGAAAGATCCGATTCTTTCGAAAACCTTGAATCGAGAAATTTTCTTTCCCCACTTTGTTCTGATACCACCAAAGCACTTCCGGGTGTTTGTCCAGAACTAGCGCAACCTCCGCCTCATATTGATTGAAACCCGCTCGCTCCGCGTAGTCGAACAACGATTTCGCAACATCCGAATCATCCGCATGGCGCAGGCGTCCGACGCTTCGAATCTCAATGCTCGACGGGATTTCAAAACGACATTCCACACATTCGAGATAAAAACACAACTGACTTTTCTCGAATAAGCGGTCAAACGCTGCTTCCGCCTGCCGATCCGTTTCAGACTCGATGAACTCACGGTATTTGTTTCGTAGCGTGAACTTCACCAGCCCCAAATGTCCTTTGAGGGTCGGATTCACTTTGCACAACCGCTCGGTCAAGTTTTCAACAACTGTTCGGAGTTGTTTGAAGCTGAAATGCTCGTAAGGCAAACTCGCCACCAGCCACGCCAGCACCACGTCATCGGGTTCGTAATAGCCTGAGTCTTGCTGGCCGACCGCCGTCAGTTTGCTTTGGCCGAGCGTTGCGCGATAGAAGAAGTCTTTGGCCTTTTCCATTTCATCACTCAAATTCCATTGTAGTTTGTCGTAGTTGAACTTCTCGACATCTACCTGGCTGATGAGATGCCGGAAATAATCCAATCCTTCATAATCGTTCCCGTTGCGAATGCAGAAACGTGGCAGGTAAATTTTTCCGTCGAATGGCTGATAGAGGCGTTTGAATTCGTTGCGGAAAAACGAAAACTGTTTCGGCACAGCTTCACGCTCGCCACTTTTGTCCACGACGCTACTATCGCCTTCTTCGTAGCCTTCCTTTTCCAATGCCTTCTTCACGTCCTTTGCGATCGAGTCGGCGCGTTGGCGCAGGCAATAAACGTAGCTTTCATTGAGTCCAGGACGCTGGGTCTTGTCCGCGAATGGCTGCCGGAGCACACGCCCGATTAACTGGGTCATAGTCTGAGCGCGACCCGTGTTGTTTAGGGAAACCAAAATGTAGGCAAACGGACAATCCCAGCCCTCTTGCAATGCTGCCTTTGTTATGATCCAGTTAATGCGACAGCCCTCAGCAAGCAGATTGATCCCCTCAATGTCATCCTTGTCAGAACTCTTAATCGCAATTTCCGCAGCGTTCACCCCAAGCCGCTGAATCAAATATTCTTTGATCTGCTCACTGTGAATCAAGCCGGCCTCGCGCTGGTTTTTGCCCGTCCGTTCCACCTGAACCAAAACAATTGGGCGAATTTCCCGGCGCGCCTTCTCGTAATGTTGTTCCGCTATCTTTTCCAATTCTTCACGCTTCAGCTTCGCCTTGCTCAGGCAGTTCTCCCATCGGCCCTCGTTTGAATTGCAGATGTTGATCGGCAGCTTAATCATGCCCTCCTTCAATAATTCGTCTCCGCTCACGCGACAAATGATATTGGCGTTTTTCTGCGGCGTCGCCGACAGCTCGACAACGATGGAAGCATTGCAGTCCTGCAACATGTCCCGCGCAAGTTCGCTGATCGCTTTGTGTCCCTCGTCCAAGATGATTGGCGGTTCTTGCAGGCGGATGAGATTTGCAAGTGAAGTCTTGGTGAGATACTCGCCCCTTTCGTCATCCTCCGCGAGCATTTCCAGATTTGGGCATCGTTGTTTCAGCGCCTTGTGCGCATCCGGATCATCTTCCGCCGGGAAGTGCATCACGATGTTTCCGCCACTGTCGGCAAATACTTTCCGCATTTCCTTCTTCGACGTGCTGATTGAAGCCTTGATGAGGACCAGAACATTCAACGAAGAAGAAAGCTGCGTCGGTGTCAACCGATTGATTTCGTGCTTTTCCCACACTTCCACTCGACGGCTCACAGCGTGTTCAAGTGAAAAGCGGTAAAAGTGATTTCGATCACGCAATGCCTTTACCGTGTACTTGTAAATCTGGTCGCTCGGGACAACCCACAAAACGAGACCGACGCCATTTCGCTTTTCCAATATTGTGCCGTAAATCAGACCGAGAACTTGCGTTGCCAGCAGCGTCTTTCCGCCGCCCGTTGGAACTTTCAAACAAAAGGTTGGCAGATCTTTGCCGAGCTTGTTTCGGCTTTCGACGTACCGGCGTCCAGGAACGCGGATATTCTCCCATGCATCCAGTGCGGCATGTTTGTTGCCTGCCGCCTGTTGCTTCGCCAGTTCCAAGAGATAAGTCTTTACCTCATCAAGAACGCGCCGTTGGTATTTCTTAAGTTCCATTCGTTGAAACTCACGGTTTCAATCGTTTAAGCATCTTGTTCGTGTCTTCGAGATCAAATCGCGTCGCGTCCCATTCGCCGCCGATCCAGTCCTTCAAGTGCTCGTGATCCGGGTGCTTGGGATTCACCAGTGCCTCCAGCAGATTGTAATAGCCTGGGATGCCGCCGCAATCATCCGGGGGACACGCGTTCGCCCCGCCCAGACAGACCGGATGTTTGAAACCCGCGTCCGGCGGCAAAATCTTTTCCACCGTCACGTCGTGCTGCCAGCCGTCGCCAAAATCATACTCGTAAATGAACTTCTTCTTCGCGGCGGGCGCGAGTTCGGCCACAGTGTATTGCTTCTCGTTCAACGTCTCGCTCATGCCCATGCTGGCAAACTCCCGGTCCGGCTTGCCGTAAAACGTCCGCCCCACGATGAACTGGTGCATGTGCGAATTCGTCCACGGCATCAGGATCTGGATGACGTCGTGCAGCCGGTCCAGTTTCATGTCCGCGCGGACCACCCCGCGCCGCCAGATCGCGGGCTGCGACCACTTGAGCGTGATCTTCAATTGATACAACGGCACGCCGCCGCCGTCGCCCGGTTCGGTTGCTCGAATCATACTGGTTTCAAAAGTGATTATTGACGCTCGCCCTCACCCTGACCCCCGGGGAGAGGGAACGGCCATCGCGCTTTTAGTTTTACGAACAGTTGTCTGGCAAATCCAGTTGCTCGAATGTTCGTGAGACCGGAAACCATTCTCCCTCTCCTTGGGGAGAGGGCCGGGGTGAGGGAGGTCGTAGCACATACTTACTTCAAATTGAATGGCACGAGCATCGGACGCACGTCGCCGAACTTCGCCAAATCTTCCCGGTGCAGCCAAACTTTCTCGCAATAAATCACCTTGCGCGGATTCTTGTCTTTCAAACTTTTCAGGAAAGTGACGTCCAACGCGCGATCTTCTTTCCGGTTCGGTGAATAAAGCAGGTAATAGCTGGTATTTTTCCACTCGCCGATCTTGCCAGTCGCTTTGTCCATTTTCGTTGCCTCGAAATTCTGGCTTGTCTCCGTGAAATAAACGTAGCGCGCCACTTCCTCAAAACTTGGCAGCTTGTTGCCCAAGTCGCGATACTCACCCATCAGCTTGTCGGCGACGCGCACGTAAGCGAATTCGCCGCTCAGACCTTCGATCTTCTCCGTTTTGCCCGATTGTGTTTTGAAGCTGTAACCTTTGATAACCCGGCGAACGCGGTCGGCAGTGATTTTCTCACAGATGTTGAATTTTGCCGCCTCGTTTTCTTTCGTTTCGTACGGCTGCTGAACGAGAACAAATTGGCGATTGCCACCATCGTTCTTATTCATTTCCAAAACCGCATGCCCGGTGGTGCCGCTTCCCGCAAACGAGTCGAGCACTACATCATTATTTTTCGTTGCAACTTTTAACAGGGACTCCACTAGCGACAAAGGTTTTGGATAATTAAAAACCTTCTTCCCGAAAATGCGGCGAAGAAGCTTACCGCCTTCCGCTGTGAATCCGGAACTGATCTCGGCGATGTCCTCGTCGTAATCCTCCGCCTCCGGGTCTGGCTCAGCACCAAGACCAACGATCCAACTCGATACGGCTTTAGTCTTTGGATTCTTTGGATCAAAAAAAGTTTTGTAGCGAGGCCTCTTCAAATCACCATCCGCTTCGTCAGGCCAAATCACTAAATCCTTTGCGATGACATCCTTCATCGCATCAGGCTCGAAACGCCAAACGCGATTTGGATTAGCGGCGTATTCCACGCCCGATCTTGGATTCTTTATCGGGTAGAATTGATTCGGACGATCCTCGGAGGTAGCACCAATCGTTAAGTCGGTGCTTGCATACCGGCGACCGTCCTTCTCCACGAAAGGATATTGATCTTCCGTAACGAGCAAGCCAGACAATTCAACACACTCGGGATTGGACGCGTAGCCAAGGACATATTCGTGATCAATCGATACTGGGTCTTTACGCATTCCGCTTGGACTCCTTCGCCGCCAAACGAAGGTTACAAGGGGCTTTTCGGTTCGGAAAATCTCATTGGCGATCATTCGGAGATGATGCACTTCATCCTCACCGATAGAGACGAAAAGAATTCCTTCGTCTGTCAGGAGCTCGCGCAACAGATGTAATCGTGGGTACATCATGCAGCACCACTTGTCGTGGCGGCATGCGTCGTCAGCCTCCTTTCCAACCTCTTGGCCAATCCATTCCTTAAACTGCGGCTGCGTGAGGTTGTCATTGAAAATCCACTTCTCTTCACCGGTGTTGTAAGGCGGGTCAATGTAGATGCATTTGATCTTGCCCGCATGCGTCGGCAGCAAACTTTTCAGCGCAACGAGATTGTCGCCCTCGATGATGAGATTGCCGTCCAGCGAAGGCTTTTTGGCGAGCGAAAGTTTTTCATCTATCTCCAGAATGTGATGAGGAACTACGCGATGATAGCTCTCAACCGCGGTTTTCCCTTTGAATTGAATGACTGGCACGCACGAACCTACCCCGTTTTCACCCGCCATTCAAGGTTTGATTTGGAATCTCAGGTCCGGCCTCAGCCGCACAAATACCGCTTCTCGCAACAGGCCGTCTTGGGTCAACGAAGCGAATTGCACCTCGCACATCAGTTTCGGCTCAATCCAGACAGACCGCGCATCATCGAGCGGTTTCTCCTTAACGGGCCTCTTGATCGTTTTCACTTTTTGCAATTCAGCCGCAACAGCCTTGAGTGAATCATTATCAAATCCCGTTCCGACTTTTCCGAGATACTTAAGCTCAGCGCCGTCTGCTTCTGCCAGGTGCAGCGCGCCGAAACCCGCTTCCCGGTCGCCCTTGCCCTTCGTGTAACCGATGATCACGCACTCCAGGGTCTGTCGTGCTTTAATCTTCAACCACGAATCACTTCGCTTGCCGGGTAGATACGGGCTGTTGCGCTGTTTGGCCATGATGCCTTCGAGCCCCATCTCTTTCACGGCCTGGAAGAAAACCGCTCCTTCTTCGACGACTTCACTCACGCGATAAGCCGACCCCTTTTTGATCGCGTCTTGCAGCCACTCGCGTCGCCTGGTCAGCGGCTCATTAACAATCGGCCGTCCATCCAGGTAAAGACAATCGAACACATAACACACCGACGCGTTTTTGGCCCTGGCGCGTTCGATCCCCCCTTCCGTCTTTTGCTGCATGCGATGGATCACGTTTCGGAAATTGGGCTTCCCATCCGCCTCGAGACAGACAATCTCTCCGTCAAACAGCGCGCAGGTCGCGCGAAACGCCTGTTCGGGAATCAGCAATTCAGGGAATTGTTCGGTCACATCCATCCCGTTGCGACCGCGAATTCTTATGTGTCCCTCATCCAAGGAAATCATCGCGCGAATGCCGTCCCATTTGACCTCATAAACATAATCTTTGGAATCAGGGGGCTTGTCCGCGGACCGCGCCAGCATCGGCTCAATCGGATCGCGCAGCCAGTCCGTTTGCGGGTTGTCCACGCGTTCGAGCAGCCACTGGTTCTCCCGCGTATGGTGCGTGCGATATTCGGCGTTCAACTCGCGCGATTGCAAACGAAAATAGAATCCGTCCTTTTTCTGTTTGGTGATTTCGTACCGGCCTTGCGCGAATTTCCACATCATGCCGCCGCCGTATTCGCCTTTGGGAATCGCGCCTTCGAAATGGACGTATTCCAGCGGATGATCCTCCACATTGACCGCCAGTCGCATGATGCCGGGCCTCGGCGGCAACCCTTTGGGAACAGCCCACGATTTCAAGACGCCGTTTTGTTCCAATCGCAAATCATAATGCAGCCGAGAAGCATGATGCCGGTGAACGACAAACGCGCTTCCTGTTCCGCTCACTCCATCCCTCTCCCCATCGGATAGGGAGAGGGGCGGAGGTGGCGGCTCCGCTGTCTTGTCGAAGCTGCGTTTCCTGGAATAGCTTTTGAGTTGTTCCGGCGTCTTGTAGGTGCGCCCACTCTCCCTCGCCCTGCGGGCACCCTCTCCCCCACCGGGGGAGAGGGACGGGGTGAGGGGGCGCTTCGGCTCTTTCCTTTCCGTATGAATCGGCGCTGCGTAAGCGGCGATTGCTTCCCATGGGTCTCCATTCTGCATGACCCGCCGGGGAACGCTGCTAAGATCGAACGCCTTTGGACTTTCAATGGACTCCAGCTCCTCCCAATGCAGCGGAGTTGAAACCGGCGCGCCGGGAAGTCCGCGCACGCTGTACGCGGCGACGATCGTTTGTGATTGCCGGTTGCGATAAACATCGAGCAGAACCTTGCCTTTCCGGTGTTCCTTCCTGATTTGCAGGGTCAATACCGACGCGTGCGCATCCACGAACGGCTGGGCAACGGCCTTTGCCGCCTCAAATGTCTTGTGAAATTCCCACTTCGGCTCGATCGGCGCCAGGACGTGCAGGCCCTTGCGACCGGTCGTTTTAACAAACGGATGGTAGCCGAAACTCTCGAGATGTTCTTTGAATTCCAGAGCAAGCCCGGCGACATCCCGGAACTTGAAATTCTCCGGCGGGTCGAAGTCGTACACGATGTAATCCGGCTTATCAAAATGCGGCGCGCGCGCGTGCATCTGGTGCAGCTCGATGCACGCCAGGTTCGCCAGCCAGACGAGCGACGCTTCCTCGGTCGCGATAACGTAGTCCTTTTTTTCTTCGCCGAGCGTCACATGCTGGATCCACTCGGGCGCCCAATCCGGTCGGTTTTTCTGAAAGAACGACTCTCCGCCGATGCCGTCCGGATACCGCACCAGCGACAATGGCCGCCCTTTCACGTGCGCCAGAATCGTCGGCGCAATTTTGAGATAATATTCAATGAGCTGCGCTTTGACGATGTGGTCGTCGGGAAAAAGAACTTTCGTCAGATTCGAAAGTTCAATCTTCCGTTTGCCAACCTGGGCGATTTGAGCTGTGCGCGAGGGCATTAAGAGTCGCGGTTGTCTGCAGACTACCACCGCCTCTCATCACTGACCAACGAATTTGATGGCAAGGGATTGTTCTTCCATTTGCTTGTGTGTGATCCAGATTCGAGTTCGCATCGATGAATTCCACGGAGCCACAACCTGTCACCATACCTGTGAGTGATGCGCAGCGCGTCTCCGGCCTGCTCCAGGCGCCCCGGGAGGCGCGGGCGTGCTGCGTGCTGGCGCACGGCGCCGGGGCTGGAATGACGCATCCGTTCATGACGGCCATCGCAAAAGGACTTGCCGAGCGCGGCACCGCCACGCTGCGCTATCAGTTTCCGTACATGGAGCAGGGATCAAAACGGCCGGACGCCCCGAAACTGGCTCAGGCCACCGTCCGCGCCGCAGTGCTGGAAGCCTCACGGTTGCCGCTTGCTCTTTTCGCCGGGGGCAAATCGTTTGGCGGTCGCATGACGTCGCAGGCGCAGGCCGTGTCGCCTTTGCCCGGAGTGCGTGGACTCGTGTTTCTCGGATTCCCGCTTCACCCGCCCGGACAGCCATCGGACGAACGCGCAAAGCATCTCTTCGACGTGCAAATTCCGATGTTGTTCCTGCAAGGAACTCGTGATGAATTCGCGAACTTGCAGCTTTTGGAACCGCTTTGCGAACGACTCGGCGCCCGGGCGACACTTAAGTTGTTTCAAGATGCGGATCATTCGTTTCACGTGCCTGCCCGCACAGGACGCAAGGATTCGGAAGTTAGAGACGAACTGTTGGACGCGCTGGCGGACTGGATCGGAAAGGTGATCGCGGGCCGGCGTTAGAAATCGGGTCCACGGGCCGCAGAATAGCTGCGGAGCAGCGGTAGAAGGTAGCCCACGGCGTCAGCCGTGGGTTGCGGTATCGGCAATCGGAGCCGCGAAGCGGCGAAAGGAAATTCTCTTTGGCCCCAATTCTGTCGCCCCCGACGAGGCCCCCGACGGGGCTTTTGGTGATGGCGCATTTTTCCCCACGCCTCGCGCCGTGGGCTACCATCTTCCGCCACACCGTGGCTGACGGCTTGCGCACCCCTTGGTTCTAATTGAACATCACGCAAAATCGCGTCACACTTGGCTATGAACTTCTACGTCGGCACGAGCGGCTATTCCTACAAGGAGTGGAAGGGCACTTTCTATCCCGAGGACCTGCCGGACAAACAAATGCTCCGCTTCTACGGTGAGCGTTTTCGGTCGGTTGAGATCAATAACACGTTCTATCGCATGCCCAAGGCGTCGGTTCTGGAAGCCTGGGCGAAAGAGGTCCCCGCCGATTTCATGTTCGTGCTCAAGGCATCGCAGCGCATCACACACCACCAACGGCTCAAGGACGCAGATGATTCAGTGTCGTATTTGCTCGAAGTCGCCGGGGCGCTGAAAGAGCGCCTCGGACCGTTGCTGTTTCAGTTGCCGCCGTATTTGAGGAAGGATGCCCCGCGGCTGCGCGAGTTTCTCGCGCTGCTGCCGTCGGACCGCCGCGCAGCGTTCGAGTTCCGCCATCAATCGTGGTTCGACGACGAAGTCTTCGGCCTGTTACGCGATCATCGGGCTGTTCTCTGCATCGCGGAAGCTGAGAATGAACTTGAAATCCCTTTCGTATCCACGGCGGATTGGGGCTATCTGCGGTTGCGCCGGCCCGATTACGGCGATGCGGAGCTGAAGGCGTGGGCGAAGCGGGTGCACGAGCAGGAGTGGCGTGAGGCATTCATTTTCTTCAAACACGAGGAGGAAGGCAAAGGGCCGGAGATGGCGAAGCGGTTTCTGAAGCTGGCCGCGTAGTCTTCAAGGACCGCGGCTCTGGCTTTGAACCGATGAGCCGCAGAGAATTCAACCACGGATAAACACTGATGAACGCGGATGCGGAGCGATGGCGACTCCCTCTCCTTGGGGAGAGGGCCGGGGTGAGGGAGGTCGTGAAAACAAATTTCCAGACGGCGCTTGTGTGCGGACGTGCTGCGGGTCGCAGCACCCGCGCGCCGGAGCGCGCCTCTGTGAGGCGCAGCGGGCGGAACGAAGCGTATCTGCTCGACCGGATCAAAACCCGCAACATTTCGGAAACCGTCCTTGGGACGGGAGCGCTGAATCTGATCGGCCTTGATCGCCGCAAGGCACTGTGGTGTCATGCACTCATGGAAGTCATGGGCGTTCTTTTTGGTGATTCGCCGAATCTCCCGAATTTGTTCCACTCCGGACTTCGGCTTTACCTTGTGTTGGGCGTGCTCGGTCTGGGTGCCTTGTTCGTTTTCGTCTTCTTTATCGTTTGTCTGTGCGAACGCCAGAAGCTGACCGGCGATGTGGAGCCTGCCAGTGAACCGTTCCCATACGCGCCGACACCCTACTGGAAGGCCACTCGCGTGGATGCGCTGAAATACGGGCTCCAGCATGCCGGGGATTTTGCGACCCGCAAAAACACGACTGTTGTAAAAGGGCTCATGAGCCTTTTTATCAGTCAGGATCACGAAACACTCGCCGCGATAGTGTCTGGCGCTTTCGCAGGGACCAAAACAAAGAAGACGGTGCTCCGGTCACGTCTGGTCAGTGGCCGCGTCCTCGAATCTTCTGACGAAGGTGGCATGGACGACCTCAGCGGCGTGGTGGACCGGGCTATTCTGTTCAATGCGGGAATTGCTGAACTGATGGGATTTCACCTGCAACGGATCAGGGACTCCGGTTCTGCGGCTGTGCATTTCAGGGCGGATGCGCTCCTGCAAGAGTATGAAAAAATGGACTTGGAGCGCGGAGCGCGGTGGGTGCTTCTTGGCCTCGCCCGGTGGGGGGATCCGCAACACACTTTCATCCGCATGCTCAACTGCATATCAGCTTTGAAGCATCTGATTTATCGCCAGTCATAGTAGTGCGCCCTAGGATTTTACTGCGTGCCTTAGCGCAGTAAGATTGTCCTGTTCTCTAAAAGAACAAGACTTTCCCCTCAATTTGGAATCCGCAGCACCAATCTAGGCAGCACCATGCCCTTTGGTTATGCTGAGGCAAGAAACATGGTCTTTCCCAAGTTGGCGGGTCTTGTGGCACTGTCTTGCCATGATGAAAATACGAAAAGCAAATGAACGAGGGCACGCCGAACACGGATGGCTCGACACCTATCACACCTTCAGCTTCGCGGATTATTACGACCCGCAATGGATCGGCTTCCGCAGCTTGCGCGTCATCAATGATGATCTCGTCATGCCGGGGATGGGTTTCGGAACGCATCCGCATCGGGACATGGAGATCATCACGTACATCCTCAGCGGCGCGCTGGAGCACAAGGACTCGATGGGCAACGGGCGTGTGATCCGCCCGGGCGAGGTGCAATACATGGCCGCCGGCACCGGCGTGCAGCACAGCGAATTCAATCCGTCGAAAGACGAAGCCGTGCACCTGTTGCAAATCTGGATTTTGCCCGAGCGCAAAGGCCTGACGCCGCGTTACGCGGAGAAGTCGATGAAGGACGCCGCCACCGGAAAGCTGCATCTGGTCACGAGCAAGACGGGCCGCGACGGGTCAATCGCCATCAACCAGGACGCCGATCTCTGGCTGGCCAAACTCGACGCGGACAATCGCGTCACGCACAAGCTTGCACCCGAACGCCACGCGTGGGTTCATGTGGCCGAAGGCGAAGTGTCGCTCAACGGCAAAAAGCTCAGCGGCGGCGATGCGGCGGCACTGAGCGAAGAAAGCGCGCTGGAACTGAGCGCGACGAAAACGGCGCAAGTCCTTTTGTTCGATCTGAGTTAAGCGATGAACAGGAGGTAACGGAGGAAACAGAGTAATTCCTCCGTTATCTCCGTTTTCTCCTGTTCAAAAACCATCCAGAACCTCAAACAAAAACAAACATGAAAACCCTGACTATCATCGTCCGGAGTCTGCTTGGACTCACCTTCGTCGTGTTCGGTCTGAACGCTTTCCTGCAGTTCATTCCTCTGCCGCCGCCGCAAGGTCTGGCCGGCGATTTCATGAAGGCGCTCTTCGTGAGCCACTACTTTTACGTCGTGGCGATCCTGCAAATTGTCGGCGGGGCGCTGTGTCTGCTCGGACGGTTTGTGCCGCTGGGCTTGACGCTGCTCTGCCCGGTGATCGTGAACATTCTGTTGTTCCACATTTTTCTCGAACCTTCCGGACTGCCACTGGCTGTGGTGGTCAGCGTGCTTGCGCTCTTTCTACTTTGGGCATACCGCCAGTCGTTCGGCGGTTTGTTTAAAGCATGAGCATCCAATCCGGGTCGCGGACCTGAGCGTGGCCAAACCGGCCCAAGTCCTTTTGTTCGAACTAACCCCTCACCCGACCTTCGGCCACCCTCTCCCATCGGATGGGAGAGGGATAGGGTGAGGGCCTCGTGCACCTGAAGTTCTTAATCATAATCTTTCTCATAATCGTAATCTTCTGATTCACTCAAACCAGAAACAAGAGACTTTCTCGGTTGTCTCGCTTTTCTCCTGTTAAAAAGCGAAACTCAAACGAAATCAAACACAATGAAAACCAATACCAAAAAACTCGCGGGTAAAGTAGCGGTCGTCACGGGCGCATCCAAAGGGATCGGCGCTTCCATCGCCAAACATCTGGCCGCCGAAGGCGCGTCCGTCGTCGTCAACTACGCTTCGAGCAAAGCAGGCGCAGACAAGGTCGTCGCTGAAATTACCGGCAACGGCGGCAAGGCCATTGCGGTGCAGGCCGACGTCGCGAAAAAGGCGGACATCGAACGCCTCTTCGCCGAGACGAAGAAGGCATTCGGCGCGCTCGACATCCTGGTCAACAACGCGGGTGTTTACGAATTTCTCCCGCTTGAGAAAGTGACGGAGGAGCATTTCCACCGGCAATTCAACCTGAACGTTCTCGGCTTGATTCTCGCAACCCAGGAAGCGGTGAAGCAGTTCAACTCCGAAGGCGGCAGCGTGATCAATATCAGTTCGGTTGCCAGCACCTCTGCGCCTGCGAGCGGCTCGGTTTACAGCGGCACCAAGGCGGCGGTGGATGCGGTGACGAAGTCGCTGGCCAAGGAACTTGGACCGCGCAAGATTCGCGTCAACGCCCTCAACCCTGGCATGGTGGAAACCGAAGGTGTGCGTTCTGCCGGCATCGCCGAGAGCGATTTTCGCAAACAGGTCGAGGCGCAAACTCCGCTGGGCCGCATCGGACAGCCGCAGGACATCGCGCCTGCCGCCGTCTTCCTCGCTTCCTCGGATTCGGCGTGGATCACGGGCGAAACACTGCTCGTCGCCGGCGGCCTGCGTTGATTCGCCCCAACGCCCACAACAAACTCCGACTGACAACCCACAACCAGGAATGAAAAAACCTGCCGGCGAGAGGGCGCAACCTGGCACCACCACCAAAGCCTTCGGCCCCGAAAGGGTCCCGACTTGAATAGCCGCAGGTGAAACCTGCGGAATTGGGATCCCGAGAATAAATTCGACCCGGAAAGGGTTGAACAGGGTTTGGGACGTTGGTTCCGTGGGCTGATGCACCACGGCTATTCAGGTAACGTCCGTTCGGAACCTAGTTGCTGGTGCCTGGTTGGCCCCGGCGAGATAACCTCGCTCACTGGTGCCGCGCCTGACCTCGATCGCGGCCAGAACGCCCGAAACCTATGAAAAAAATAAACACGAACCTGCTGGCTGAAGAAACCTGGTCTTCGCCCAAAGGGAAATTCGCCGGCGCAGGCAAGGAGGTCTCGGAAGCATTGGGGCGCAAGCCGCAGTCCACGGATCTGCAGGAGCGGCATCCTTTCGACGTTGAGATTGTGCGCATCGCACCCGGCAAGACTCCTTACCCCTATCATTTGCACAGTGCGCAATGGGAGTTTTACCACGTCATTTCCGGCACGGGTATCGTTCGGCACAAGGATGGCAAGACGCCCATCGAGGTGGGCGACGCATTCCTCTTCAAGCCGAACGAACCGCACCAACTCATTAACGACGGCTCGCAGGACCTGATTCTTTACGTCGTGGCGGACAATCCGATTGGCGAGTCAGTTTATTATCCCGACAGCAGGAAATGGGGTGTGCGCTCGCCGGAACGCCGCATCCTCCGCTCCGAGCCGCTGGATTATTACGACGGCGAAGAGTGAAAGGTTACCCGGCCTTTAGTTAGGAGATTAGGATCATGATTACGATTAAGATTTGAAGTCATGGGGCCAACAGGAGGCAACAGAGATAACAGAGGCAGGTTCCGGCAAAGACTCATTTCCTCCGTTTTCTCCGTTACCTCCTGTTGAATTCCCCAAGCGCGCGCAGATATTCGCGCTCACTGGCCCTTTATCCGATAGAACCGTTGTGGATGAACGGCCGTGTTTGGGTCGCTGAACTGAAACACGCCGCTGGTATTCGCCGTGTTGGTGGCGAGCGGCGTCCAGATGATCACCGGCACGAGATTCGTCGTGGCTTCGAGCACGTAAGAAGAGCCAGGCAAACCAATGCCTCCTATGCCCATCACACCATTGGTGCTGTTGCCGCTGATCTTCACGCCGGACGGAATGACGACGGCGAAGGTGGAGAAATGGCCGGTGACGCCGTTGAAGCGAGCTATCGCCACCGTCGGGTCGCTCGCGGCCACTGGGGCGCCGGCCGCATTGAATGTCGCGAGGCCGACGCAGCCGCCAGCCGAGGGCACCTGACCCGCCGCGCAGATGGCGAACGTCTGAAACGTGCTGTCCGGCGCATCGCCCTTGACCGCAAGCGCCGCGCTGCCCGAAGCCAGGGCTGCGAGGAAAGCCGATCGGCTGGCCGCGTCGAGCGCGGCGACGTCGATATCGAAGCTGAGCGTGGCGGCCTGGCCGAGTGTGGGGATCGCAAACGCGAAGCGGTACGCACTGATCGCCGTCACACTGACTGTCGTCCCCGATGGCGTGGTGGCTGGCGCCGTCCCCATCGCCGCCGGGCTCAGCGCCTCGACGGAGAAAATGACCGGGCTGGTGAACGTCCCCACGGCCAGCGCCGCCGTCATCGTGGCGGGGCCGTTGGCGAGCGTCACCGATGTGGTGCCGCCGCCTGTCGAGGCGCTCACTGTCGTGGCGCCCCCAGCCGACACGGTCACGTTCCCGGTGACGGTGGTTTTCGACAGATCGAGGTTGGCGACGGCGCCGCTGGCGACGCTGAGATCGCCGCCGACGGTCGGGTTCCCGATAACGAGGCTCGTGAGCGCCGGGCTGCCGATGATGATGAGGTCTCCAATCACCGACGTGAGTGCGCCGACGTCGATGGTGGTGGCGGAGGTGTTGCCCGAGAGCGACACCCCGCCGCCCACGGTGGCCAGGGACGGCACTGACACGGTAGTAGCACTGGTGTTACCCGTGAGGGACACCCCGCCACCGACGGTGGCCAAGGACGGAGCGGAGACGGTAGTGGCGCTCGTGTTGCCCGAGAGGGACACCCCGCCGCCCACGGTGGCCAGGGACGGCACCGACACGGTAGTAGCACTGGTGTTGCCCGAGAGGGACACCCCGCCACCAACGGTGGCCAAGGACGGCGCAGAGACAGTAGTGGCGCTCGTGTTGCCCGAGAGGGACATCCCGCCGCCAACGGTGGCCAGGGACGGCACCGACACAGTAGTAGCACTGGTGTTACCCGAGAGGGACACCCCGCCGCCCACGGTGGCCAGGGACGGCACCGACACGGTAGTAGCACTGGTGTTACCCGTGAGGAACACCCCGCCACCAACGGTGGCCAAGGACGGTGCGGAGACGGAAGTAGCGCTCGCATTGTCCGAAATGGTCACATCGCGAACGACGCGTGTAAGAGCCGGCAGGGAGACGCTAGTGACCCTGGTATTACCCGAGAGCGAGACGCTGCCGCCCACCGAGCCGAGCCCTCCGAGGTCGATGGTGGTAGCGGAGGTGTTGCCATCGAGCGAGACGCTGCCGCCCACCGAGCCGAGCCCTCCGAGGTCGATGGTGGTAGCGGAGGTGTTGCCATCGAGCGAGACGCTACCGCCCACCGAGCCGAGCCCTCCGAGGTCGATGGTGGTAGCGGAGGTGTTGCCGTCGAGCGACACGCTGCCGCCCACCGAGCCGAGCCCTCCGAGGTCGATGGTGGTAGCGGAGGTGTTGCCCGAGAGCGAAACGGTGCCACCAACGCTCCCAAGCGCCGGTGTGGAGATAATAGTCGCGCTGACGTTGTCATGGATGGACACAGAGCCGGTGACGTTCGTGAGATTCG
>QHNT01000111.1 GCA_003218515.1 Verrucomicrobiota bacterium | reverse complement strand
CCTCCCCGTAAGATCGCTTTGATCGAGTTCGACCCGGCGGTCCGCAGCACCCTTGCTTTCTGGCTGAATCGTCAACCTGGGTTCCGATGCGCGTCGGTCTTCAAGAGCGCTGCGGAAGCGTTTGTTTCGATCGAGCGCGAACGACCGGAGCTGCTGCTCGTCAACCGGGCGCTGTCCGAAACGCCGCCCGGAACATTCCTGCAACAGTTAAGTGCCCGACATCCGACTCTTCCGGCTTTCATGTTCGGAGTTTACGAGGACAGCGACCAGATCTTTGTCAATCTTTCAGGTGTCACCGCCGGCTACATCTTCCGCCGCCGTCTGCCAACCGCCCTGTTTGAGCCGATTCAACCCGTGCTTCGTCAGCGGGTGTTTACCACCAAAGAAACGGTTGCGCAGGTCCGGAATTATTTCCAAAGCTTCTTTGGCGTTTCGAACATTGTCGAAGAAAATCCCGGCATCGCACATTTGACCGCGCGGGAACAGGACATTCTAAGTCACGTGAGCAAAGGTTACCTGGACAAGGAAATCGCCGACGCCCTCAATATCAGCATCTGGACGGTGCACAATCACCTCAAGCACATCTACGAAAAGCTGGACGTTCACACTCGCACTGAAGCCGTTCTGAAGTATCTGCAAAAATGAGCGCGGGAACGGCGAGGAGCCAACGCCGGGCTACCCGAAACGACCTGTTGTTGAGGGTTGCTCTTCTTGAGCAAACGTATTTCCACCGATACTTAGAGGCGATCTCGAGCTTTTGTTTGTAGTGGCTTGAAAACCACGCTTTGCAAGCGGCCTGGTCGTCCCCAAACTCTCGATGGCAAGAATGAATCAAGTTTCGATTGCGCGCTAATGAAGCTTCACATCTATCAGGACAGTGCTGTGCACTTTTTAGCCGATTCGACGGCCCGGCCACAATGCCGCGTTCGGCTGGCCAGCTACGCGCTGCTGCTGTGGTTCATTTGCGGCGCGAGTGCCAACATCCGCGCCGCCGCCTCCAACAGTGTCGCCCGCGTTTGGAACGAACGAGCGCTCGCCGCCATCCGGGTGGATACACCGCATCCGCCGGCCCAGGCGCGCAACCTCTTCAGTCTTTCGGTCTGCATGTATGACGCCTGGGCGGCCTACGACACCAATGGGGCGGTGGGTTACGTCTATCGCGGCAAACACACCGCCGACGACGTGGCGGCCGCGCGCCACGAAGCGATCAGCTTCGCGGCTTATCGAATCCTCAAGGAACGCCACGCGTATTCCAAAACCTTCACCAACACCCTCGCGGCGGACGACGCCCAAATGACGGCGCTGGGCTACGACACGAACAATCTCTCCCGCGACACCTCCACCCCCGCGGGCGTAGGCAACTCGGTGTATGACGCGGTTTCGGCCTGGTTCATCAACGACGGCGCCCGACAAACCAACGGGACGCAATCGGCTCCTTACCCGGATTATCCCCCCAGCCAAGGCGGGTATGTTTACATCAACCCGCCTCTGGCCACTGCTCTGCCCGGCATCACCGACGGCAAGGACCCGCCCCATACCGTGGTGGATATCAATCACTGGCAGCGGCTAAAAATCGTCAATGCCATCGATCAAAATGGATTTCCGCAAGGCCCCCTCCAATCCTACCTCGGCGCGCAGTGGCTTCGCGTGCGGCCTTTCGCGCTGGCGCGCTTTGATGCAACAAAGCCTTGGATCGATCCGGGACCGCCGCCGTATTTTGGGGGGGCGTCCCAAAGGCAGTTTGTGAAGGAGGTCGTGGCCGTAATCACGGCTGCCAGCCACTTGACCCCGGATGATGGAGTCACCCTGGATATTTCTCCGGGTGCCTATGGCAACAACAGCCTCGATTTTGCGGGTGCCTACGGGAATGGCAGCTTCGATATCTACGATGGACAGGGCTATACCAACAACCCCGTCACTGGCCTTCCCTACGCGCCCAATGTGGTCAAACGCGGCGATTTCGCCCGGGTTCTGGCAGAGTTCTGGGCCGATGGTCCCAATTCGGATACTCCGCCCGGGCACTGGAATGTTCTTGCCAATTACGTGGCAGACCATCCGTTGACGGTGAAAAGAATCGGCGGCGCCGGGCCTGACGTGGACGATCTTGAGTGGGATGTGAAGATGTACTTCGCCCTCAATGCCGCCGTCCACGAGGCCGCATGCGCTTGCTGGGCAGTGAAGCGCGCCTATGACGGCTGGCGCCCCATCAGTGCCATTCGCTATTTGGGTGGACTTGGCCAGTCCACCGATCCCGGTCTCCCTAGGTACAATGCGAATGGCCTGCCGCTCATTACGAATCTCATCGAGTTGGTGTCCACCTCCTCGGTCGCATCCGGACGCCACGCTGGGTTGACGCCTGGAAAGATCGCGGTGCTCTCCTGGCCGGGGCCACCTACGAATTCTGTCAACCAGCACAGCGGCGTGAAATGGATCCAGGCCGATGCCTGGATCCCGTATCAACGAACGAACTTTGTCACACCAGCTTTTCCCGGCTACTTTTCCGGCCACAGCACTTTCAGCCGTTCCGCCGCGGAAATCCTTACCGCGATTACTGGTTCTCCTTTCTTCCCAGGCGGCCTCGGCACCTATACTAACTATCCTCTCGGCTTTGAAAACGGCCCGTCCCAGCCCATCACCTTACAGTGGGCCACTTATTACGACGCCGCCGACCAAGCCGGCATTTCCCGCATCTGGGGCGGGATCCATCCTCCAATCGACAATTTGGCCGGTCGCCGCGCAGGGTCGCAATGCGGGAAAGGCGTTTGGGCGCTGGCGCGGACGTATTGGGATGGTTCCGTGACCAACACGCCGATTACACTCGTGATGCGGAAATTGGATGCCGGCGCCAACGAGATCCGCTTCAGCACTCCCCGCGGCTTCTACTGCAAGGTGCAATCCACCACGAACCTCACCGTGCCGTTCGCCGACGAACTGGGCGGCCCAACGCTCGCGCTCGACAGCTCAATTACGCTTACAAACACGATCACTGGCTCGCAAAAATTCTACCGCGCGGCGATGTCGTCTGCTCCGTGAGACACCTCGGAACGACTTGCTACTGCTTGACGCGATAGAACTTGTTGCCGGTCGTCGGCAGGCTTTCGGTGAAACTGCCCGAGCTGTTAAGCGTGGACGTCCAAACCGGATTACTAAGCCCCGGTGAAGATTCCAGCGTGCCGCCGTTGATCCACTGAACCGTGACCTGGCCGTTGGAAATCGCGATGCTGCTGATGCGCGGCTGAGCCGCGACCGTGGGTGCAATATCGTAGAACGCAATGTTGTCAACAGCCCACTCCCAACCACACGAGCCATAGTGCGTAAAACGAAGGCGAACTTGACTCTTCTTGCTTGCTGCCGGCAGCCGAATCGCTTCGACCTTTCGCGAGAGGGCGGTATCGTTTCGATTCGCGATAAAAGGCGCCAACGCGGCCGAGATGGGTGTCGCGAGCACATCCCCGAACTTTTGACCGCGCGGCCCGGCGCTAATAAAATCGCGGGTAGTTGGGTCTTGAACAACCGGGAATTTCGCGACATCGGGCCAGACATTGGTTAGTATTTTCACTGCGTCGTAAGACCCGTCCGACTGATAGAAGAGGCGGTTAGCGTTAAACATGAAAATGGCTGGCAACCAGTTCGCGCCGTTATCAACCGAGTATTCCAGGGCGTCTTCTTCTCCGTTTCCAGAGATTCTAACGCCACTGGAGAAGGTCAGCACCGGATTGGTGACGGTGGCCAGATTGAACGGGGCACTGACTGCGATTTGGATTTGAGGTGCGTAATCGTTCGGCAAATCTGTACCACCGACCGAACAACGACGCGCACGCGAGTCGGAAGCCGCAAACAGGCAGTTGCCCGACATCCAACCATTGGTCAACGGTATCCCGTTGATGGTTTGGGCCTGGTAGTTATCCAAGATCTCGGATTCGAGAGTGGCTGCCGTGTTGGTGTCGATCATACACCAGTTCAGGAAGGGGTCATTGGCTTGGGCGGTAAGATCCCAAACGGCACCCCCATTAGCCCCGAAACCTGACGCGCCTGTTTCCAGCCAGGAGTAGTTCGTCAGCGTCCAGCCCGGGGGCGCCGCAGTTGTCGGATCGGTCGCCTCTGGATAAGAATCGAAGTTTTCCCCCGTGACAGGACTGGCTGGCAGGATCAGGTTTTCAAGATTGTAGAATGTCCATTGCTGGGTGCGCGAGTACGTCCCCGTGTCTTGGAACGTGAGCACAGCCGTGTGGCTTTCACCCGAAAGATGCAACCCACCGAGTACACCTGTGTCCACAGTCAATAGGTTTTGCTGGCGAGTTTTGGTGAAAGGCATTGACTTGCCGTCAATCTGTAACGTGACCGAATTATCGTTCACCGGGTTGATGCCCCCGTTGGCTACATCGTTGACCAGCACTTTTGTGCCGTCCGGCTTGACGGTGAACAATTCGATATTGGAATCACCCCCGCCATTCTCCCAGATCGTGCGGAACGGATAAGTCCCCGCCTCCTGCACCGCGATAAAGAACAAAGTATCGGCGGCACCGCGGCCCGCGTCGAATGCGCCCAACCCGACCCGCTCAAATACGTTCCTGGGATTGGGACCGGAAGCGGTGCTAAAGCCGTCATCGCTGTTCACCCCCATCTGAATCGTGCCAGCCGGAAGCGTGAGGTAGGTGAGGATTTCCGCCGCCTGACCGTCCGTGGTGGCGTCTGTTGACGGTACACCTGGCTCCTGTTCGTCTGTATGTCCGTTGACGGTAGTAAAATCTCCTCTCTCGACGGAAGGATTCTTGTTCAGGTTGATGACGCCAGAAATTTCGAAGTGCAATGGCGCATTAACGGGGTTCGCAGGTGCCGCAGCCGCGAGCGCAGCCCCCACGACGTTCGGATCTCCGAGGTTGGGTAACAGAGCGCCCGTGCTATCGACGGCTTGCCCTGCCAAATCGGCTTCGGCTCTGGCGTTGGAGTTGCCGGTGTTTGCCGGATCGCGATTGGCGAAATAATTCCACACGAAGCCCGGCTTACTCGTGTCCGGAGTCACTTTCCAACTTGGGGGAATAAGCGTATATGCCGCCACTATCGTGAACATGCGCGAGGCAGGAGTTACGGTACCTTGTGTGTCTTGGACGCTCACGTTCAGCGTGTGAGCGGAGCCTGGAGGAAAATACCCATTCGCAGGCAGATTGTATAGCACAGTCGTAATCTGGCCCACTTTGGTGACTGAACTTGCTGTCACTGCGCTGCCATCCAGAGTGAGCGACAACGTACTCGGAAGGATCGGGTTCGCGGCGGTTTCCCCAATGTCAAGGGCGAAGCCAAAGGGCGAACCAATCGCTGCGCCGATCAGCGGCCCGGTGGAGACGGTGATGCCCGGCAGTTTGTCGGGAGCCGTTCCGCCCGCCAAGAGGCCTATACTGGCCCCGTCTAAGGCCCCGACGAACACTGCGAAGTCATCTTCCATGCCCTGCAAGCTGTTGTCGGCGTTTTCGCCCGCTCCGATCATCAGCCGGGTGAAGTCCGAGGGTAGAGGCGCGGTGTTGGTGCCTTGAAGGAACAACCTGCCATCCAGCCAGACTTGCTTCACGGATCCGTTTTTCACAAAAGTCAACTGGTGCCATTGAGTAAAGTCGAAGGTGGGGTCAAACGCCGACACGTCTTTATTAATCCGCTGAGTGCCAGCGTCACAACAGCCGGCAGTGTCAAAATAGATATTGTTGTCGCCCCAAGGGGTGTGCGCCTGAATGCCTCGTTCACCATTGTTGCTGGAGGGTGAAACACCCCAGAACGCCGAGACGTTCGCGATTTGAGTCAGTTTCTGCCAAAAGGCGATCGTAATCTGATCCTGTGCGGCGGCGGCACCCAGAAAAGGGACATGGGAAACCCGGACAACCTGTAGGTTGCTATCTGGGCCAAAGTCCATGGCACGGTCTCCGGCCAAGCCGGTGTGGCCCCCTTGATCCGCGGTAAAGGCGGCGCCATTCTGAACCTGGCCTTCGAAGGCATAAATTTTGTCGAGCGTCTTAGCGGGGTCACTCGCACTATTGAAATCCCAATAGGCCACCAGGGTAGGACTGGCGGCGTGCGTCTGTGACAATGACGCAAGGTAGAGGAAAGAGACCGACAGGATCATTCTCGCGAGTTTAGCGGGTAGATTTGCATTCATGCGGTTCCTGATTGGTTTTTCGGTTGGTACGCATAGGTACAACGTACAACGTGTCAACGGAGGTTAAAGCACCGTCAGCTTTGTTTGTTATCGCGCGAATGGATGGGAAGGCAAGAGGAAATTTCAAAAAGTAAAAAAGAAAATCAACCGGAAACCCGCGGTCCGTCGTTTCAGCGATTGCGAACGCGCCGTTTTTGTTTTGTCGCAAAATGGACTCTTCCAGGCAAACAGGCGCCACCTATTTCCTGGCCTTCAGGAGACCCAGGTTTTGCTGCGCGACCGGATCGTCGGGGTTGAGCCGAAGGGCGGTTTCAAGATAAGTCTGCGCCTCCGCCAGTCGGCCCCCTTTGAGACAGATCAATCCCAGGTTGCCAAAGGCTTGAAAGTCGTTCGAATTGAGTCGCACCACGGTTTGGAATTCTTGATACGCCTCCTTCAGGCGATTCTCCAAAAGGTAAACGTACCCGAGCTCGTAGTGGCCTTTGTCGTCGTCGGGCATGATCCTGATTGCTGACATCAGATGGGCGATGCCCTCACCGGTTTGTCCTTGAGCCACCAACGCGCGACCGAGTTTGATGTGAGCTTCGGAGTCCTGATCGTTAAGCTTTAGCAAGAATCTGTAATAGTCCATACTGACGCGAACGAAATACTCGGAGTAGTCCTTTGCCAGGATGGAACGGTCTTCGGCGTTGCGCGCGACTGCCTGAAACACCAAGCCCGCCATTTCATCGGTAGTCTGCAAACCGTGTCGCACGGGTTTGGGTGGCTGGTTTAGATTGCGCAAATTGTTCGTACTATTGTCGTATTGATAATGCATGACCAGGCGGGTGCCTTTTGGCAAGAAGACCGGCTGAGCGTATTGGTAATCGCCTTGCCAGTTAAAGTCCCAGTTCCGGATCCAAATCAGCCACCGCTTTTCCCCGCTGGAGAGCAAAGCATAACCCTGCAAGTCCTTGCCCAAAT
>QHNT01000110.1 GCA_003218515.1 Verrucomicrobiota bacterium | reverse complement strand
GGACGTGATGTATGACATCCCCAGCAGCGACGACGTTTTGGCAGTGACGATCACGCGCCCGGCTGTGCTCGGCGAGGCCAAACCCGTCATCCGCCGCAAACAAGACAAGGCAGCTGCTTGAGACGGCGGGCCATGCCTGACAGGAGCGGTCCACAGGTTTTGTCGTCCGGCTCTTGTTGTCGTCCAACCGCACAAAGCGGAAGGAATTTGTCCCGGTGCGGAAGTAAGATCACTCGGCAGAGGACTGACGGCGCAAAGAGAACGGGAGCCCGTTCTCTTTTTTTCTTTTCCCTTTGACGGTTTTCCTTTTGGCTTGAGACCAACATGGCAGCGCCCTTCGAGCCTCACCACTACGTCGCTAGACACGTGAGCGACATTCCGCGCTCGGGCATTCGCGAATTTTTCGACATCGTGCGGTCGATGCCGGACGTGATTTCGCTGGGCGTCGGTGAGCCGGACTTCGTCACCCCCTGGCATATTCGCGAGGCAGCCATTTACGCGTTGGAGCGCGGCAAAACGGGTTACACTTCCAATCTCGGTCTGCTGAAGCTTCGCGAAGCGATCAGGACCTACGTCGAGAGAGAATTCGGCATCGCTTACGACCCGAAGACGCAAATCCTCGTGACGGTCGGCGTGAGCGAGGCTCTGGACATCGCGTTGCGCGCCGTGGTGAATCCTGGCGATGAAGTGTTGTATCACGAACCCTGTTACGTCAGTTATTCGCCGAGCATCGCGTTGACACACGGCGTCGCGGCGCCGGTGTCATGTTCGGCCGAGCGTGGCTTTGCCCTTGAGGCGGAGGCGATTGAGAAGGTCGCCACGCCGCGCAGCAAAGTGCTGGTTCTGAATTTTCCGACCAACCCGACTGGCGGCACGCTGAGGCGCAGCGAGTTGCTGAAAATCGCCGACGTTGTGTTGCGCCGGAATCTGCTCGTCATCACCGACGAGATTTACTCCGAGCTGACGTTTGAAGGCGAGCACCTGAGTATCGCGTCGCTGCCGGGCATGCGCGAGCGGACAGTTTTTCTCCACGGTTTTTCGAAAGCCTATGCGATGACCGGTTTCCGCATCGGCTACGCGTGCGGCCCGGCGGAAATCATCGAGGCGATGATGAAGATACATCAATACTCAATGCTTTGTGCCAGCATCATCAGCCAGGAGGCCGCGCTGGAAGCGATTCAACACGGCGAGGCCGACACCGCTGAAATGCGTGACCAATATCGCCTCCGCCGCAATTTTGTCGTCAATGCCTTCAACGCAATGGGGCTGACCTGCCATTTGCCGCGCGGTTCGTTTTACGCTTTCCCCTGCGTTAAAACGACCGGACTCAGTTCAAAAGAATTCGCCGTGAAATTACTGGAGCAGGAGAAGGTCGCGTGCGTTCCCGGGAGTGCGTTTGGGCCAAGCGGCGAAGGTTATCTGCGCTGCTGCTTCGCCACCGCGCTGGATCAAATCCAGATCGCGACTGACCGGATGGCGAAGTTTGTTCAGCGAGTGAGAAAGTAACCGCCGCTGTCTAGCGAGCGAAAATCTGGCGGATGATGTCTTCGATGGGGACCTCCTCAATGTCGATGTCGCTGACGGGCAGTTCGTCGAGCAATGCTTTGCAAACAGGAATGACGCGGTCGCGTTTCACCTTTAGTTTGATCGCGGCCTCGCTGTGTTCGACGACTTCCCCGTATTTCTTCAATATTTCCGCCGGACACTGGCTGCCGCCGTCGCACTGTATCGTGATCAGTTTGAAGTCGGCGAAGCGGTCCAGCACTCGGCTTAACCGGCCGTCAAAGAAAATTGTTCCGTGATCGATGATAATGACGCGCTGACAAAGTTCCTGAATGTCAGCCATGTAATGGCTCGTGAGCAGGATGGTTGTTTTGCGCTTGGCGTTGTGATGGCGCAGAAATTCGCGGACGGTCTTTTGGGAAACGACATCGAGACCGATGGTCGGTTCATCGAGGAAAAGGACTTTCGGCTGGTGCAACAGCGAGGCAATCAACTCCATTTTCATCCGCTCGCCGAGCGACAGTTCGCGTACCATGACATTGAGCTTGTCCTCGACGGTGAGCAGTGCGGTCATTTCGGCCACGGTGCGCTCGAAGGAATCTTTCGGAATGCCGTAAATCCTGGCGTTAAGTTCAAGCGACTCGCGCGCGGGCAAATCCCACCAGAGCTGGTTTTTTTGCCCGAGCAACAGCGCGAACTGGCGTCGGTAACCGTCCTTCCGTTCCCAGGGGACGTAGCCGAGCACTTTGGCCGAGCCGCTCGTGGGATAAAGCAGGCCCGAAAGCATCTTCAGCGTCGTGGTTTTGCCGGCGCCGTTCGGGCCGAGGAACCCGACCAACTCGCCTTCCTCGACGGAAAAGCTGACGTCCTTGACCGCGAGGGTCATTTCATACTCGCGGTGAAAAAGCCCTTTGATGGCACCGCTGAGGCCGGGGTTCTTTTTGTAAGTGCGGAACGACTTCGTGAGGCCCTGAACTTCAATGACAGACATTGTGGAAGTTTAGGGACTGCTGCTCAGAGACGCGAGCGGGAAGATGCTGGAGAAGTCCAAAACTGCCCTGCCCGAGCCTGGGGTCCGAAGGAGGCAGGCGAGAAACCAGACGGCCTCGTCAGCTCAGCGCTGCAATTGTTTTTCCAAATAGTTCACGACCTGCCGGACATTCGCGTCCACTTCCATCCGATCTTTGACCAGTCGGCAAGCGTGCAGCACCGTGCCGTGGTCGCGTCCACCAAAGGCCTCGCCGATGGTGTTGAGGGAGCTTTCGGTGAGCTGCCGCGCGAGGAACATCGCGATTTGGCGCGGGAACGCAATGTTTTCGGGTCGGCGCTTGCTGGTCATGTCGGCCAGGCGGATGTCGAAATGCTCGGCCACCCTTTTCTGAATCAATTCAATGCTCATGGAGAACCGGCCTTCCTCGTGGAGCACTTCCCGGAGCAGACCTTCGACGACCTCTAGCGTCAGCTTCTTGCCGGTCAGCGAGGCATAGGAGGCGACTCGAATCAAAGCGCCTTCGAGCCGGCGGATGTTCGTGCGAATCCGGTTCGCGAGGAAGTTGATGATTTCGTCCGGCAATTCAACGCCGAGCGATATTTCTTTCTTCCGCAGAATGGCCACACGCGTTTCAGCATCGGGCGGCTGCAGGTCCGTCACCAGCCCCCATTCAAAGCGCGAAACAAGGCGCTGTTCGAGGTTTTGGATTTCGTTCGCCGGACGGTCGCAAGTCAACACGATTTGCTTGTGCCCTTCGTGCAGCGCGTTGAACGTGTGGAAGAATTCCTCCTGGATGCGTTCCTTGCCGGAGAGAAATTGAATGTCGTCGATCAGCAGGACATCGGTCTGCCGGTATTTTTTGCGGAAACGGACGAGCTGGTTGTTTTGAATGGCGTCGATGTATTCGTTGGTGAATTTTTCCGAAGAAAGGTAAGCGACGCGCGCCCCTTTTTTGTGTCCCACGACATATTGCCCGATGGCCTGCAGCAAATGCGTCTTGCCCAACCCCACGCCGCCGTAGAGAAACAGCGGGTTGTAAGATTTCCCCGGTGCCTGTGCGACCGCCAGCGCCGCAGCGTGCGCAAAACTGTTGTTGTTGCCGACAACGAAGGCGTCGAATGTGTTTCTCGGATTGAATCCGTGGTCGCGGCCAGTGGCGACAGGCTCCTCGGATACCTCAACCGCTTTCGCTTTCGCCGCTTTGCTTTCGCTGATGGATGTCGTGCCGGCCTGTGCGGCAACGACCTTGAACTTCACCTTCAAGGGCTGGCCGCAAGCGTGCATCAGCACGTCTTGAATCAAGCCGAGATAGTTGTCCTTAAGCCAGACCTCGCAAAAGTCATTCGACACTTCCAAAGTGATCTGGTCACCCTCCAGCGCACTGGTTCGCACCGGTGCGAACCAGAGGTTATAGATGTCGGAGGTAAGCATCGTGCGTAGCATTTCCTGCGCGGCAACCCATATTTCTTCAGCCGAGACCGGCATAACGAATTTATTCGCGTTTGGCTCAGTCCGAGGCGATTTATTCACCTGACCTAGTGACGGGCTTGTAACATTGGCTTTCACAATCGCTTAGAAAATCCGATCGAACTGAACCGAAGAAATCCGGCGGCATGTCGAGCAAAACTCAGTCCAAAATTCTCGCGTTGAATTCATAACTGATTGGGCTAAAATAGCTTGTGCATTAAGTTCGACGCCGTCTTCTGTGTGGTTTGCAGTGACGGCTGATTTACGTCTGGCGCACTAGGCTCGATGATTCGGTTTCTAGTTAAAGTTCATCGGCGTGACGAGGACAACATATTAACTCTTGTTCACTACTTATTCACAGGCAGAGATTTACTTGTAAAATCAGGCATTTTTTCCATTTCCCGAGGTTAAAAAAATCACCCCGCGAACGAGCTGCCTCGTTTAAAAAATCGGGGCTCACACATCGTAATAGAGAAAGAACTCGTAGGGGTGAGGGCGCAGGCGAATCGCGTCGGCTTCCTTGCGCTTGGCCGCCAGCCACATCTCCAGGAAGTCTTCGGTAAACACATCGCCCTTGAGCAGGAAATCGTGGTCTTTGTCCAGTTGGTTCAAGGCCTCCTCCAGACTGCCCGGAG
>QHNT01000109.1 GCA_003218515.1 Verrucomicrobiota bacterium | reverse complement strand
CCCGCCGATTCGCAAGCTCATGGACCTTCCCATCTCCGTCCACCGTTACCCGCTTTCCATTGTGCCGTTGCGTCAACCGTTCACCGGTCGCCGGATGAAGATTCCGGCACAGGCTCACGAACTCATCGGTATGCGTTGCCCTCGTCAATCCCAATGACTCCGCTCCCTGTCCCATCCATTCTCCCATCACCTGCTGGCCATCCATGTAGTAATCGCCCACCTGCAAATGCTCCTTAAAGTACTTCTCCGCATTGCCCAAACTGAATTGCGCCTTCATCGTCAGCATGGCCAAAGCTACACCCATCCCTTGAAACTCCTGCGCCCAAGCGAGCGCAAAGGAATCGCGAAGCAATGCTACCATTATTCCAGATGAAATAGTGGACGCTGGACTCCTTCGCGCACGAAGGGGCCTCGCGGAAACCGCTTTCCAAAACAGATTGCGAAAAAGTTTCCAATGAACTTTCCGAAGCCAACTGAGACGGCGGCGCAGCTCATCGCGCAGTATGGTCCGAAGCGCACCGGGCCTTATGTTAAGCTCCGGCCTCACGCCGAATTTGTCCGCGAACTGCGGCACAACCGCGCCTCGTATGACACGATTGTCGCGATCCTGCGCGAGCGGCACGGCATTGACATCAGCGACACCACCGTCCGGCAGTTCTGCCGGGACGTATTGAAAGAGCCGCCGCTCAAACGCCGGGGAAGACGACCCGTGCCGCCGGCGCCACCAACAATTTCCCCTCGACCGGCGCCGAAGCCCCAGTTGGACGGGCCGCAAATCGCCGAGGTGGAATTCCTTGACGAACCAGACCCATGATTATGAAAAAAAGACTCATCCTCATCCTCAACGGCAAAGGAGGCGTCGGCAAAAGCTTCTTCGCCGTCAACTTCATCCAGTACCTCAAAGACCATGGAATCAGCCATGCGGCCTTTGACAGCGATGACGAAAACTCAACCCTAAAACGCTTCCATTCGGAAGTCGGCTTCATCGACCCCGGCCGTGCGCCTGACATTGACCTCATGGTGGAGGCGCTCGTGGACAAGGATGTGGTCGTGGTGGATTGCCGGGCGGCGTCCACGCGCATCTTTCTCGGCTACTTCGAGGAGACGGAATTGCCAACCGTTCTCGAAAGCTTGAACACGGGCCTGACCATAGCCAGCCCGGTCAATCACGAACTGGACAGCATTTACCAGATTCAACGCGTAGTGAATGCGATGGCGGGCAAGGCGGATTTTCTCATCATCCGCAACCAAGTCCACGGCGAGGGCTTTGACCTGTTCGACAAGTCCAAGCTCCGCCAGAAACTCTTGAGCGACGTGGGCGCGAAAGAAATCGTGGTAACCAGGATGTACAAATGGCTCGTGGAAGGTTTGCAGCGGAGCAAGCTCACGCCTACCGGCGCGCGCAATCATCAGGACTTCTCCATCATGGATCGACAGCGGCTAGTCATGTGGCAGCGGCAGTTTTACGAACAGCTAGATTCAGTCCAGGAGCTGCTGTTGCCCGCAACCATCGGCAACGGGAAGGCCAGCCATGCAAACGCATGATTACGACGGGGAGTTTCAGCGTGTCATTGAACAGTGGCGCAGTCGCCATCGAGTCAAGGAAGACGACACGGTGATGCTCATGCTCGAACTATTCCGCGTCCACCAGGATCATTGGGACGGCATCCGCCAACGGGACACGGTCGGATTGTTGGAATTCCGCAAAATGATCGAAAAGCAGAACGAGAGTATGAAGACTTTTCAAAGCAACGTGGACACAGTGACGCACTTCCTGAGGCAACGGGAGGACACGAGGAAGCGCGTGGCCGTAGCAGAGGGCATCGCCGTGACCACGGTCATACTGTTGATTTTGGGCGCGGGCATATTGTTAGGAAAATTTTGTTTCTGAGGCAGTCAACCGCTGCCGGAGAATTTCCCCGCCGTGACCAACGCGCGTTTTCCTCCACTCCACGGGCTGCCGGTCGGCCCCGACTCCCTCTCGACCGCGCCCGCTCCACTACGGAAAATCGCGCGCTCGTCACGAGCGACATCCGTTCAAATTACCGCATCAGCGGCAGCTTCCGTCTGCGGCTCGACGGCGGCGTTGCGCTCCAACTTCATTCCGCGATATGCTCCTTTCCGCCTTCCGCTACAGTTCTCCGCACTCCGACCGCAGACCGAAGCCCCAAGAAGTTTTGGCCTATTCGGATGAGGTCGAAAAGCCCACCATTTCGGCCAATGCGAAATGATGATCCGCCGCCGAAACTCAGGAAGATAGCGGCTCAACGCTGCACAGCGCGATAGAACCGGTTCGATCTGTCGAAAGTTAGCGGCACATCCAGGGTATTCGGCGGATTTGAGAATTGATTGACGTCCGACCAGTTAACCAGATTCGACGAGGTCTGCATGGTGAGGTTTGTGCCGGAGATCCCCGTCACCCGCAGAAGCCATTCAGGTGCCGATCGCTGAAGGCTTAATTGTGGACCCAAAGGAGGCGCCAGCGGATTTTTCGCAAGCACAACCGAGCCGTCGAAACGGCCGTAGGCGATAAAACGTTGATCTGGGGAGAGGCTCATGGTCGTGGGGAAGGCCAACTCCCTTGAGAATGTTTGGACATTGGTGGCGTCCGGCAAATGCCAAATACGCAGTGTCCCCGGCATGAAACCTCCGCTAGCCGTCAATAGGTGATTGCCATCGCTCGCGTAGGCGATTCCTCGCACCTGCAAACCATCCTGCAGGGTTCCAACGCTACTGCCATTGGTGACGTTCCACAATCGTGCGGTTCCATCATAGCTTCCAGATGCCAGTGTCGCGCCGTCTGGAGAGAAATCAACGCAGAAAACGAAGTCAGTATGCCCAGTGAAGGTGTAATTCAAATTGCCGTCCGCGACACGCCAGAGTTTCAATGTCGTATCGCCGCTGCCCGAAGCCAGAAGGTCGCCCTGCCGGGAAAACGCCAGCGCATAAATAGCTCCAGTATGTCCGCTCAAGGAATAAAGCGGCAACCCATCAGCGACCCGCCAGATTTTTACCAGGCTATCGGCACCACCCGAGGCGATCAGAGTGCTGTCAGGCGAGAAAGCCAAGGCAGTGATCGACTCCGCAGTCGCTGTGTGGGCGGCAATCTGGCGCGCCGATTGACCGTCACTCGTGCGCCAGAGCTTGATCTGGCCAGTATTATCTCCGCCAGCGAGCAACTTTCCATCCGGGGAGAAGGCTACCTGCCAGCCGTTGGAGGGCGAAACATCTTCGAGGATCGGATCAGGCAAACCATCGGAAGTCCGATATACATGGACTCTTTCGCCCCCGCCCGCGGTCGCGAGCAGGCGCCCATCGGGCGAAAGGGCGACTGAACTGACAAATTGCCTGTATGCGGTAATCGTGGTCAGTCCGGAAGGATTGCCGGCCCGCCATAATTTCAGGCTCTGCTCGGGCGTGTTAAACGCCATCACAGTGGCGTCGCCTGAGAGTGTCACCGGGTGAGAGCTCATGCTTAGGGTGTTCTGATACGGGTAAATGTCCTGCGCTGTTTCCGAACTCACATTCCAGAGCTTGACCGTGCCTTTCACGTCCCCTGCGGCCAAGGTAGAACCATCGGCGGAGTATGCGACTGAGATGACCGTGCTTTCGTAATTCGTGAGTATATGCGCAAGCGAGCCGTCGTTTATGTTCCAGATTCGCACGTGCTTGGATGAAGCTACTGCTGCGGTCGTATTGTCAGGCGAAAATGCTACTGCCCATCCCCGAAAGACGTTGTCGATCATTCCGAGGAGCAAACCATCAGAAACGCGCCAGACCAGCAACGAACGGTCCCAGGACGTGGACACCAATTTTTGCCCGTCTGGAGAGAAATCAATTCCACTGACAGGCTGGGAGTGCGCGACCAGTTCATGAATCAATGTGCCATCGGGGACCCGCCAGAGCCTGATTATTTTGTCTCCGCCGGAGGTGGCTATCGTCTGGCCGTCTGGAGCAAAGCGCACCAGATTCAAATTGCCGGACTCTGCCTTTATGCTCCACCGTAATTTCGCGTCCTGGGTATTCCACAACTTTAGCGCGCCACCCGAGTCTATCGACGCTACAACGCTCTCGTCCGGAGACAGCGCCACGTTCTCGACGAAATTGGTGTGTTCTTCGAAGGTTCTCAGCAGGAATCCGTCTGACAAACTCCAGATTTTCGCGAGTCCGTATGCGTCGCCCGATACCAGAAGTGAGCCGCTTGCGGACATGGCGAGAGATGTAAACTGCTCTCCAGCCCCTCCATGCATCCACAAAATGTCGGGCGCAACCCCTGCGATCGCAGCGCACCCAAGCCAGACAAACGCGGTGATAGACAGGAGAAGACCTCGTAACCGACGCAAGACAGTTCCTCCTCCAATACGACTCATAGGCTTGTGCCTATTATGGACTTCGTTCTTGCGCAGTCAATCTTTTAGATTTTGATTTGTGCGTTGACGCCGGCGCGCGGCGTTGTTGGCAGCGACTGGACTTTGCGCAGTCTGCTCGAAAGCTGTGGGACAGCACACGGTCCGAAAAATCAGGGGCAAAAAAAGAGGGCAACCCTTTCGGATCACCCAATCGCAATTGCGAGAAGTTGTGATTCGTATCGGCCTTTTAGGCTCAACAATCAAGCACGGGCCTGGCTTTCGAGTGAGTATCGCGCCACGATTAAATGAGGACAACGGCGAGGTAGTGGGCGCGCTTTTTCGAGAGCAGCCAGAGGACATTTATCTCCGACAGCTATTCGTTGTTCGGCACCGGCGCAGTCAGGGGGGCTTGGCCGTCGAGCCGTCGAGTCCTCCACGGGAAGATTGTGAGACGCGTCAAGCGCAGCTTCGATGATCAACGCTTCGTATTTCGGCGCTGACTTGCGCCTACCGTTTCGAGCCATGCTTGAAGACTCATGAGGCGGCCGCTGGCGATATGCGTACGAACCACCGTTGCTCCCTCCGCACTTCCGTCGCGATAGACAACATTCACCGCCGCAGGGTTGATATGTACGATGTGCGTGAAGAGGGGAGCGTTCTGTCGCCGCCTTTCGCACGCGGCCCGGAGTCGCGCGGCATCGAACTCGTTTGTGATGAGTACGTAACCGAAATCTTGACCTGCGGATTCCAGCCGCTCGTATGTCTGGAAATCGCTCATGAACTGCTCCTCGCGGTCGGCTCGGATGCTCCACTTCGCAGTCACCAGAGTGCGAGCGCTTCCAGCAAGGACGGCGAGGTCAACCTTCTTCATCTTCTCCGTGGGAGGCGATGGATGAAAGCCCGGCAGGTCATGCAAAACCACTCGCGTCCGAATTTGGATTCTGTTGCCGAAGTGCAACCGACGCATCACGGCAGTGATTACATCTTCGAAGCCTTCTCCGACCAGATTTTTCCGTTTGTTTTCTTGCGTAAGATAGGCGTGGATGCGGCGAGTGAGGGCACGCAACTCGTCGTCCGGCGGCGCGCTGGGCATCCACTTTCCGAGTGCCTCTCGAATGATTGCCGCGAGTTCTGGATCTTCCCCCGGCTCTGGGAAGGTGCGTCCGGCGTAGGGCGCTCGCTGGCGTTCGTAGGCGGCGCTGCGACCTACAACCACGCGGGCTGCGAGGTCCTTCACCGCCTCACGAAAGAGCCAGTCGATTTCTTCGGCCAGGGCGGCTGGTGTCACACGAAGTTCTGTGGACACCCAGTCGTGAAAAGCAAGGGATCGCGCGTACCAGGGGCGACCCGGTTGCGCCTTATCCGATTCGTAACAGTGCGCCAGAGCAGTGGTGCGGTCGATCCAGAGCAGCAGTCGGTAGACGTGTTGCCAGGCATTCTCAGTCGTGACGGGACCTGCCTGTTCGAAATAACGTTCGAGCAAGCGAGCACGGTTCTCGGCGCCGAATGCTCGGGCAACTACCTCTTGGGGTGCAGTAGAAGAGGGATCGGCCTGTTCGTCGGCTGGCGGCATCACTAGTTCAAAAGAACAGCTTCCCGCTTAGCCGGTCCACGCGGTCTTTCAGGGCCGTTTGGCAGGTCGACGACGATTCGATCAAGATCGCCTTTCGGCCCATGTTTGCCGCCACTTCGCCCGTGGTGCCGCTGCCAGCAAACGGGTCCAGAACGGTGTCTCCTTCCCGGGTCGTTAGAATCTCGGAGTGCGTTTTCCAAACTGAGCCCGCGTTCGCCCGGTCTCCCCGTCGGGCACTCGCGCGCGCCGGCACATCGATCGCAGTACGATCGAAGTAATAGTTTGGCTTCTTGCTGAAAAGAAAGAGGAACTCGTAGTTACGCGAGGGCCGGTCCCGCGTCGGTTCGGGCATCGCGTTTCCTTCAGCCTTCTGTGATTCCAGCGCAACGAGCGACTTCGCCCAGATGATTGTCCGGCGACAAATCCACTGTGGTCCCTCGGACGCGCCCACAAAACGCCGGAAGTCTTTGTCGGTCATCGCCAGGTGGAATCGGAATGGCACGCCCATCTCGGACTTGTGGGCAATGCCTGGAACGTAATGCTTGAAGAACTCCGGCTGCTGGCGGAGGGCATCTGCGTAACCCTTCCCTCCGGCAGCAAATCGACCGTTGCAGCCGTCCGGCGCATTGGTCGTGCCCTTCTTCCCCTGCTTGTTGTTGAAAGTGTCGGCGAGATTTACCCAAAGGCAGCCGTCGTCACGCAGCGTCCGCCAAACTTCATCGAACACGTGCAACAAGTGGCGGGTAAAGTCGTTCGGGTGAGGCTCGTGCCCTAACTCACCCTCCCATCCGTCAGGCCACGTCGTCGCGGTTCCGTAGCGGCGCAAGAGATAGAACGGTGGTGATGTGAGGCAAACCTGTGCGCTCGCACTCGCGACGCTCTTGAGCCCGCTTAACGCATCCGCCTGCAGGACCTGAATCGGATTGACGGTTGAAATCTCCTTCAATCCTTTGCGGCTAATGGCAGGTGCGATGGCAAGCGATTTCATAGAGGCAGATTATTGCGGAGGTTGAAGCTAGGTCAATCGTTAAGCTGCGCGATTAGCGAAGGCCGTCCAAACCTTTGTGCGATGTGAATGTTGTGTGAGGGAAATTCTGTCGGCGAATCAGGACTTACCCGAACGTCTCACATTCTTGCGATGTATTGCCGTCCAACAAGGTTCCGCTGAAAATGTCGAAGAACCTCGAACGTCGATGAGTCATCGCGTCGAAGACGATATTGATGCCAAGCAGGTAAGAGGCACGTTTGGCATATGCGCGGTTGTTTAGCAGAAGTCCACCAAATGGGTGATTGGCGGCAGCCAGGATAAATCTGGCCTTGAACCAGGTGCTACAACCTGAACGAACCTTCAATGTCGCTTCATCAGCGTCGTTCGCGTGCCCTTGGGGCACAAAATGACGTTTGGATGCAGATTGTGCCCCACGGGCACAGACTTTCCCCAAACACGGCTACTGTCTGGGCATGATGCGATGTGAATCGCTTCGAGGTCTGGAGAGCTGCGGCCGCGCGCACTTAATTGTTGTTCCCTCGGTCCGTTCCTACATCAGCAACGGCTGTCGCAGGTTGTTCAGCTATCTGAACAATTGGAGTGCATTCGTTCGCGTAGGTTATCGGAGGTCGATTCGTTGTCGGCGCGATTCGTGGCGTCGCGCTATTTGGTGCCTCTGATTGTAAACGGATGGAGATCGATCCGCCGGCTGGGTGCAGTCGGTGTGTAATTTTGTGTATCTACTACATCTCGCACCATGCCCAGTCTGGCACTCTGACTGGTGCGAATGCTCGGAAGCGTCCGCCAGCCGGCCAACTGCCGACATGAACAGTAACCGACATTGAGCGAAAGAGCGAGAACGTTGTATGAAAGGATCGAATCTGATTGCCCGACAGCTTAGCCGCTTGCGCTACCAGCGCAACTGGACCCAGGACGAACTGGCCGACCTCTTGCAAAAGACCGGTTGGCTTATCAGCCGCAGTGGCGTTTCCAAAATCGAAGGGGGCTCCATTTGCGTGCCGGATTTTCGCCTAATCTGGCTGGCTTCAGTGTTCAAAGTCCAAGTGTCCGACCTGCTGCCCGAGATCGACTGGAGAGCGCCAGTCGTCGATGCGCTTGGGAAATACATTAACCCGCAGAAGCTGGCGCCTCCAGCCAAGCTGCTCCTTCCGGTCTCGCTTGATTCCACACAGTTGACTGCCGACAAGAAAATCTCCTGAAAGGAGGACGTATGGAAACCATTCCGAAGCC
>QHNT01000081.1 GCA_003218515.1 Verrucomicrobiota bacterium | reverse complement strand
TGGCAATCACTGGCAGGTCATCGAACGGCAGATGAAGCGCGGCTGCGGCCTGGTTTTCTTCCACTGGAGCACGTTCAGTCCGATGCGCGTGCATGACCAGATCACGGAGTGGGTCGGTGGGCATTTCGATTACGAAACCGGCAACGCCCAAAACCATTGGTATTCCGCCATTCAAACCTGGAAGGCTGAATCCAAACTAGCCAAGCCGGAGCATCCGATTTTGCGCGGCGTGAAACCGTTCACCACGCAAGAGGAATATTATTACCGCATTCGGTTCCGCGAAAATGATCCGCACTTGAAGCCAATCATCATCACGCGCCCCCCGAAGGAGACGAACGACTTTGCGGTGGGCTGGGCCGTCGAGCGCGCCGACGGCGGACGCGGCTTTGGCTTCACCGGCGGCCATTTCTACGCGAACTGGTGGAATCCGGATTTCCGCAGGCTAATCCTCAACGCAATTGTCTGGACGGCGAAACTCGATGTGCCTGAGGAAGGCGTGCGCTCGGAGCCGTTCGAGCGTTTCAAAGCGCTCATCCTCACCGGCCACAATCATCCGGCGCACGACTGGCGCGCGACCACCGCCGCGCTCATCCTCGCGCTGGAGCAGGACCCGCGCGCCATCGTCCACGTCAGCGAAAACATCGAAGACCTGGCCACCACTCCTCCTCGCAGCGCCCGACGTGAGGACAAATCCACTCCGCCTCCGCACGTCGGCGGCTACAACATTTTTGATTACGACCTGCTGGTGCTCAATTACTGCAATTGGGAACGGCCCGGCTTGAGCGACGCCGCGAAATCAAACTTCATTCGCTATCTCAAGAACGGCGGCGGACTGGCGATCATCCACTTCGCGAATGGCTCGTGGCATCCGTCGTTGCCGAAGGCCGGGCCTGAAGACGCCTGGCCGGAGTTTTACACGGGGATATGCCGCCGCGTTTGGGAGCATCGCCCGCCAAACGCCAGCCGCCACGATGCGTTCGGACCGTTTCGCGTCGAGATCGCGAACCTGAAGCACCCGATCGCGGAGGGCCTGCAACCCTTCGACACTGTGGACGAGCTTTATTTTCATCAAGCCGGCGACCTGCCGATCGAGCCGTTGGCTCATGCGGTGTCGAAGGAAACGAAGCAGCGCGAGCCGATGGCGTGGGCTTACAGCTACAAGAAGGCGCGCGTGTTTCAAACCGTCCTCGGTCACTCCGATGAAAGTATTCGCCGCGCCGCTGCGTTGATTCGCCGGGGTTGCGTCTGGGCCGCTGGCCGCGATGAACTTGACTTCGATCCACCCTGGCAATTGACCGAAGGCGCGCTGTTCCGCGAAGGCAGTCCGTGGACGCCGCAGGACTCGCAAAAGCGTGCTGCCGTCGTCGCACCGACAGAGAAGACTGCGGTTGCAAGCGGTGCCGATTCAAAGGTAGGGCGCGCTGTCCCCAGCGCGCCGCCACCATCGGCAGTTGTCAACGACGGCGCGTTGAGGTCAACGCGCCCTACCAAAACTCGGTCCTCCGGCACGCCCGCCATCGCTGATCGTGAACCGGGCACGCAGGACGAGAAGGATTGGATCGACAATCGCTGGAGCCGCACCGAGGTCGGCCAGTTTCTCGCCTCGTCTCTCCGCCTCCCGAACGGCGCCGTCACCAAAGCGCTGTCCATTCGCGTCGGTGATCGCGACGAAGCCGGCGTTTGTTTCGACACCGCCAATCTCAACCTCCGCGCCGGCTGGACCGGAGGCTTCCTCAAGTTCGATGCGGCGCGATTTGGTTTGCTCAACCTGCCGAAGATTGATGGTCAGATTCAGTTCGTTGCGACCGGCGGTCCGGGTTGGATCGGCGCAACGGGACGATTCACCGGATTTCACGTCCACGGCAAACGTGTCGTGCTGGAATACGAGATTGGCGATACAACAGTGCGCGAGTCACCCAAGGCCGAGCCGGTCGGCGGTAGCACCGCTTTTATTCGCACAATCGAAATCGGGCCGCACGGTTCACCCCTCGAATTCAGATTTGCTTCCGCTTTGAACAACCCGTCAATCCATGAAGAGGAAGACGATCTGAGTGGCAGGGCGGCACCGGTTCATCGTCTTCGATGTAGCTCAACCAACGCAACAGGTCTGGCCGTGACCTTCCTCCAAGGTGTAATTGGAAAAGATCTCAAGGTGCGGAGTGACAAAAGTGTTTCGGTATCGCTCGAAGCCAGCAGGAAGCCCATCCGCCTTTGGTGGGCGGTCTGGAATGGTCCGGCTGATCGCGTTTCCGACGCAGACCACTGGGCAAAGACACATACCCCGTCCGATGACTTGAACGATTTGATCAAACCGGCTCCCGCACGCTGGCTCCCCGCGCTCGAGACCACCGGCCATGTCGCGCCCGACACCGGCCCGCTGGCGATCGACACGCTGACCGTTCCCTACGACAACCCGTGGAACGCGCTCATGTTTCTTTCCGGCGTGGAATTCACCAGCGACGGCGCGGCTTACGTCTGTTCGATTCACGGTGATGTCTGGAAGGTCACGGGAATTGACAACAAATTAGGCAAGCTGACCTGGAAACGTTTTGCCACCGGCCTCTATCAACCGCTCGGACTCAAGGTCGTCAACGATCAGGTCTATGTTCTCGGCCGCGACCAGATCACGCGGGTGCGCGACGAAAACGGCGATGGCGAAGCGGATTTCTATGAGGACTTTTGTAATCTCATCGAGACTTTCCCGGAACCGCACCATTACGTCACCAGCCTCGAAACGGACGCGCACGAAAACTTTTATTACGTGGACCCGGTCGGCGTGCATCGCGTGTCGCCGGATGGCCGTACCATGGAGACGATTGCCACCGGGTTCCGTAATCCCAACGGCATGGGCGTCAGTCCCGATGGCGGCATCATCACCGTCGCGCCGCAGCAGGGCGAATGGACGCCGTCGTCCTTGATCGTCGAAGCCAAACCTGGCGGATACTACGGCTACGGCGGACCGAAGGTGACGCCTGATCGACCGCTCGGTTACGATCCGGTGCTCTGCTGGATTCCGCACGGTGTGGATAACTCCGGCGGCAGCGAGGTCTGGGTTCCGCAAAGTAGGACAGGCGTCCCGCCTTTTCGTGAATTTGGTAGGGCCGAGTTGCCGCTCGGCCCTAATTTCGGGGACGCGCGGCAGCGCGTCCCTACCGCCGCCGACTGGGGCCCGCTCGCCGGTCACCTGCTACATTTCTCCTGGGGCCGTTGCATGATGATGCTTGTGTTGCGCGACGTGGTGGACGACGTGCCGCAGGCCGCGACGGTGGCTTTGCCCGGACGCTTTTTGTCCGGCGCGATGCGCGGCGCGTTCAATCCGCGCGACGGCCACCTTTACGTCGTCGGCAGCACCGGCTGGCAAACCAGCGCGCTCAAGGACGGCTGTTTCCAACGCGTCCGTTACATCGGCAAACCGCTCGACGTCCCGGTCGCGTGGCATGTCCAAAGCAACGGACTCACGCTTACGTTCACTCAAGCGCTCGACAAGGAAACAGCCGAGGACGCGGGCAGCTACGGCGTCGAGCAATGGAACTATCGCTACGCTGCGCAATACGGCTCGAAAGACTGGTCCGTCGCCAATCCGGACAAGGAAAGTCACGATCAAGTTGCGGTCCGTTCAGCTAAACTCCTGGCCGACGGTCGCACAGTGTTCCTGGAAATTCCCGATTTGAAGCCGGTCATGCAGTTGCAGCTTCAGTACAATCTGAGCGCCAAGAAAGGCGCTTCGATGCGCGGCAAGGTTTACGCGACGATTAACCGGGTTCCATCGGCAAACGTCGCAGGGCGGCACTAACACTTCTCGGCTGTTTTTCTGTGTTTTTCTTGCCTATTTGCTTGTGTCGGCAAGCTACAAATGCTTATTCTATCCCAGGAGCTACAAGGAACAAACAAGATGGCACCAAATTCGAGCCGATCATTTTTGACTGTCAGGCCGGCGAGCCATTCCAGATCGGGGCCTTCGCGCTGGCCGGGTTTGGAGGCAACGTCGAATTTACGCTGACGCCCGTGGAAGCTCCGGCATTGAGGTTTGGGGGCGTGATTGAAAATTGGTTCTCAGGCTATCGCTCGCTGACCATGCAGTTGTCGGACAATTCCGGCCTTCCATACGTGGTGGAGCGTTCGGATGATCTTACCGCCTGGACGCCGGTTCTGACCAATGCCAACGCATGGTCTCATTGGATTACGCTTCAAACGGAGTTGGCGAAGCCCAAGGAATTTTTCCGGACGCGACTTCAGGACGCCGGAGCTCCTTGACCTGAATCGGTCGGCGCGCTTTCGTCGTGTCCCAGTCCGCCGCCTCCCTCGGACAACAACGCGAGAGGATTGTGGATGTTAGCAAACTTCCCGGTTTCACATTTCCCATCTTCGGTTATCTTCCCGGCGTGCCGACGCTCTCTGAAAAGCTCGAAAGTCTGCCCGCCCTGAACCAGGTGGTCGTGCCCGACCTCTGGCAACAACAGGCCGTGGCCGCGCTGCGCGAGGGCAAGGACGTTGTCGTGCAGGCGCCCACCGGCGCGGGCAAGACGCTCATTTTCGAGTTGTGGTCGAACCAGGGCAAGAACCATGGCCAGGCCATTTACACGGTCCCTACCCGCGCGCTGGCGAATGACAAGCTCGCTGAATGGCGCGCGCGCGGATGGGATGTCGGCATCGCCACCGGCGATCTCGCGGAGAATCTTCACGCGCCGATCCTCGTCGCGACGCTCGAAACGCAGAAGCGCCGGCTCATCGAAGGCGACGGCCCGTTGCTGCTGGTGGTGGACGAGTATCAAATGCTCGGCGACGCCGACCGCGGCCTGAATTACGAACTCGCCATCGCGCTCGCGCCGCCGAAGACGCAACTGCTCCTGCTCAGCGGCAGCGTGTCCAATCCGCAGGACGTGGTAAAATGGCTGCGCCGGCTTGGGCGCGAGGCTGTGCTGATCAAACACGAGCAACGTCCGGTGCCGCTCGAGGAAGTCCATGCCAACAATCTGAATTTTCATGTTCCGAGCGAGATTCGGGGTTACTGGCCGCGGCTGGTGGCCAAGGCGCTGGCGGAAGACCTGGGCCCGATTCTGGTTTTCGCTCCGCGCCGTCAGGCCGCTGAATCGCTCGCCGCCGAGCTGGTGCGCCATTTGCCGACTCCGAACCCGCTTCAACTCGGTCACGAACAAAAACTCCTCGTGGGCGAACATCTCGCCAAACTGTTAAGAAGCCGCATCGCGTATCATCACAGCGGACTCAGCTACGGCGCGCGCGCGGGTGTGATTGAGCCACTCGCCAAGGCCGGCCAACTGCGCGTCGTCGTCGCGACGATGGGCCTCGCGGCCGGAATCAATTTTTCGTTGCGCAGCGTCGCGCTCGCCGGTGAATCGTATCGGCGCGACTACACTGAACAACCTCTGCGCGCTGACGAGATTCTTCAAATGTTCGGTCGCGCCGGCAGACGCGGCATCGATGAAACAGGCTTCGTGCTCGTTTCGGCGAACGAGATCCGAATGCGCGACGGTTATCCGTGTCAGCTTGCCCGCAGCGGCATGGTGGACTGGAGCGCGCTGTTGGGTCTGATGAGCGTGGCTGCTGACCGTGAAGAGAATCCGTTTGCCGAAGCCGTGCGCGTGCAGGAAAGATTGTTCTCGACCAAACCGATTTTTCTCGGCGTCGAGGAGTCCATGAAGCATCCCGTCGCCCCGTGCGGTCTGAAGACCGACGCCGAGCGCGCCCGGCACGTGCGCCATCGCGTCCGCGAAATGCTCAACAGCGGGGGCGAATGGGAGCCAGTGCCGCCGCTGACGGAAAAGCCGCTTCGCGAAATAATGATTTTGGTTCGCCCTCACCCCGGCCCTCTCCCCCAGGAGAGGGAGAAACCTCCCCCGTCGTCTGGAGAAGCGCGTGCGGCGATTGGCCGTACGCGCGTGGAATTTCCGTGGGCAGCGCACTCGCTATCCCCTCTCCCTGGGGGAGAGGGTCAGGGTGAGGGCGAGCGTAAACTGATCCAAAACCCGGTATCCGAAGCAAAAGACACAAGGCTTCGTTCGGTTCTCACGGAACCCGCCGCGCTCGAAAAAGTCGGCACCGGCACACTCTGCGTTTTGTCCGAGGACGACGAGGGTAAAATCTACGGGCGCGCCATCACCGTGGCCGACAAGCTCAACGACGAACGCGTGGTCATGGGGAAATGGGTCCGACGATTGACCAACTGGAACGCCCGCCAGGCGCCGCTGAACGTTTGGAAGGAAAAGGTCATGCCGCTGCTTGAAAAGAAGCTTGCGCAGCAGAAGACGCCGGTCGTCCGATTCACGAATCATCCGCACAAAATTGTGGCGCTGGTGAGTCTTGCGGAATTGACCATGCGCGTGCCGGTGGATTCGCACGGCGTCGCGCTCTGGAAACCGAAAGAACGCGAAGTCCTGCCGCCCGATTGCGCGCAATGCTCGCTGGTCTCGGTTTGCCGTCAACTCTCGACAGCCACAGGCACAGCGTTGCTCTGGCGACGGCTCGGCCTCGTGGACGCCGCCGGCATGCCGACGCAACGGGGTCAAATCGTCAGCTTCTTCCAGCAGGGCGACGGCCTGGCCGTCGCCGCGGCGCTCGAAGACGAAGGCTATCCGCTCGACGAATTGATTTACGACCTGGCGAACCTGGACGCCGGATTTCGTTTCTGTGGCGAGGAAAATCGCTGGGCCGGCCGGCTGGCGATGGTCTGCCAGGAACGCTTCGGTTTGCAGTCCATTCCCGGCTATCTCGAAAATGGCGCGCCGCTCAAATACGGCTCCGGCGCGGAACAGATCGTGGCCGCCATTCACAAGAATCCGTTGAGCAAACACGGCTGGGTAACCGAACTGCTCGGCGCGGGCGACATCGACCGTGTCATCATCGAATGGCGCAGTTTGCTGCGTCAAATCGCGCACGCGCCCGACCTTGACTGGCCCCGCTGGCGGGCGCTGCAAAAAATGGCAAAGGCAATCCTGCGCGAAACGGAGTCACCCACGCTCACCGATTTACCGCCGCTGGAGTACCACCAGACGAAGCGCGTGGATCACCGGCTGATTCTGAGGAGGCATTAAGGCCAGGTGCCGTGGTCCACGGGCGCAGCAGGATACCACCACCATCGCGGAAGGCCCGCTCCCTGCCCATGCCAATGCATGCGAAAAACGAAAGGGTGCTTTCCATGATCCCAGAGGAACGTCCAACATCGAACATCCAACGCCGAACATCGAATGGCAGCGCGAATCTTTGCTCATTTCGGCCTTCGAAGTTCGATGTTGGATGTTCGATGTTTTCCCTCGGTTCGAGGGCGAAGTCGTTGCCACCCTCCGCCGTTCTGTGGTTAACTCATCGAAATGGGCGTGCCCACCGAAATCCGTGAACTGACTGAGCGCTTCGAGCGCAACAAAGATGCGTACCGCTCGCCGCAATACAACGAAACCCAGCTCCGCCGCGAATTCCTCGATCCGTTCTTCAAGGCCCTCGGCTGGGACATCGACAACGAGCAAGGTTACGCCGAAGCCTACAAAGACGTCATCCACGAGGACGCAATCAAAGTCGGCGAAGCTACCAAGGCGCCCGATTACTGCTTTCGCATCGGCGGCGCGCGCAAATTCTTTCTCGAAGCCAAAAAGCCTGCCGTGGACATCAAGCACGATGTCAGCCCCGCCTTCCAACTCCGCCGCTACGCCTGGACCACCAAGTTGCCTCTCAGCATTCTCAGCGACTTCGAGGAATTCGCCGTGTATGACTGCCGCGTCAAACCCGACCAGAAGGACAGCGCCGCTGTCGCGCGCATCCTTTTCATTCCCTACGGCGAATACGCCGAGCGTAGGGACGAGATCGCCAGCGTGTTCTCTCGCGATGCTGTCCTCAAAGGCTCGTTCGACAAGTATGCTGAATCGAACAAAGCCAAGCGCGGCACAGCCGACGTTGACGACGAATTTCTGAAGACCATCGAAGGCTGGCGTGCCGACCTGGCCCGCAACCTCGCCTTGCGCAATCCCAAGCTCACCCAACGCGAACTCAACTTCGCCGTCCAGCGCATCATTGACCGCATCATTTTCCTGCGCATCTGCGAAGGCCGCGGCATTGAGGATTACGGACGCCTCCAGGCCCTGACCAACGGCGACCGCATTTACCCGCGCCTTGCTCAACAGTTCGAGCAAGCCGACGACCGCTACAATTCCGGCCTCTTCCACTTCAAATCGGAGAAGGACCGCCACGAAGCGCCCGACGAACTCACCCTTGGCCTCGATCTCGACGACAAGCTCTTGCGGGACATTCTCAAAAGCCTTTACTACCCAGAATGCCCCTATGTCTTTTCCGCGCTGCCGGCAGACATTCTCGGACAGGTCTATGAGCAATTTCTCGGCAAAGTCATCCGGCTGACGGAAGGCCATCGCGCGGTTGTTGAGGAAAAGCCGGAAGTCAAGAAAGCCGGCGGCGTTTATTACACGCCCACCTACATCGTCGAATACATCGTCCAGCAGACGGTTGGAAAGCTCTTGGATGAAGCGACGGGGAGCGCACGCGCCCCGCGTGCCGCCGTCGGCGCCCTCGCCGACGGCTCCGTGTCCGACGCCGCCGAGGGTTTGCGCGAGGGCGCGCAAACCGACGCCCGAGGCGGGCGTGCTCCCCTCGACGCGCGGAGCGCGTCGCGCATCCTCAGCCGTGTCTCCAAACTCCGCATCCTCGACCCGGCCTGCGGCAGCGGTTCGTTTCTGCTGGGCGCGTATGAATTCCTGCTCAAGTGGCATCTCGACTTCTACGTTCGACTTCTAACTCCGGAAGAGCCCACCCCTCACCCGTCCTCCGGACACCCTCGCCCCTCGGAGGGGAGAGGGCGGGGTGAGGGGTCGGCCGCGCACTGGCTCCTTCGACGTCGCGATCTGCCCATAGTGGAGACTGGCAAAGGCTGGAAACTGACCATTGGCGAGCGCAAACGCATCCTGCTCGACAACATCTACGGCGTGGACATCGACGCGCAGGCGGTGGAAACCACCAAACTCTCACTCCTGCTCAAAGTGCTGGAAGGGGAAACGCAGCAAAGCCTTCAACCGGTGCTCCGCATGTTTCAGGAACGCGCGCTGCCCGACCTGGGCGACAATATCAAGTGCGGCAACTCGCTCATCGGTCCGGATTTCTACCGGCAAGCCGAACTCCCGCTGCTGACGGATGACGAACGCTACCGCATCAATGTCTTCGACTGGCACAAGGAGTTTCCGCAAATCTTCCGGCGAAAGAGTTCCACCGGCGAACTGCGTGAAACCGCCGCCGCTTCGCCGCTGGACTACACGATGCCCGGAGTGCCGCTGCACGGCAGTTACAGTCACAAGAAAAGGAAAGACGAAAAGGCCGTGTCGCCGGCGGCGCCGGTTGAATCCGAATGGGAAGGCGGGTTTGATGCGGTGATTGGGAACCCGCCGTACGGGGCATTCACCGGCGGCGCTGAATCCGTTTACTTCCGCGAGAAATATCGCAGTCCTGCAAACTCGCTCGATACGTTTCTGCTCTTCGTTGAACGTGGACACCAACTTCTCCGCAATCAGGGTCTGCTGGGAATGATAATTCCTTCAGGTTGGGTTTCTACACCGTCTGCAAAACCCTTGCGAAACCTTTTCATCGAAAGTTTCAAGCCGCTGAGCTTCGTATCATTACCTTTCGATGTTTTTCGCGCCTACATTGACACGGTTGTTGTCACGGCACAGCGGGTGCCGCAACCGGAACGCGAAAAGTCCGACGCTGTTCAACTCTTCGTCTTTCCTTCCAAGTTCAAGATCAGTGCGGTCCGTAATTTCGCTCAGTTCGAAAAGACGGCCAATTATCGGGACTGGCTCGGAAGTCGGCACAAGGAGTTTCTCATTACCTGCTCTCGTGCTGAGACGAAGATTCTCGAAAAGGTAAGGCAGCAACCAAGGACCCTCGGTGATTTCGTGCTCGTGAAACGCGGAATCGAGGTTTTTGAACCGCAGCCGACCAAGAGCGGTTTCGTGAACCCGAAGCCTGCGCTAACTGGAGTGCTGCAAAGATACAATCTGGAGCATGGTGAGAAAGGATTCGTCGGTTACGAAGCCGAAGTACAGGCATCCAAACCGTTCGAGTACTTCTCCGCGCCGAGAATACTGCTTCGACAGGTTTTGAGCCGGAAACTACGCCTTCAAGGTGTGTTCACGACGGAAACTTTTCTAACCAACCAATCAGTCCAGAGCCTCATCGCAAATCCAGAAGTCAGATCTGCTCCGGATCTGTTGTTTCTTCTTGGAATTATCAACGGCCGACTCTTGTCTTGGTATTTCGTGAATTTCAACAGTGTTGCTCGGCGAGACGATTTCCCAAAAATTATCATCCAACAAACTCGCGAGCTTCCCTTTCCAGATTGGAATGCCAAGTCCGACAAAGCCGCGCACGACCGGATGGTGAAGTTCGTTGAACAAATGTTGGAATTGCACAAACGATTGTCCGTCGCGCGCACGCCGCAAGAAAAAACTTCGCTCGAACGCCAGATCGCCGCCACGGACACGCAGATTGACCGCCTCGTCTATGATCTCTACGGCCTGACCGAGGACGAAATCAAAATCGTCGAGGAGGCGGCGAAATGAAACCGCGCAAAACGCTGGAGAAAATTCTGTTCGGGTCGAAGAACATCCGTTTCGACGACCTGACTGCATTGGTGCGGGCTTTCGGATTCCGGTTGTCGCGCATCAGCGGCAGTCACCATATCTTCACGCATCCGCGCATTCCCGAACTCGTCAATCTGCAGGACGTGCGCGGGCATGCAAAGCCATATCAGGTTCGACAATTCATGAAACTGGTGGAACGATACAACCTGCAATTGGAAGACGACGCATGAAAGACTATCACATCAACATCTTTTACAGCGAGGAAGATGGCGGTTACATTGCCGATATTCCTGACTTGAACGCTTGCTCCGCCTTTGGCCAGACGCCGGATGAAGCGCTCAAAGAAGTGCAACGTGCCAGGAAAGCCTGGCTGGAGGCGGCCCGCAAAGAAGGCAAGCCGATTCCCAAAGCAAGGTATCGTCCCGCCGTTTATCAACTCGCTTCTTGATGCGTCCTGGCCGCGCGACAACAGCCACGGACGCGCAAATTGACCGCCTCGTCCATGACCTCAACGGTCTGACCGAAGAAGAAATCCAAATTGTGGAAGGACACCATGAAAACGACGACTCTGTCTCGCCCAGCGACCCAGCCACCATCCGCGCCACGGATTGAATCGGACACACCCATCGTGCCGCGCGCGGTCATGGAGGCCGTTTGCGAAGAGGCGGGCGTACTGTGTGTGGTCTTCTCCCTCTCCCCACTCCTCCGTCACGGGGAGAGGGAATAGAGGGCCGCTGCCATGGTCATCGGCGATTCAGGCAGGACTGGACGCACCTTTGCACGAGTGCAGCCAGCAGTAAGATCGGCGCGAGCGGGACGAACGCGAAATAAAGGACGAGATAAATCAGCCCGAAAAAGATGGTGAGCTTCCAGCCCGTGTCCGGTGAAGGAACAGTCCCGCTAAGAAAAGAAGTGTACTCGCTCAGACCAGCCAGGTGCGCAACCAAGAACAGGAAAGCGATCACCGCCGCGCGGCGCACGAAGTCCTTGGGCGAGCAGAATTCGGCCCGCCACAACCGGGCACAACGTTGTCGGAAATTTTCGTTCACCGATTCCTCCCCGCTTTGATTTTCTCCCAGAGCGGTCCCTGCACGGCGGCATAGAGCAGCGCCGCATCGCCCACCTGGTTGCTGGCGCAGTATTTCAGGGTTCCGCTTCTACGCGCGGGAAAAGCGGCGAAATCGAGTGTCGCGCCCAGCGACGACAGAAAATCGTCGTCCTGAAAGGCGCTGGCGCCGATGAACGCCATGCCGCTGGAGCCGGCGCTGATCTGCAGCACCGGAACGATGGGGCCGGAATCGATGTCCATCGGCCCTTGCCACGAACCCGGCCATTCGCGCGCGTAACCGAAACCGCAAACCGTTCGACCCAACTCTTTCCTGGCCCGTTGGTATTGGTCCCGGGCGAAGTCCTGGTCGAGGAGTTGCAGACCGTGCGCGACCATCCAGATGGTCGAGCCTTCCGGGCCGTCGAGCGGCTCGCCTTTCAACGTAAAACTCGAAATCAACAGGCCCGACTCGCGATGCACCAGCTTCTGTTTGGCCATCGCCAGCCAATCGCCGACAAACGCGGCGTGATCCGCGCCGTCGAGATAGTCCGCGATTTGGATGGCGTCGAGAGCGACGACATGGTCGAACATCCAGCATTCGTTGGGATAACTTTCCGCGATCGGCAACGGATTGCCTTGCATCCGCTCAGTTAGGAAACGGATCCGCTCCGTCATCAACGTTTGGTATTCGGGTTTTTCTTCGAGCACGCGCCGGGCCGCCATCATCAAGGCGATTTCTCCGTCCAGGAACAAACTTCGAGCCGGCTTGATTTCGTAGGGTCGCGCCTTTGCGTAGGGCATCAGGAAAAAGCACATGCCGCGCTCCCGTTCGAGCGTGCGTGTCTCGTCGATGATGTGGTCGATGACCGCCAGATACGTTTGTTTGGCCGCGGGTTCGCGCAAGCCCATGTTCGCGAGCGACCAGACCAGAAAGCTCCGCCCCATAAAATCCCATTCGGCGTTGCTGGCGCGCATCTTTTCGAGTTCGCGCCGACGCAGGGTAGGGTCGGTCCAGAGTTGCAGATGGCGCGCGGCCAGTTGTCGGGCCTTCGGGGAGATGCCCGCGACACAACGAAACGTTTCCGGGCTCTTTTTGAAAAAGAAATGAACGCAAGGAAGCCAGAGGACAGCGGCGAGCAACAAAGCGAGTGTACCACGAACACATTGTTTGCAGAGATGAGCGCGCATGAGGCCGGTAGGTTCAGTCACGGCTCGTGAGGACACTCGCCCCACCGTTATCCGGTAATGACGCGGGCGCGTCGGACTGATGCAATGCGGCCAGCGCATAGAGTACCAGATAGGTCAGACCGAGGAATGAGGCGCAAAGTGTCGTGAAGATGAACGCGGTCTTGTTCGCGCGGGGATGAATCAGCAGGTTGAAGATGTCGCTCGACAACGCGAATGGACTCGTGAAAACATCCCAACTGTTCCACCTCTCGAACCTTCCAAGGTAGATGCCGAACCCGGTCAGGCCGATCATCACCAGCGTGAACACCCATCCGATCCGCCTTCCACAGGAGCGCGAGACGAGCCGGTGCATGAGATAGAGGGAGAGAAAACCGAGCAACAGGCCCGTCAAGACGAATGATTGTACCAGCAGGATGTCGAACCAGAGCGGAACGGGCAGGCGCGGCTTCAGGTGCACGAGGTCGGTGACGAGGTAAGGCGAATTTGGCAGGAACAGCAGCCACAGAAATCCGAACGAGAGAAGACAGAGGCGTGAGGCGCGAAATCGGTCCGCAAAGAACGCGAAGCCCAGCGGCAACCAGGCCAGGAACAGGTTCCACACGAGATTGAGGTAGGCGAACCGGTGTGACGCGATAGAGCGCGCGATGACCAGCGCTACGGCGACGCCGGAAGCCAAGACCAGCGAGAGGAAGACCAGGACGCCACTGCGAATAGAAATGGAAGGTTTCATGGATCGTCTTCAATCCCAAGAATGGGCGAGCATCGGAACCCCAAACGGTGGGGCGACCCGTCCTCCGTAGCAGTACTGCGGAGGGTGGAGACTCCGTCGAGCGCTGATCTCCCGTGGGCAGAAATCAGGGCTGGTGAGGACGCTCGCCTCACCAGGTTCATGGAGAAGATCGAGCATGAGAAAGTTTTGTCGCCGCTGGATCCGCGATCGTGTCGAGTTCCTTGGTCCAGCGATAGCAAAGCCGCAGCGGAACGAACCCGAGAACACCGAAGGAACAATCAATCAGGCGCCAGTAAATCGGAATGCCGCGCAGTCCGCCGAAAACGAACGCATAAGGCACGACGAGGACGCACGCGATCATGCCGAATTGAAACAGCCAGGCGTTTCGCACCGGGTCGCGCAGCGCGCCGACGAACGCGAGGGCGATGGCGAAATGTCCGAATGCGAGCCAATCGAAGCCATAGGCGATGAAGGGATACTTGGCGTTGGTGTCATGCAACGCTTCGCGCACTTTCAGAATCCATTTCGTCAAACCGCTCGTCGCCTCGCCACTCGACGAATCAGCGACACCCAGAATCCGGGCGCTCATATCGAGTTCCCATTGAAGCGGGACGGCGGTCGCGCCGCTGAGCGCCAGGCCGATGATGATAAGCCAGGTCAACAAGCGGATGCGGCCTTGAAGCTGATTTGCACGATTCATCCTCTGAATCTTATTGGAGTTGTTCAACAGCGCGACCCGCTTTCGAACGTGAGAGGTTCCAACTGCGCCAGTCGGTTTTTGTCGGCGACCGCCATCTGGCCGAGAGGCGGCTTATCAAATTCTGCTGGTCCTCGGTCTTCAACTGTGGAACCAGGGAAACCAGATCGGGCACAGCATCGGCGCTGAGGGAAGCGGCGTACGGGACGTCAAAATGCCTGCCCTCAGTTGTCCGGGCAACGTTGGCGCGGACGATGAGCGCGTCCGGATTCAAAATATTCAGCGTCACAATGGTCGCGAGGCCCGAAATCAACGTGCCGAAAGCGAACGGCGCCCTGTTCCCGCGCAGCACTGTCGCGGCAAACCAAACAAAAATCAGAACAAGCCAGGCCATGAACACCGTGGTGTAGAGCCGGAGTTCCGTCAGGCCGAACTCATTTTGATAAAGCCGCATGCGTTGAAGGGCCGAGGTCATGATGACGAACAGCAACAAAATCATAACGGCGGCTTGCGCGCGGAAGGCTCGTTTGCGTCCCGGCGCCCCCAGCAGCCAATCCGCTCCCAGCAAGAGGGGCAACACCAGGGCCGATACGGTGACCAGCTCAAAGAACCCGCGCCGGGCATGCTCCGCATAGGTGATTCCCGGCGTGACTTCGACCAAGTCCGCTCCGCCAAAGAGGTAGCGAAACTGCACGATGACGAAGCTTAGAAAAAGCAGGTTCAGCAGCCCCAGCGCCACGCCCACTTCAATCGCGCCGAGCGAAGAAATTCTTCCTGTTTCCGAAATAACTGGCGGTTGACCGGCAGGGAACAGGACCGCCCGCAGATAACCGCCGGCAAGCCAGGCGCAACCCATCCCCACCAGGAAGTGCTCGCTCAGTTCGACAAAATCGACGCGAACGAGTCGGAGGATGAGCTGTTGATAAGCGACGTCCGCCGTCATGAACAGGCCCCCGAACAACAGCAGAAACGGAACCGCGAGAACGACACCCGTCAAAGCCGCAGAGGCTTGTTTCAAGGCGATCTGCCCGGGCATTTCCCGCCATGCGATGTCGCGAAACATCAGATGAGGAAAGCCCACCAGCGTGTGCCCGGCTGTTTCCAAAATGCCGCGCAGATACTTCGTCGGCCCGACGGCAGTAAAGAGCATGCCCTGCGCCCGCCAAACCAACATCGCCAGTGAAAGCCAAAAAGCCGCGATATCCAAAATGCGCAGCGTCGCGGAATCGCGCCAGGCCAATCCAGCGGCAAACACGCACGCCGGCAACAGCGGCCAGTAATCAGCGACCGGCATGGTTTGTTTTGACTGTCGCCCCGTCCACCCAACTGCCCATGCCAGAGCGCCGGCGCACAACAGCGCATTGATTCCCCACGGCGTCGCACGGAGCAGAGCGTCGCCGGCGATTCCCAGCGCGAGCGCCGCGCAGACGATGTTGAGTTTGGCTTTGCTTTCCATGTTCAGGCTTCTCGTTGGCGGATGATTCGGCCGGGGGCTTCGTTTGTTGAACTACCCGTGCGCCGTCGCCTCCAGACCCCGCGGCACACATCCACGATGGGCACCGCCAGGAGCAGCAGCGCGACTGAAAACACCGGCCAGTTGAAAGAGACGGGCAACAAGTTGCGCAACGCGGTCTCGCTCTTGTCCACCGCATGGATCGCGTCGGCCATGAACACGTACAAACTGAGCGCGACGCCGGAGAGTCCGAAGCCGCAGGCAAATCGCCCCGGCCAAACCGGGCGATTTGCCTCGTCGGACTGGCTGACGAGGGTGCCAAAAACAATCATCAAGGCGGCAATCGCGGTGGGCGCCCAGACCGGGCCCCACCAGGGCAGCGGAATGAGGAAGAGAATGTCCCAGTTTGACAGCGACCGCGGCCAGCCGGTGATGACCCGCAGGAAGACGTAGTAAAAGATGTCCCAGATGCCAAAGGCGATGAGCGAGTAGCCCGCGCGGCTGCGCCAGGTCGCGCCGGCCAGCCAGCCCACGGTCAGGAGCATGACCAGCGTGGCAATTTCACGGATGAGTTCAGCTTCACTCAGACCGGTCGCAATCGGCAGCGGGTTGGGTTGATAGGGTTCGATTCGCCCCAGCAGTGTTCGGAGGTAGTAAACCGCCGCCGCTTCCACCCACGCCATGGCGACGGCGTAAAGGGCAACGACGAACCAGCGTTTATGTTCCGGACTAATTCTATTCACGGCTGGTCCTTGCGGCGATCCAATCCAACAGCAGGAAAGAACAGACGAAGAAAGGAAAAACGCCGTAAAGCGTGTCGCTGACCGAGTGCGACCTTCGGTCAACGGCCAAAAACACCTGCGCACAAAACAACAAGGCAGCGGCGACCATCGCGACGCCCTGCCACGAAACCGGTTGGTAAAACCAGCCCCGTCTCTTGAACCATGCAGTATTCATAATTTTTGTAATAGCCATTTCCCGCTTCGAAGTGTTTCTCCCGCGCCGGTTCCGCGGTTGCCTCATTGCGGGGGCATCTTGGCACTCCACCCTATCGAGTCCGGTCTGCAAGATTTCCGAAGACCCCTCACCCTGTCCCTCTCCCCATCCGATGGGGAGAGGGTGGCCTTCAGGCCGGGTGAGGGGGATACGTACGTCACATCAGCTTGTGGTGTCGAGTTGCGCCCACTCATCGCGCGACAATCATAAAGTTTTCCACGAAGGCGTACGCCACAAGCAATAATATCAGTCCGCCTGCCAACGACAACCACAACAGATGACCCGACATTCGTTTGACCGAAAGCGCGATGACAAGTTCATCGTTCACGATGTCCGCCGACAAATGAAAGACCTTCCACGCATTCAAGGCGAACGCGGCGAGCGGTCCGCCCAGCACAATCACGGGTGACAAAATCAGCTTGAACACGGCATGAGCCATCATTGTGTCGAGCAACCGGTTCGCTCCC
>QHNT01000192.1 GCA_003218515.1 Verrucomicrobiota bacterium | reverse complement strand
ACTGGTTTGATGACCCTGGCGCTGTACAAGGCCGTAGACGGTTGGCAAATTGTCGCATGGGCCGATAATTGAGCGCACGCGACAATACACCGGGGTGTCTAACCAGACCTGGCAGTCAACCCAGCACTTTGAGAATGTCCGGGAGGTTGCGTTGCCAAGTTACAAAGTGGCCTATCTTGATCTGGTTAGACGGCGTTACGCTTTTCGCGGTTAGCAAAACGAGCGACAAGCAGAGACAGGAATATTATGAATGGCAAACCTGATTCGACTATAAAGACAATAGTTCTCGTCCACGGCGGCTTCGTAGACGGCTCCGGCTGGGAAGGAGTCTACAAAATCCTCAGGAAGGACGGGTACACCGTAAGCGTGGTTCAGAATCCAACGATATCGCTGGCCGATGATGTAGCCGTAACCAAGCGCGTTCTGGCTACGCAGAGAGGTCCCGTGATTCTCGTTGGCCACTCCTACGGCGGAGCGGTAATCACAGAAGCCGGCAATGATCCAAAGGTGGCAGGGCTTGTTTATATCACCGCCTTTGCTTTGGATAACGGCGAGTCGGTGTCAGCGCTTATCAAAGACCCTCCGCCTGGCGCGCCCGTGCCGCCGATATTGCCACCGCAGGATGGATTTCTGTTTCTCGACAAGGCGAAGTTCGGTGCCTCTTTCGCCGCCGACGTGGATGCTGAAACGGCTGCGTTCATGGCTGACTCTCAAGTGCCGTGGGGGGTCGGAGCACTTGGTGGCGCGATCAGCGAGCCGGCATGGAGGACCAAGCCGAGTTGGTATCTGGTCGCCACCGAGGACAAGATGATTCCACCACCGGCCCAGCGTTTCATGTCCGAGCGCGCGGGTTCAACAGTCCTCGAGGTTGCAGGCAGCCACGCGGTTTATGTGTCGCAACCAAACGCCGTAGCAAAGCTAATTGAAAAAGCTGCTGAAGGGGTAAGCAAAAGGAGCAGTTGATGAAGAAGGTGACTAAACAAATCCAAGACATAGAAAGGAAAAAGCAAGATGAACCAATACCACAAACTCTACACGCCGGCAGATTCCGCCATCGTGTTCATTGACCAACAGCCGCAAATGACCTTCGGCATGGCCAGCGGCGACCGCGCCACCATGATCAACAACGTCACGCTCCTGGCGCGCGTGGCGAAGGAATTCAATGTGCCCGCCGTGCTCACGGCCGTCGAGACGGAGAGCTTCAGCGGCTATATCTGGCCGCAGTTGCTCGATATTTTTCCCGGCCAGCCCGTCGTCGAACGCAGCTCCATGAACTCATGGGACGATCCGGGTTTTCGCAAGGCCATCGAAGCCACGGGCCGCAAGAACATCCTCATGACCGGCCTGTGGACAGAAGTTTGCATCACATGGCCGACGATTGAAATGCTCGGCGCGGGCTACAACATCTACGTGGTCGAGGATTGCTGCGGGGCTACATCGCCAGCGGCGCAGGAAGCGGCGCTCTCGCGCATGGTGCAGGCTGGCGCGGTGCGGTTGACCACTATTGGGGCTTTGCTCGAATGGCAGCGCGATTGGGCCAAACGGGAACATTACGACGCGCTCATGGGAATTCTAAAGCAACAGGGCGGCGCTTACGGCGTCGGGGTGGAATACGCCTACACGATGGTTCATCACGCTCCGCAATCGGCGCAGAAGCCCCAGGTCGTGCCCAAGAAGGTCGCGGGCGACGGGCACGGCCGTGGTGTCACACCTGTGGCGACACCAGCGAATCGCTAAGCCGGAAGAAAGTACGGGGAAGGCTTTCCAGTCCGCCGGCCGAGCGGAATTTGCAGTCCAGTGTTCCGACCCGGCGGCTGGAAAGTTGCCCGAACGGGCAGCTCCTACGTGGCGGTTGAACGAATTACGAAAGGCAACCTAATGACTACATCCAAACGTAACTGTTTTACCGGCACAGCGGGCGTTGCCCTCTTGGTGCTGGCATGCTCCTCACTCTCGGCGACGGCGGGCAAAGTCCCCGCCGGCTTCACCGAGCACACCGCCGACGTGAATGGAGTTCGACTGCACTACTTCATCGGCGGCGAGGGCAGCCCAGTGGTTCTGTTGCACGGCTACGCTCAGACCAGTCACATGTGGAATCCGGTAATGCCGCTGCTGGCCGAAACTCACACGGTCATTGTTACCGACCTGCGCGGCGCGGGCGATTCATCCAAACCGGAATCCGGCTACGACAAGAAGAACATGGCCGTGGACATTCACGATCTCGTGAAGTCGCTGGGATTCAACCGCGCGAGCGTCGTCGGCCACGACATTGGATTGATGGTGGCTTACGCCTACGCGGCGCAGTTCCCACAAGAGACCGACCGCCTGGTGCTCATGGATGCATTTCTTCCCGGCATCGGTGATTGGAAAAATGTCTGGCTGATGCGCGACCTGTGGCATTTCCACTTTCACGGTGAAGTGCCGCTCGCGTTGGTCAAAGGTCGCGAGCGGACTTACTTCGAACACTTCTGGAATGATTTCGCCGCCGACCCGAAACGTTCCGTGTCGGAGGCTGACCGGAGAGTCTATGCGAAAGCCTACGCGCAACCAAACGGTATGCGCGCCGGCTTCGAATATTTTAAAAACTTCGAACGCGACGCGAAGGACTTCGCGGAGTTGGGCGCGACGCCCCTCTCGATGCCTGTGCTTGTGCTGGGCGGCGAAAAGTCCGGCGGAGAATTTCTCGTCGCGCAAGCCAAGCTGGTTGCGTCGAACGTGCAGGGGAAAATTATTTCCGGTTCGGGACACTGGTTGATGGATGAAGCACCACAAGCCACGATTCCCGCGCTCACAACTTTCCTGAACGCTCAACCTTGAAACGACCAAAGGCATTTCAGATCGAGCCGACAACAACACGAGGCCACTGATGCCCGCTCACATTGCCATAACCCGCCGCGTGCGACCCGGTTGCGAAGCCGAGTTTCAGGCGGCGTTGCGTGAATTCCTGCAAACATCGTTCGCCCATGATGGCGTCCAGGGCGCAAGCATGCTTACACCACCACTAGGTTCGGACTCCCGCGAATACGGAATCTTGCGCACGTTTGCCAGCGAGCAAGAGCGGGATGCATTTTATGCATCGCCAATGTTCAAAGCGTGGGAGGAGCGGGCCAGAACGCTGACCGAAGGCGAGCCGGTGTACCGCCAACTGCACGGACTCGAAGCGTGGTTTCGTTCTCCGCAAAATCCGCCGCCACGATGGAAGATGGCGGTCGCCACTTTTCTGGGAGTCTTTCCCGTCGCGATGATCCTGAACCTGACGCTCGGTGCGGCGATTCGGCCCTGGAATTTCATCCTCGGCAACGCCGTCTTCAACGGGTGTGTGGTGTTACTTTTGACCTGGGTGGTGATGCCTCTGATCGCGCGCGCTCTTCATGGCTGGTTGTATTCCAACGAAAGCAAAACCTCATTATGAATTCCAAAGCCTCTGCCGAACTGATTCTTCACAACGGACGAATTACCACGCTCGATCCGGAACATCCCGAAGCAACAAACCTCGCGGTTAAAGATGGCCGCATCGTTGGCGTGGACGACGCTGAGGAATACGAACGCGGGCTGAATATTAAAGTGATTGACCTCAAGGGCCGCCGCGTCATTCCCGGCCTGAACGACTCACATCTGCACGTCATTCGCGGCGGCCTCAACTACAACATGGAGCTTCGCTGGGATGGTGTGCCCTCACTCGCCGACGCGCTGCACATGTTGAAGCAGCAGGCACAACGCACGCCGCCTGGCCAGTGGGTGCGCGTGGTTGGCGGTTGGAGCGAATTTCAATTTGCCGAGCGCCGGATGCCGACGCTGGACGAAATTAACGACGCCGCGCCGGATACGCCGGTCTTCATCCTGCATTTGTATTGTCGGGCGATGCTCAACAAGGCTGCGTTGCGAGCCTGCGGTTACACCAAAGACACACCCAATCCTCCGGGCGGAGAGATCCAGCGCGATAGCAAAGGCCGTCCCACCGGACTGCTCATCGCGCGTCCGAACGCCACGATTCTTTACGCCACGCTCGCCAAAGGTCCGAAACTGCCGCCGGAGCATCAGTTGAATTCCACGCGGCATTTCATGGGCGAACTGAACCGGCTCGGTCTCACGAGCATCATAGACGCCGGTGGCGGATTTCAGAATTACCCGGAGGACTACGCGATCATCGAGGAACTGCATAAACGCGGCGAGATGACGCTTCGCATTGCCTACAATCTCTTCACGCAAAAACCAAAGCAGGAGAAGGAAGACTTCGCCCGCTGGATCAAGATGACCGGGCCGGGCAAGGGCGACGAGTTTTTCCGCTGCAACGGCGCCGGTGAAATGCTGGTATTCTCAGCAGCAGACTTTGAGGATTTTCTCGAACCGCGCCCCGACCTTCCCGCGTCGCTGGAAGGCGAACTGAAAGAGGTCGTGGCACTCCTGGCGGCAAATAAATGGCCGTTCCGGTTGCACGCGACGTACGATGAGAGCATCTCGCG
>QHNT01000191.1 GCA_003218515.1 Verrucomicrobiota bacterium | reverse complement strand
CAGTTATCGAAAGACCAAGCGCGCCGAGCGGATTCCTGGCTTCGACCAAGCACCGGATTTTATTGTGCCCGATGAGTTCAACCCGCAGATCATCATCGAAGCCAAGCTCACAGAGGACGACGGCACGGCTCGCGACAAAGTCACGCGCATCCAGCACCTCGCGCAACTGAGCATCGCGGGAGCGCCTGCCGGCCAGCAGAAGTTTCAAGTCATAGCCTGCATCGCGGGGCGGGGCTTTGGCGTCCGGCGCGAGGACATGAAGAAAATGCTGCTGGCCACACGCGGAAAGGTGTTCACGCTGAAAACGCTCGACCGGTTGGTCGAATGCTGCGATTTGCAGAAGTTCCGAACGAAGGCTTCGTAGGATCCCTTTTTGCCGCCACGAACGCGGTCGCGGTCCATTCACGTTGTTCTCCGTCAGGCGACAGACGAGCCGCGCTCTAGTTTGTGCCCGCTTCACCTTTTTGTCGTAGCGCGAATGGGCGACCCATTCGGCAAGTTCTCGGATTTTGACTGCGCCCCATGTCGTGCAGAGGTGCCCAAGCAACCGTTCGCGCTGATGCCTCCGCTCGGCGGGAGAGTGGGTCTCGCCAACGTCGGCGTCTCTCTGGTAATGAATCAACGCGATGAACCCGCTCAAGTTCCTCCAGGCCATCGTTCTCGCGGAGATCGTCTCTGGCGCCGTATGGCTGCCAGCTCGCGCCGCCGAGGCGCGCCACGTGGAGGCCAACCGTTTGTCGGAGAATGCGGCGGTCCGGATCGATGGCGATCTCAGGGACCCCGCCTGGCAGCGGGCCGAAGTTCTACGGGCTATCTCATTCCCGTGGTCGAAGCGCGCCGCGCCCGCCACCGAGTTTCGCGCCGTCGGTGACGCCGAGCGTCTCTACTTTGCCTTCAAACCCGCTGCCACGAAGCCCGACTTTCACGTTCCGTCCGCTTTCGCCGACCGGCGCACACCGGGATTGCTGCCGGCGCCGGCGGACGCCTTTCAGACCCGCGGCGTCGTGCTGGTGCCGGAGGATCTGTCGCTGGCCGACTGGCCGGAACGCGCCGCCAAGGCCGGGCTGACGACCGTTGGGTTGCATCACGGCGCTTCGCCCAAGGCCGTCGTGGATTTCATCGAGTCACCGGCGGGAAGCGATTTCCTCGCGAAGTGCGCGCGGCTCGGGGTCCAGGTTGAATACGAGTTGCACGCCATGCGTGAACTGCTGCCGCGCGCGCTGTTCGCGACCGAGCCCGCGCTGTTCCGGATGAACGATCAGGGCGAACGCACGCCCGACGCGAACCTCTGCGTCCACTCGCCGCGCGCCCTGGAGGTCGTGGCCAGCAACGCGCTCCGCCTCGCCCGCCAGCTCAGGCCCACGACCGGCCGCTACTTCTTCTGGGGCGACGACGGCCAGCCCTGGTGCCGCTGTCCGCAGTGCCGCGAGTTTTCCGACTCGGACCAGGCGCTGCTCCTGAACAACCATCTCATGGGCGCACTGCGCAAGTTCGATCCGCGCGCGCAACTCGCGCACTTGGCCTACGCCAACACGCTCGCGCCGCCCAAGCGCGTGAAACCGGAACCGGGCGTGTTCCTGGAATTCGCGCCCATCCATCGCCAGTACGACTTGCCCTTCGCACAACAGACCGGCCCGGAAGCACGGGACGTCCCGAAGTCGCTGGAGGAAAATCTTCGCGTCTTCCCGGCTGATACGGCCCAAGCCCTCGAATACTGGCTGGACGTCTCGCGCTTTTCGCGGTGGAAACGTCCGGCGGTGAAGCTTCCGTGGCGCCGCGACGTGGTCGAGGCTGATGCACAGACCTACGCGCGGCTGGGCCTTCGGCACTTGACGACCTTCGCGGTGTGGATCGACGCCGATTACGTGAAGCGTTTCGGCGAACCCGACGCGATTCAGGAATACGGCCAGACCCTGCGCCAGCAAGCGGCGGTCGTGCTGGAGAACGCCCACGTTCGCTACACCGTCTCCTCCGACGGACGGAACCTCGGATTTGTCGATCGGGCGACCGGCGTTGATTATCTGAAACCCAGTGGCGCGGTTCCGTGTGCGCTCGTTCGCCGTGCCGGCAAGGAATTCCCGGTCACCTCGGCGGTGATGGCGGGCGATCGTCTCATGCTGAAGTTTGCCGCCGCCGGGATCGAGGAGGTGCTCCGGGTCGAACCGCAACCTTCCTACCTTCGCCTCACGGTGGAGGCTGTCCGGGGCGGCGAGATCGACTCGCTCGTGTTCCTCAACGTCCCGCTCACTCTTCGTGGCCGGCCGGACGAACCGTTCGGCGCTTGCGCGATGTCGCTCAACCTCATCACCCGCGTGGACCAGCTTCCGGCCCTGCAAACAGAACTCCGAGCCGCCTGCGAGAAAAAGTTTGGCCTGGTCGCGGCCAGGGCGGCCATCGTTGGGATGCCGATGAGCCGGATGCTGCCCGCGCTTCAGGAGGTGCTTTCCGAGGCGGACGAAATGCCGCTCTGCAAGGTCGGTGGACCCTGGGCGCGCGAGGTCCCGTTTAATCATGGCTCCTACCTGTTCAACTTCGGCTCGCTCGTGGAGACGAACGTGGCGGACTGGACCGCGATGGCACGGAGCCTCGGGTTCACGCAGATCGATAATCATGGCGGTGGAGGGTTCTTCCGCTTCGGTGACTTCGAGTTGAACCGCGCGAAGTGGCCCGACGGATGGGAGACCTGGCGCCGTATCGTGGCGCGCTTGCACGACGCAGGCATCGGCTCAATCTTCCATACCTACGCCTTCTTCATCGACAAACGGTCGCGCTACGTCACGCCCGTGCCGGATCAGCGGCTCGATGCCTTCCGCAGCTTCACACTCGCGGGAGACGTCAGCGCGGACGCCACTGAAATCCCGGTGGAAGAGTCCACCGCCGGCCTGAGCACTGTTACCGGGTTCTTCGAGCACAACAGCGTGGTGTTGCACCTCGGCAACGAACTCATCACCTTCGGCGGATTCAGCAAGGAACCGCCCTGGCGTTTCACCGGCCTCAACCGTGGCGCGTTGGGCACCAAGGCGGTCGCGCACGTCAAAGGAACGAAAGCGCGTCATCTCAAGGAATGTTTCGGCCTGTTTGTGCCAGACCCGGAATCCTCGCTCTTCACCGAGATCGCCGCCAACCACGCCGAAGTCGTGGACCGCTGCGGCTTCGACGGCATCTATCTCGACGCGATTGACGGCAGCTCGATCCTGCGCGGCGCAGACGAGTGCTGGTATTGGGCGGACAAGTTCGTCTTCGAAATCCAGAAACACCTCCGCAGACCGGTGGGCATGGAGATGAGCGCGATGTGGCATCACTTCTGGCAATACCGCACGCGCTGGCAGGCCTGGGATTATCCGCAGCGCGGCCACAAACGGTTCATTGATCTTCACGCCGAGAGCATCAACGGCGGCCTGCTGCTCCCGCTCCACCTCGGCTGGTGGAACTTCCAGTCGTTCAACCCGCCGCAGGTCGAGCCTACTTACGCCGACGCGATCGAATATCTCGGCGCAAAACTCATCGGCTGGGACGCCGGCATCTCGCTCACCGGCGCGGTCGATCGGGACAAGCTCCAATCGGTGCCGCTGTTTCGGCGCGCGGCGTACATCCTTCGCACCTGCGAGGATCTGCGCCACGCGGGCACATTCGACGAAGCGGCCAAGGCCAAACTCCGCGAGCCGGGCAGGGAGTTCGCGCTCGTCACGAACGCCACGGGCAAGGTGCGGTTCCGGCGGTTGCAATCCGAAGCGCACAGCGCCGCGCTCGCCGAGCCGTGGACGCTCGCGTGGCGGACGACGAACTCATTCGGCGCGCAACCTGCCCGCTTCCGGCTCGAGGCGCTCATGTCGGCCGCGTCGCCTGACGACACGAACGCCATCGTGCTCGCGGATTTTTCCGGGACCGACCCCGCAAAGTGGAGCAGCAGCAGCGCGGAGGGCGTGAGCTTCACCGTCTCCGCCGCGCGGGACGGTGCCGGCGTGGCCGCGGGCGTACTCGTGGCGACGAACTCCGGCGTGGTCGCCCGCGACGCCGCCTGGATGCGGCTGGAGAAGCGATTCGACCCGGCGCTGAACCTGAAAGACCGCCAGGCGCTCGGCGTCTGGATCGAGGGCGACGGCTTGGGCGAGGTGCTGGCCATCCGGCTCGAAAGCCCGCGACACATCTCCTTCGGCGCCGTCGCCGACCGCTACGTGACCGTGGACTTCACTGGACGCCGCTTCGTCACGCTCGTCGAGACCGAATCTGCGCGCTGGAGCGACTTCGTCTGGAACGACGGCAAGAGCTTGTATAACGTCTATCGCGAGACCATCGACTTCGGCGCCATCGAGTCCGTGAGCCTGTGGCTGCAAAACCTCCCGCCCGGCCAGGATACGAGGTGCCACCTCGGCCCGGTGAAGGCGTTGCCCCTGCTGCCGGCCACGATCAAGAAGCCCGCGCTCACCGTGAACGATGAGCGCATCGAACTGCCGTCCGAACTGATATCGGGAAGCTGGATCGAGTGCAATGGAGCGGACGACT
>QHNT01000080.1 GCA_003218515.1 Verrucomicrobiota bacterium | reverse complement strand
TTTATCTCGCCCATAACCAGAAACTGGTTTCGTTTGAAGAACCGAATTTTTTCCACTTCGATGACGGTTCCGCCGGGCAGGACATCCCGGGGTCCGGTGTAATAGGGATGATAATCCCGGTACGGTTTATAATCCTGGATGTTGCGATCGGGGTTCTCTATCGAGTCGATATACCCGCGATTCGCGAGGAGAATCGCATCTCTTTGCAGGGTGTACTTCCGGCCCACCTTGAGCTGAACGTCGCCGGAGCCGATATGATCGGAGGTGGTTGAGCACCCCGCGAGTCCGAGGAGCGCCAGGCAAAGGCAAATGAATATCGGGAGGCTTGAGCTTGATACACCCATCGCCCCCCATTTTCCGGGGGCACCGGGGACTCGGTATGGCCAGCGGAGCCGGTTACAACTCATTGTCATGTTCCTTTGTCGTGCGGCGAATGATCTACCTTACGCGACGTTCTCGAATCACGACGGGTCTGCCATCCACATTTCTGTAGTCACTGTCTGCGTCGAGTTCGACTATGCGATTCGACGAAATCGTCCAAACGAATGTATAATCACCACCGAAAGGAAAAGTTACAGCTCGCAGTTTCGGATCGCAGGTCCGGACCATCTCGAGCGAAGTGTTATCAAGATTCGGCAGTTCGGCCAGGGCTCGAGCGCGGGCGCGTTCAACGATTTGCGGCCATTCCGCTCGGAACCGCGAACCTCCTGGTCCTTGACACGCGCTCAGCGTCAAAAAGAGGGCGAGCATTGGAACGAGGTTAGTACATTTCATATTGCTCCACTTCTACCAAGGCCACTTGGCCCCGGGCGAGGCCAGTTTTTCCCAAAGGGCAGGGTTTTCGCCAGGATAATTCGGACCCGGTATCAAGAAGGTAACACGATTAAACTGGGCTGCGGCTGATGGAGAAAGAAACAGGCCGGAGAATTGGCCGACAACATTCGCCATCATATCACCCGGCGTGTCCCACAACCAATTAATCGGATGCTGACCGTCGAAAAAGCCGCGAAAGGTAAAATCGCTACGATCCACCTTTAGGTCCTGATAAAAGCTGGAGTATACATCTGTGTGACCGGGAAAGAAAAAGTGCCATCCTTCATAAACAACGCCATAAGCAGCAATGAACGGCGCGGCCAAAACGCCCAAAAGACGCTGTGCGACGCTCGTGCTTGAGGCATGACCGAATTTCCAGTCATTGACCCCAAGGTCTAAACCCTCTCCTTTGGCAGAATCGATGTCAGCACCTCCGTTCTGACGAATTGTTTCACTCAGTTTATTCCAAGGCGCGCGAATTGCCGTGTAGAGGCCATGTGCCGCGGCGGCTCCAGCTGCGCCGTACGCAGCGCCTTGCCAGAAATCGCCGCCCTGAAGTTCGGCGCCGATCCCGCCGCCCAGACTGCCTGAGATCGTCGCCACCGAAAATTCTGACAGCGCATCATCCAGATACTTCGCATTCACCCACCCGACACCCCATCCTATCCCTCCGGCGATCGCTCCTGTCAACGCTCCCATTCCGACGTCTCCGCCCGTCACAGCCGCGCTGACGGCTCCGCCTGTGGCGCCTCCGGCCACGGCGCCGGCCAATGCCGCAACTGGTCCGCCCAGGGCGCCACCCAAAGCGCCGCCCAGGCCGCCAAAGATCCCGCCAATCGCTCCGGTCAACGCGCCTTTGCCGATATCACCGCCCGTCGCCGCAGACGTCGCGGCGCCAAGGGCGGCCCCAATCACGATAGCAATAATCAGATCGTCGATACCAAATATATGTCCGGTCGGATCGACGTACTTCAGGGGGTTGTTGTTGACGTACGTGTAGCGATTCAGTGTTTGGGGATTATTGGGAGACGGCACAACTGAATCCGGCTGCGTGAATCGTCCGATTTCAGGGTCGTAGTACCGCGACTGGTAAAAATAGAGGCCTGTGTCTTCGTCCAGGACCTGGCCCGTATAACGGTTCGATAGACTGAAAGCCGGCGTCGTTTCGGCGAAGCGGTCTTTTCCGAACGCCGTATATTCGCAGTGTTGGACTCGAACGCCGTTGCGATCCAGAACGATGTTTGAGGAACCCAAGTGATCGTTGTGGCAATAATAAAAGACGGGATTGTATGGCTGAGCCTGAACATTCGTGTTTCCAGTACTCAGTACCAATCCCGCAATGAGCCAGACCGAGACAGCCTGGCGCCAAAAGGGTACCGGCCTGAGATTGGGGAATCGCGCAAAACGAATATCCGAGCGGCCACGTCCCCCGAGCGAAGCGCAGAGGATACCGGTCAGACTGACGATCAACACTGTAACGGGAGTGCGACCGTCCTGAAGCGGCCATTCCAAGGCGCGTGGGACCGCGCGGCAGAATCGGCCGAACCGGTCATGTTGCGGCACCGGCGAAAAGGCCCAAGGTCCGCCTCCCTGCGGTTCAAACGAGGCGATTCGCCGTCCGTTGGCGAAAACGTGGCAAAGTGTTTTCCCGTCCTTGATTTCGAGGATATTTCCGATCCACACCGTGCGTGTGCCACCCGACTTCAGCCGCCACAACCGCGTGCCGTCATCAGCGTATCCAAACGTTACCGTCGCGTCTCCACCGGAAACCTGCCGGAGACGATTTTCTTCGTCATAGTAAAGGGTTTGGTCGCCGCGCGCGGTCATGTTGCCACACGCGTCATAGGCGTACGATTTGCCTCCGGCACTGATGACCGCGTGGACTTGGGTCGCATGATACTGATAGTCGGCGATGTTATGTTCGCCGTTCGTCAACACATTGCCGATTGCGTTGTATCCGAACTCGCGAGTTACCCCCTCGCGTGTGAGCGAGGTCAGCCGATGTAGATCGTCGTAGGCAACGTTGGTGATGCTGGAAGAGCTGGAGCCGGACCAGACCCTGTCGCTGATGCTTTTAACGTTCGTGACCCTGTCGTAAGTGTATTTTAGATCCTGCTGAGATCCGCCCCCTTGAAGCGTTGTCTGCATTCGCTGCAGCCGCGCCGAGTTGATGAAATAATTGTAAGTCTCGATCTGCTGGCTCGCTCCCGCGTTGCCGTATCTTACGCTGGTCACTTGACCGAGAGCATTAAAGACAGGACCGCTGTAAAACGTTTCCGGGGTCCCTGTTCCCGCCAGGCTGATCACGTTGGTCAGATTCCCCGCGTTGTCATAGGAATATCGGAGCTTCGTGAGTGTGCCGTCAGGGTATGTCAGTTCGGAAATTCGGTCGGCATCATCATAAGTCGTTTCGGTGGTATACATCGTGGCTGTTGCGTTCAAATAACGAGTGCTCTTGATCACTCGACCACGAACGTCGTAACTGAACTTTTGCCAGCCTTCCCGATCTAGAATTTTGTACACCTGTCCCTTATAAACGCTATACGCCGTATCACTTCCACTCGAGTCATGGGTGTAGGCGATCGTAGCTACAGGATAATCATAACCGTAGTATTGATAGTTCCAGTATGCAGCGGGGTCGTAGATCTTCTTGGTCGTTAACCGTCCGAGGGCATCACTGTAGAAAAACCTTGTCCAATTCTGTTTGGCATCCAACTGTTCGATCAGCCGGCCGGCGTTGTCGTATTTATAAGTCCATGAACCCATGTCAGGATCGGACATGGAGATTTTTCGACCAAGGCTGTCATAGGACATCGTGACGACTTGGCCGGTATGATTGGTGACCTTGGTCAGATTACCCACGAGGTCGTAACCGTAGAAGGTATTGAAATCGCCACCGCTGGTGACCTCGACCACTTGCGTCACCCTGCCGTAAGCATCGTGGCAGGATTTTTTGACCTTGCCCTCGGCGTCGGTCGAAACGGTTGCCCATGGATTGTTGCCATCGCCGTACGCAATCGTGCCAGATGCGAGCGGTGATCCAGAGTCGCCACCTGTCGGTCCTTGGCTGACAATCTGTCCGCTGGCGTCGGAAACAATCTGGTAACCTGGGGTTGTCCGGACAGCCCTGCCGATTGGATCGAACTCAGCAAGCGGCCCCAGATGTGAACCTGTCAGGACGGAAAATCCGGTTCCGGCGCTGAAGTAGGGCAACGTCCGGTAGTTAACGTTGCCGCGATCATCATAAAGCGTGTCAATTACGCGATACTGGCCGTTTTCCGCCTCCACGCGTGTTTGGATCGGGCGTCCCAACCCATCTGCGTACGTGTAGGTTTCGTGACCGTTGATGGCATCCACGCCATTGTTGATTCGTGTGCGGACATAATTGGCGCTGGCGCCATCGCCGACTCCGCCAAGGCTGTAATCGACTTTTTCGCGCCACAGCGTCGTCGGTCCATAAGGAGCAGTTGAAATCCAGGTTTCTTTTGGGCGATAGAAAACATCTAAAATGTTTGAAGTAACGAGGCCCTTGACATCCGTTGAACTGACCGCCGCGCCAGAGCGCACATCATAAACAAATTGATTGGTAAACGCGGCGGTGACATTCGTAACCAGGAACGTCTGATAAAAGCTATCGTAAAAGTTGGTCGTCGTAATGTTCGCTGCGTCCCTGACTGTGACAGGATTGCCGTACTGATCGTATTTGATAATCGACGCCGTGATGTAATAGTTGCCGGGACTTAGCCACACCTGTTTGCTCGTTAGATTTCCACGCGCGCCAGCATAGAAAAATTTTGTCTCGCGCAACTTCGAATTTCCGGCAGCGTCGGAAGTGATTTTAATCGAAGCGGGCTTATTTATTATATCGGCATTACTTAAAGTGGCATAGGTCATGAACGTGTAGAGTGAGTCCGAGCCGACATCATTGAAGGCATGCGTTGAGAACACCACGTTGGCTACCTCACCAAAGTTGGTTTCGCTCATCAAATTGCCTGTGTTGACATCGTAGAAGAACTGTTGGGCAGTCGCGCGATAGTTGTCCGCCCCGTCGTATTCCAACTGAACCGTCTGGGAGATGTAAGGGAAACACCAACCGTTGGTGTGAAGCATCGCTTCCTCAACTTTGTTCAAGGTGACTCCGTACAGGCGTCCATCGCTGCCCCAGGTTTCGATTCGGTACGGAACTCCCTTTTTTGCGACCGAATCTTGATCCTCGTACTCACCGTTAGCGCTGTCATCCCGCCCGCCACCCTGGTGAAAATAGGTCCTCATTTTTTTACCCAGCGGATCGGCAGTCTCCACACAATTGAACCCGCGAAACTCCCTGCGTTTGCCGTCGAACATTCCGCCAGCGTATGAATAATAGTTCGTGAACTGGTTGCCCAAACCGTCATCCTTAACCACCGACGTGACCACGTAGACCGGAAACGGCAACTGGCTGATGCCATTTTGATCCCGGTTGTCAAAACTCGTCGAAGGCGCGTAAGCCACCGTCACTCGTCCTCCAATGTTGTTACTAATGGTCGCTAACAAATCCGGGAACGGTCCCTTGTTCAACTGCACGACAAAGTTCGTGTAGGGAGCGGAATACGATCGCATCAGACGATCCGGCAGCCCGTCGCCGTTGATGTCCTGCAGCCTGCTGTAGGTCGCATCCTGCGATGTGGAAACGGGGCTGCTCCAGCCAAATGAACCGTCGCCTCCGGTGAGCGGTCCCCAGGCGACGTTGGTCGGACTGAATCCGCTGCCGGTGTTGAGCTGAACGACGAAGTCGGTATAAGGAGGGGAACTTTTCGTCATTATTCGATCCGGCAGGCCGTCGCCATTGATGTCCTGGAGGATCGCAAATTTTGCTCCTTGAGAAGTCCCCTCCGGCGTACCCCAGTAAGCATAGCCAGCCTCGTAACCCTGACCGCTCACAGGTCCCCAGGTTTCGGAATATTCAAAGCCAGCGCCGTTGTTGAATTGAACCACCCAACTGTCGTAAGGCGCACTCCATTTTCGGAGGATTCGGTCCGGCAGCCCGTCTCCATTCAAATCGGCCAGGGCCACGAACGTATGCGAGGTGTCGGAGCTATCGGCCCACACGCTTGAGATAGAGTTCCATGTGGACGATCCGTCTCCGCCCAGGAGTGTGCCCCAATCGAGCACAGGGCCGAAACCAGCGCCAGTATTGAACTGGACTTTGAGTTTGTCATAAGGACCATTAATTGTGCGCATCAAACGCTCCGGCAGCCCGTCGCCGTTCATGTCCACGAGTTCCACCACGGAGTATGACGCTTGCCCTGAGGCGGCGGAGTATCGAATGCTTCCCCAGCCACAAGAGGTGCTCCCTTGCGCGCTCGCGTTCGTCCAACCGACAAATCCACCGAAACCCCAGCCAGTGTTCAATTGCACCAGCAAATAGTCGTTTGGACTATATTGATCAAAATTGATATCGCGGCGAGTGATTCGATCCAGCCGACCGTCGCCATTGATGTCAGCCAACGTGCTTAGGGTCGCGCCGTTGTAGGTGTACTGGAAGCGGGGATAGTAATCGGCGTCTCGCAAACAACCTCCTCCTGTGCGATGATACCATTGGCTTGCATCGAATTCTCCAGCCGTGCTGCTTGTTGCAAACGATTGACTGGTGTTCAATTGTAAGTCCAAAAAATAATGCGCTTCGAGTTCATCTCGAGGTTCCGCAGATTTTCCGCACACCACTCCGAGCACCAACCATTCTTTACGCACAGAGGCGCGATCAGGCAATCCATCGCCGTTAAGGTCAATGAGGTCGACGTAGGCTGTGGAATTATGAGCGGTCAAGCTGCCATCAGTGGCGGTCCAGTTCGGCGTTCCCACTGGCCCCCAGGTCTGCCCGGTTTCAAAACCGGTCGGCTTCACCTGATAGTCAAAAGTCGTCGGCGGCAGGGAAGAAATGTCGTCTGCACCGAACTCTGTAACGCCGGTCAGCAAAGAACGTCCGGTCGAAGGCGAGTAGGTATAGCCCAACGCATAGCGGCGCACCGGGTCCCCGCTGACTCTGACTTGAATCTGCGACAGACGCTTGTTTTGAGCGACCCGATAGCCGGCTTGAAAGGAAAAGGAACGATCATTTCGGTCTTCCAATTGAAACTCCACCGTGTGCGTGGCTGGGAGAGCCGGCACGTTCACGTTCGCATTGTATCGGATCGCGGTGATGTATAACTCGTTACCTTCATTCATGTAGGAGAGGTACGTCTCATTGCCGTTGACGTCTCGAACGCGATTCAGCGACCAGCGGAACGTGCTTTGGCCCACTCCTGGAGTCCAGCCCGGCCTGTCGTTTTCCATGCGACTGTTGGTCGGTCGGCCGAACGGGTCATTGGTTTCGCCGAAGTAGAATTTGTTTCCGCTCTTATCTGTGACCTCCCAATAGTTTTGGCCCTTAAAGTACAGGAATCTTAGAAATGCTCCGTCTACCTCGGCGCGGTATTCATTTCCACCGACGTTGACCAATGTTCCGCTTGCTCCACCGACGTTGAATACGAAACCTTTGGCATCATCGTATTCGTTGAGTGGCACGGTCGTGCCCCATTTAAGGGGGACCCCGTATCTGGTTTCCCGCTGAATGAAGCCGGCTTCCAGCGACCAACCGACGCCACACCAACCGTTGCCACCCGCCGAGTTGTAAGCCAACGCCAGAGCCGGCTGAGCACCCTGTCGCGCCGGGGCAATGACGATCGGCACCGAGTAGGCAAACCGACCAGTGAAGAGATCCGCTTGAAAATTCAAGCGCTCATTTCCTGGCCGCGCTGCCGAAGCTGAGCTGTTGATGCCAGAGCCCGAATCAGAATTTTGAGCAACAGAACGGATACCGACTCCAATGGCCACTGCGACTATGATGAGAGACAGAGAATTTCTCCTGCGACAACCCGAAAGAATAGAGTTCATATTCGTGTTTCACTTCTTCTAGCTGGAAAGATTCAGTTTGACGGTTAAGAGTCGGGTGGCTGCTTAAACCAAAACTCGCTCCTGTCGCAAGTAGGTGTTCACCTGATATCGCTCACAGGCATGCTACCAAGAATCGGGCTGGATTTTGCCACTGATGAGTGACTGCATGGGCGAGAGAAAAATCATGCCGGGACATCGATCAGTGTCGCATTGTTTCCTGCCATGAGCGCACCCCAACACTTCCCAGGGATGTAGCTGCCCCTCCGGCGAGTCCGAAATGGTGACTCCTTTCCTTCGGAAGGGCAGCACGCGGGCCAAGGTAAGTGGCCAACCTTTCCGGAACCGTTTATTTGCCACTAGCGTGACGGGCCAATTCTTGGCCAAGGAGTTAAAAGCGTAATCGGTGTTGAGGCATCGTTGAACGAAGAGAATTGGGTATACAGGTGCCCCTCTTGCACGAAAAGACGGCCCCTCGAACTGAATCAAGGAGCCGTCGTGGGAGGAAATACGAACGATTAGCGTTAGAATTTTTTCGCGACCTCGAAGTAAACGAACCGGCCAAGCAAGTCGTAGGTGGACTTATCCGTATTGTCCTCGAAAGAAGACGCAATAATGGGCGGCTTTTCGTCCGTGATGTTGCTCACACCAATCGCCACTCGCGTCCCGTGATACCAGCTCTTTTCGGTCGCGTTTTTGCCAAACTCGTACGCCACTTGCAGATCGATTTTATACCAAGGGTCAATTTTCCACGCGGTTCCATCGATCGTGAAATCGTTGGATGTTCCTCCAACGGCCGGGTGAAGCGTGCCTGGGTCATCCGTTTCAGGAACGTACGTCGCGTTGAGTGTGACGGCTAAGCTATCCTTTCGGATAGGATATTCCCATGTCACACCCATATTGATAATAAAGTCGGGAAGCAGCCCCTGACCTCCACCGATGCCGTTGATGCGATCAGTATATTGACCGGCGTACTGGAACGGACCACCTATAACCGGGTCTGCATACTTGTAGCTAAGTAGCACGTTCGCAGCGCCGTAAAAGGTGAACTTGCCATACTGATCAGTAGGCAACTGATAGCTCGCTGACAGATCCAACCCAAAGGTCTCCTGCTGCGCACCGTTGGCGAAAGGAACCCTCAGGCTACCAAAGTTAGCCGCGTTGATTTGGTTCGTAGCCGGCGTGGTAAGCGCTGTGCCGTCGTCAAACTTGAAGTTTGGCGCATAGATTGAAGCAGAGCCAAAGTCTTCCAGATTGTTCACCATGGTCTGCTCCGAGAGGCGGAAGATGTCATTCTCGGTCTTGACGTGATAATAATCAATGCTGACCGTCAAACCTGGGACGATCTTCGGGGAGACAACAATGCCGCCGCCGTAATTCTCGGCATCAACAGGGCGAAGGCCGGAATTGGATACATTTACCGTCGTGAATTGCGCTGTGACGGGATTGGCTGGGTCGGCCGGATTGAAAACTGAAAGAAATGGAGTGTTTTGCGCTGCCCCACCGAACAACTGGAACGTCGTAGGAGCAATAAAACTCTGAGAGTACGAGCCACGCACCGTAACCTGCTCGTCCAGCGGCTGCCAGCGCACCAGCACCTTCGGGACCTTCGAGTCCCCGCCCGGATCGTAGCTCGAATATCGTCCCGCAGCCGTGATTTCGAAGCTGTGTAAGCCGGGAATGTTCATGTCCGGAGACGTCACGGGAATTCGAACCTCCACAAAACCGGACCACGCATCCCGCCTGCCACTGGTCGGCGCCTGTGCCAGAAGCCCCGGCACTTTGCCGATCTGGGTCAGTCCATCGAAATCGACGCCCAAGAACGCAGACTGGAACCCGCCGCCGATGGCAAAGGCCAGCTTGCCACCAGGCAGTTCATACGGCTCTCCGGTAATGGTGGCATCTGCATCCCATTCCTCAGCTCGGCCCGCCTGAAAGAGCGTTGTCTTGAGAGAATCAATCGTAGCCGCGTCGTTGGGCCCATTGCGAGTAGGATAGTCAACAGTTGGCGTGAAGAAGATGTTGTACATCGGCACAAATGGTCCAGTCGTTTGAAGTCTGCTTATGCCTGCTGCAGCCAGAGCCGGATCGGGATTGGGTTGCAGAGCCAAATCCAAACCAGCACCGTTGATTGCATTCCTGGTGAACTGCGTTTGGTCGTAGCGATCGTAGGTATAAGCGGCATTATAGGTATAACCGTTTTCAAACTCACCTTTCAAACCGGCGACGAAGTGCGCGTAGTCTGTCAATGAATCAAATATGCGATTGCCGCTTTGAATGAACCGCGATCGGATGCGCGGAGTCGCCGCACCCCCTACTGGTCCTAAATTAATGCCAAAGGGGTTGAAGACGTTGTTGGACGGAACAAAAATTCGCGAGTCGAAAAGACTGACAACAGGCGATGGCGCCAAAGCCCCTTTGCTCTCGTTGTTACCAAAGAGGAATTGCCCGAACAGGGTCATCTGCTTGCCATACAGATCGTGCTCACCACTGGCGAAAACCTGCTTGCGATCTTGCTCTTGGATCGAATGCGTTCCAAATAGGGTCGTGTTGAGCAGCGGATAGTTGCCTACCCCCGCGTTATCTAGCGCCTGGCCAAGCGGTGTCGTGGCAAGGTTAAGATATGGCCCAAGTCCACTGCCATCAGGGGCCGTATAACCATGAGTGATCGCGTAGTTGTTGTAATCGACGACGGCGCTTGCTCCGCTGAACGTTTGGCCAGGGAAAACGGGAGGTGTCGTGAGATTCGGATTGTAGCCTGCTGTGCCTTTGGCAAATGGCGAGCCAGCTAGGATATAAAACAACCCACCCGCCTGAACGCGACCGGGGTAACTGGGGCTGATGTAACTGGGCGGAGCCAAATTCTTCGCAAGCCGCGTCAATATGCCTTCCGAGGCTAATTCACGATCCTTCGTCAACAGTGGATCAAAGTGGTAATAGTGCGCGCCCGCGGTGAACCAACTCTGCTCGGTCGAAGTCCCTGCGACGATAGACGCCCGGTACTCGAGCAGGTCGTTGCTGGTTTTTTGTGTAGGAAAGCCTACCCGCCCGGAAATCTCAGCCCCGTTGAAATTTTTCTTCGTTATGATGTTGACTACGCCGCCCACCGCCTCTGACCCGTACAATGCTGAGGCACCGTCTTTCAGGATTTCAATACGTTCAATCATTGAGACGGGGATCGTGTTTACGTCCACGAAGCCGCCGTTGCTGAAGGCCGAATTCCCCAACCGCCTGCCGTTCAACAGAACCAGCGTGGCCAGGTTCCGTAACAGGAGGTTAGCTTCACCAAAGCCGCCATTGTTAACGGTTTGTCCGACGTTGCCGTTGCCGGCGAAGGCGGGGTTGAGCGCTTTCAGTGTTGCCAGCACGTCCTGAGAGCCGACTTGCTGAATTCTTTCAGCGCCGACAATATCAACCGGCGCCGGTCCTACAGTCTCAGCCGTCGGGATCAGCGAGCCGGTAACGACGGTCTTCTCCATTTTGACCGGTGCATTGGTCGCCTGTTGCGCCAGCGCGACTGGCAAGGCCAGCATCGGTATTCCCAGCGTGCCATACAGCGCGCGCCGAATTGTCCATCGAATGTGATTTTTGAGGTTGTTACGCATAGCAATGGTTCCTCTGTTTAGTGGGGGGTTTCTCTCCATTCGCACACAAAAAGATTGACGCGCAATTGGCGCTCGACACCACGCGATGGTTCCCGGTGAGGCTCATGACCTGTGCATTGGTTGTGCTTTAACGGGTTTCGGGCCGGACGCTATGAAATCACCGAATGCTCGTCAAGCCCTTAAACGAGATTTTTAAGTGAGCGTGAACAGGCAGGCGCGAAATACGCTTCGACCGGTTTCGCGCTTTGGTCTTGCCTTTCGTTGGCGTATTTGGCGTGGTTCGCGGGTTGCACTCAACGGACATTCAACGGACACGGCATTAGGAGTTAAAGACTTGACCTGGCCCGATTTTAAGTGAATGAAAAGCGCGTTTTCGCGGCGGCGCGTCCGGACGCCACCCTCCCCGAATCGTCGAACGCCGCGTGAGGGCGCGCAATGTTCACGGCGTTACAGGCCGATCGCCCTCAGTCGGCGCGGGGATGTTGCAAGAGGCGGGTCGGCGAGGGCGCCGGCCCATGCAGCCGGGGCGGGCTGCGCTCCCTGCCGTTACCGGTTATTATGCAGAAGTTCCTGTCGAATCTGTTGATTTTTTCCGCGCTCAGCCTGTGCGCGCTGTGCGCGTTCCAATGGGTGCGCGAGTCGCACCTGCGCCGGGACATCGCTGATCTCCAGCACACGGTCTATCTGAAGCTGGACATGATCCAGAACCTGGAGTCGCAGCTCAAGCAGGCCAAAGAGGAGATCACGCGCCTGGACAATCTCCGCGTCGAGTTGAGCGGCATCATCAAGACCAACAAGGAGGAAATCCAGAGCCTGACGAAATATTCGGAGAAGCTGGAGAAGGAAATCGAAGCCAACAAAGCGCAGATTGCCGTTTACAAGGAGGCCATCGACAAGGCCAACGAGAACATCAAACGGCAGAATGAAGACATCAAAAAGCAGAACGAAGAGATGAAACAGCTTGCCACCGACCGGAACGCGACGGTGGAGAAGTACAACAAGGTGGTGGAGCAGTACAACGACCTGGTCAAACAGTACGAAAAACTGCAGGAGGAAGCCGCGAAGGGGGCCAAAGGAACGGAGAAGAAATGACCGGGGAACTGACGGCGTTGAACCGTTGAAGCGTTAAAAACGTTACATCGGCTGCGTGAAACGCAGTTGAACCGCTCTCCGGACAGAGGACATGCGCGTCTGAGGAAGCCCCTAGACAATCCCGAGCCGCCATCATTGCAACTGAAGAGTGAAAAACCGTTCCGCATCGTTGGGGTTGACCGCGTTGGTGGCAGTGATGTTGAAATTTCCGCTTGCGCTCAACCTATTGGTCGCCACCGCCGTCCACTGGTTCAAGGGCAGTGCCAGGTTCGTGCTCGTCAGCACGTGATATGTCCCGCTTGCCAGACCGTTGGTTCCGTTGAGCACCAGTTGTGTCCCGGAGAGGCTTATGCCGGCGATGGCGGGTTGCGGCACAGGCACAAGATTGTAGCCGATGACATCCAGCGCAATCAATTCAGTCCCGGGGTCCGGAGTTGCACCGGCAGTTGCGAACGCGTCCTGCACCTGCGGCTGATGAACACCTGCGGTCCACCAATCACCATAGTCGCCGGCGGAGTCCTGGTTGAATCGCGCCAAAAGATTCGCGCCATCGATGGAAAAGTAGGCGTCGTCGTTGTTGGTGGTAAAAGTCCGATTGCCGGAGGAGGTATAACGGAAGAGATCTTCCGGCAAGGGGTCACCGGCGTTTGAGTCGAGGGACGAGGCCAGGCCAAGAACTTCATCTATCTCATGCTCGATCGTAGCCAAGAGATCATATTTATTGGGGTCGGTTGAGGCACGCGAGAGGTTCATCCGGGACGTGTGCAAACCGATAATGCCATCAACGCCTCCGGGGAGCCCGGAATTCTTTCCGGTGATCCCCAACGCTCTAAGGTTCGCCGTTTTAACCCTGATGATGCCGGTGCCGGTTACCGGGTTATTCGCGCCGGTTGGAAGATTGGCCAGGGCGATAGTGTCGTTTGCGGTGGCAGCATCGTTTTGAAGGGCGGTTCGGAATTGCGAGTAGGATATATTGTAGTACCACCAACTGCTGTGACCCAGTCCGGCGGTGGTAATCTCCTGGAACTTGATCGTGACGGTAATCGGATCGGAGAAGCGCGTCTGGTAATACTCAATTGCATGTTAATACAGGATTCCCGGATTCAGTTTGTCACACCTGGGACAGCATTTCAGATGTTCCTCATTACTTTGTGTCCCGTGGAAATGCAACTCGAAAGGCCTGCGCGTGCCCGTTCAGACGCATGCGTTGAACCGTTGAAGCGTTAAACGTTACATCGGCTGCCCGAAGCGCTGTTATCCCGCCGGCACTCCGAATGCCAGGGCTCGCGAGTACGCTCGCCCCACCGTCAGACCACGCCGGACGCGAAAAACTTCAACCGGAGGTCTCGCTGCCTTCCCGGCCGCACACCGACGCTTCCAGCCCGCCTCCGACAGGTAGGATGCCTGTCCACGCAGCGGCGCCGCTGGCGTCTGCGGCGCTCCCGTTGCCTTGTTGATCGAAATTTCGGCTTAAGGTTTTTCCCTATAGGCAATTCAGGTCATTCCCGACAGGTAATCACCTTATTGTGCGTTCTCAATCTTTGGCAAGAATGGCGGCGTTGTAGTCAATTTGTTTGCGGTGGAATTCCGTTTCCAGGAGGGTCGCCGCACAACAGCCCAAAAATTGGCGCAGGCACGCTTTGGCTGCCATGTGCGTTCGTGCTTCGGCGGATACAGGCCGACACGAGGCACAGCCGGTCAATCGGGAGGCGCACGCCCGTCCCGGTTTTTATTGCCGGTTGGCCGCCCGGCGCGACCACATGCGCCCGGATGTCGGGTCGGTCGTCAGGCGTGCATGGTATAAAGGCCTTTTATGATAATTGAACGGGACCTCGACGCGTTGCGCATCAGCGGAGTCAGGGAGTTGAACGCCGCTAATGCGTTTGTTCTTGAGAAAATGGTCAGCGCAGCCCGGACGGGCGACGCGAAGGACATTGAATTGGACCTTTCCGAAACCTTGGCGCTGGACAGTTCCGGTTTGGGCGCGCTCATCGCGTTACGCAATGCGGCTGAGCGCCCCGGCGGCGTGCTTCGTTTGGTGAATCCCACGCCGCTGGCTCGGCGCATCCTGGAGTTGACACGCCTGCATCGCGTCCTGGAAATCGCGCAACAGGAAAAGCGCCCTGCCGATCAACAATCTGAATATCTGAACGAAGCCGGGAGCACCGTGTCGTCTCGGTCTTACTCGTTCCCGCGCGCGCCGGTGAGCCTCGCGCCTGCACCCGCTTGACTTTGCGGAACCGTTGATCGCGCCAGTCGCGGGATCGGGTGAGGGGTCGTTCATGGTCATAATTCGTGCGCAAAAAGCGAAAGGAGGACCGTATTCCCCCCTCATCCCGTCCTTCTCTCCCAGTGGGGGAGAAGATGCCCGGAGGGCGGTTGAGGGGATTCCGACCGGTTCATGGCTCCGATTCACGTCCGAATTTTGGAGGTTCCCCCTTCCCATGAACCGCCCCTCACCCGGCCTTCGGCCACCCTCTCCCCGCCTTGCGGGGAGAGGGGTGCCAATCTGGTTCATCGTCCCAATGCATGCGGAAAAACGAAAGGGGCTTCCCATGAACCGTACCCCGTAGCGGATTCGCGGACAAGGCTGTCCGCGCTCCGAGTTATTTCTTGTCAGCCGGCGCCGGGGTGATGGCGAAGGACACTTTCTGGATTCCCTCGCGCCGGACAATGTCCAGCACGCGGATGACAGCCCCGTGCGTGGCGTCCTTGTCGCCGCTGATATAAACGGGGAGATTCGTGTTGACCCTGAACCGGTTCGACAACACCGCCTGAAACGCCACCAGGTTGAGTTGCGTGGTTCCCACGTAGATATCGCCCAGCTTGTCCACGGAAACATTAAGAATATCCGGCTTGAAATCGCGCGAGGCGGTCGTGGCGGTGGGCAGGTCCATCTTGATGGACTGGAGTTTGATCATGGTCAGGCTGGCCATCATGAACGAAGCGAGCAGAAAGAACATGATGTCGATCAGCGGAATGATTTCGATCCGGGCCTTTTTGTGCGGCAACGGGGAACCAATTTTCATGCCCGTCAGTCGTCAGTCTGTTGTCAAGGACACAGGTAGCAGTTACGCGCGTTTTTCCATGAGCTGGTGGGGCGAGTACACTCGCCCCACCGTCAGACCGCGCGAGGAGTGAAAGAATTCAACCGGAAGCTTCATTGCTTTGCGGGCTGTAGAGCGGGGTCTCCGCGCCGCGTTGCCGGGCGGCGTTGACCATCACTTCAACATTGGTGGCGGCCGTTTCCAGCTCGAATTGCAGCCGCGAGGTTTTACTGGTGAAAAAGTTGAAAGGAACAAGAGAAATGATCGCGATGGCCAGGCCGCACATGGTCGCGATCAGGGCTTCGCCAATGCCGCCGGTGATTTTCTGCACGGCCAGTTCCTCGCCGCCGATGGCGCGGAACGAACCCATGAGGCCGGTCACTGTCCCGAGCAGGCCGAGCAGGGGCGCCAGGGTGACCAGCGTGTCCATCACGGTCAGAAATCGTCCCGCCTTCTGTAATTCGATGCCGGCGGCCACCTGGAGCGCGCCTTGCAGAGAAGCGTGTTCGTAATGGTTCAATCCGTGCCAGATGATGCGGACCACCGGGTCTTCCGAATCCTTGGCCAGACCGGAAGCGGCCTTGAAGTCGCCGTTTTCCATGGATGCAAGGACCTTTTCCAGCGTTTCAGGATCGCGTCTCATGCCCAGCCGCAGCCACCAGAAGGCGCGCTCGCCGACCACGCACACGGCCACGATGGCGACAACGAGGATCGGGTACATGACCGGCCCGCCCTTCAGAAAGTAGTCGATAACTATATTTGCCAACATACGTCTGGTCGGTTGTGGCCGGCGTTCTGGTCGGCCATTGGCGAGGCACCATAGGCGAACCGGAGCAATTGTAAATCCAATCTTCCGCAAGGTCTTTTCAATTTTTGATTCTCCGGATTTTTCATTGCAACCGAAACTCAACATCTTTTTCAAAATACCGCAGTTCACTTGTGGAAATCGGGAGGTACTTGTACTTGGTTTTGGCCTGCTGCACCGCCGCCCGATCCAGTAGCACGGAGCCCGAACTCTTCGTTACCTCGGCTGACTCGACCAAACCGTCCGGTCTCACTGTGATAATCAGGGTCACAGTGCCTTGTAGCCGTTGTTCCACCGCCGCGGCAGGATATTTCGGAGCGGGAAAACTGCCGCCTTCCGCGCCGGTCATCTTGACAACCGTCCGCGTCGCAGGTTTCGGCGGAGCAGGCGGCGGCGCCTGAGCAAACTTGGCGGGCGCAAAGACCACCGGACCTTCGACGGGCACGGCAAATTTCACCTGCGACGGGTCCGCAGCCACGACGGTGGCGACCTGCGGCATTTCCACCGGCGTATCGGGCTGTTGTTCGGGCTGTTCCTGTTGCGGTTGCGGCTCGACTTTCGGAGGTTCAGGAGGTTGAACGATCTCAACCGGCACGAATTCCTGGGCCCGCTCAGGGAACTTTTGCTCAAGTTTGGGCGGGTTGAGGCCGGCGAGACCGATGACGAGAAACAAAAGACAAATGGAGTTGACGTAAGCCAGCTTTCGGTTCGCGTCGCGGTTGGCAGCCGGAAGGCAGAATTGAGCGATGTCAGAGCGAAGGGTGTAACCGCGCGCATTAAACGCGCCCGGTGCGTCCATGGCCGCCGAGGATTGTGCTGTAGTTGACGCGGAATTCATTCTTCTTCTGCCCGCTGGCTTTTACACGTCAATATGAAATTAGCACGGCCATAAAGCAAGTCCCGCAGTGAAACATCCGGCTCACTCCCGTCCCGCCGCTTCGATGAACGGTTTCAGTTCGGCCATCAACGCGACGAAGCCGGCCAGGGAAAGCTGCTGCCCCCCATCACTGAGGGCCTCGGCGGGACTGGGGTGCACTTCGATGAGCAGAGCGTCGGCGCCCATCGCCACGGCGCCTTTGCACATCGCGGCGACCAGCTCGGCGCGACCGCAGCCCTGGCTGGGATCAATCACGATGGGGCAATGTGATTCCTGTTTAATGATCGGGACGGCCGAGAGGTCGAGCGTGTTACGGGTGTAGGTTTCGAACGTGCGGATGCCCCGTTCGCAGAACATCAAACTGGAATTGCCATTGGACAGAACGTATTCGCCGGCGAGCAGCCACTCCTCGATTCGCATCGAGAGGCCGCGTTTGAGCAGCACCGGTTTGCCGGTCTTCGCGGCGGCGATGAGCAGTTGAAAATTCTGCGCGTTGCGCGCGCCGATCTGGACAATGTCGGTGTATTCCGCCACCAGTTCCGCGTGGTCTTCGGAAAGCAGTTCGGTGACGACGGCCAGACCGGTTGCCTTGCGCGCTTTGGCCAGCAACTTCAGCCCCCTTTCGCCCAGTCCTTGAAATTCGTACGGCGACGTGCGCGGTTTGAATGCGCCGCCGCGGAGAATCGTGGCGCCGGCGGCCTTCACGGCTTCGGCGGTGGTGAGCAATTGCTTCTCGCTTTCCACCGAGCATGGGCCGGCCATGACTTGAATTTTTCTTCCGCCGATCACAATGCCCCGCGCGTTGATCGTGGAGTTGGCCGGGTGCGCCTCGCGGCTGACGAGCTTGAAACGCTTTTGCACCGGCATGACGCTCTCCACCACTCGCGGAAACAGCGTGATCAGGCTTTCGAGTGATTTGTGCGTCAGCTCGTCTCCGATGGCCCCCACGACGGTCCGGGCCACGCCGCGCATAATATGCGGACGGTAGCCGAGCCGTTTGATTTCCTGGAGCACAGCGGCTTCATCTTTCTTTGTGATGTTGGGCTTGAAGACTATGATCATGGTTTTGGTCGCTGCACCGCGCGGTGACTCAAGAAAAAAGCCGCAGGCGGATGACCTGCGGCATGGGTTACACTTGTTCGCTTTAAGGCAGCCCAAGGCGCAGGTTTGCCGGGCCAAAATAAAACCAGCCCGCAAACCAGACGCCAAATTGTGGACTGCCTGAGTTCATTTCGCTAGCGTTATCAGACCTTGCGGCGCAGTCAAGTCTGAGGCGCGACGGGTAGTGTCCTGATTTGCTTCAGGTGGGTGCGCCGCTGCCGCGGCGCACGGCGGTACCGCAGCACCGCCGCCACCAAACCAGGACGCTACCTCGCGACGGGTAGCGTCCTGATGTGGCTGTAGCGACGCTCTGTGAAGCGCCGTTTCGGCGGTCATAGATCGCTGCTACAATTCAAAGTTTGAGATCTGGACACCACTGCGCGACGGGCATTTTGCATTTCAGGTGAGGCGAGACTCCGTCGAGCCCCAGTTTCTATCCATTGGAGATCAGGGCTCGACGGAGTCTCGCCCCACCCGGTTCATGAAGCCTCCTTTCGCTTTTGCGCACGCATTGGGACCATGAATCGCCCCCTCACCCGACCTCCCGGCCACCCTCTCCCCCACTGGGGGAGAGGGACGGGGTGAGGGGGCGGTTCATGGAGAGCGGCCTCTCCCAATCAGGGTATTACCGCGCTACCCCGGCACCAAGCCGCTGCGGCCGCTGCGCGGCCCTTGACCCGCCCGCAGGCACTTCCTACAATCCGGCAAAAGTTTCATGAGATTCGCTCCCTCCATCGTCCTGGCGGCGCTGCTCCTGCCGCCCTGCCCGGCTCGGTGCGCGCAGTCGGGACCGGTCACCGTCAACGGCATCGCCGTCAAAGTCAATGGCACCGTCATTACCCTTAGGGAAATTGAGGACGAGATCGATGAAAAATCCATGCGCTTGTTGAGCCTCCAATACGGTCGGCAGCCAGCCGTCTTTCAACAACAGGTCGAAAAGCTCCGGAGCGACACGGTGCAACTCCTCGTCGAACGGCAGCTTATCCTGGATGAATTCAAAACCGGTGAAAGCGCCGGCCACTATAAGTTCCCGGACAACTACATCAACGAAGAGATGAAACGCCGGATTCGCGACCGGTTCGGCGACCGCGTCCGAATGATCAAGACCCTCCAGGAGCAGGGCATTACGTATGAGGCCTACCGCCAGCGCTTGAAAGAAGAGTTCATCATCAATGCGATGGAATACAAAAATGTCGGCTCGGAACAAATCGTCGTCTCGCCCCACAAGATCGAAACCTACTACGCTCAACACTCCGACAAATTCAGAGTCGATGACCAGGTGAAACTACGAATGATCTTCCTGGCCAACAGACCGGACCGCGACGCGGAGGCCACAAAGAAAAGGGCCGAAGAAATTCTTGCCGAGATTAAAGGGGGCGCTTCGTTCGCGGAGAAGGCCTCGGCCGAATCGGAGGATTCCTATAAGTCCGAAGGCGGACTCCGGCCTGCTGAGGACCGGAAGACCTTGCGTGAAGACCTGGCGAAGGCCGCCTTCCAGTTGAAGCCGGGCGAGCTGAGTGATGTGCTCGAACTGAAGGAGGGTTGTTACCTCATGAAAGTTGAAGAGTTCCATCCCGCCCACCTCAAACCGCTCAACGAAGTCCGCGCCGAAATCGAAAAAACTTTGGAATTGGAAGACCGGGGACGACTGCGCAAAGAGTGGATTGAGCGGCTCAAAGCCAAGGCCTTCATCTATTCTTTCACCGCCATCTGACGCGCGCGGCGACGAATCTCCTCGCCAACGCGGCGGGCCATTGCTCATTCCACCTCTGGTTCCAAAACACCCATGACCGGCTGGATCGGAATCGCACTCGGCGACCTCACCGGGATCGGCCCCGAAGTGACGCTCAAAGCTTTGGCCCGGGACCTGGAAACGGACGACGCCCGCTACCTTTTAATCGGTGACGACGGCCACGTGCGGCGATTGAACGAGCGGCTTCGACCCCCGCTTCCGTTGCAGCCGTTCCGCGGACACGATCAACCCGGCCGCGTTTTCGTTCACAGTCCATTGTCCGGGCCGTTGCCGGAAGTTTTGACGCCAGGCTCGCCGGTCGCCGCGCGCGCCGCACTCGCCTGGCTCAGCGACGGTGCCCAACGCTGCCTCCGCCGCGAAATCGACGCGCTCGTCACGGCGCCGGTGAACAAGGAAGCCATCATCCGCGCGGGAGAGAAATCATTCGTTGGCCAGACCGAGTACCTCGCGCAACTCGCCGGCGCCGACCGCACTGCCATGATGCTCCTTGGCGAGGATGATCGCGGCCGTTGGCTGCGCGTGGCGCTGGCGACCACACATGTGCCGATCAAACTCGTGGCCGATCAACTGTCGCAGTCGAAAATTGAACTGACCATCGAACTGGCCGCCCAGGCCTGTCGCGATCTCGGTCTGCCCCGCGCGCGCGTCGCTGTCTGCGGCTTGAATCCGCACGCCGGCGAAGGAGGCCAACTCGGCACGGAAGAACAAACGACAGTCATTCCCGCCGTGCGCGCCGCCCGGAATCGCGGCCTCGAAGTCATCGGCCCTCTGGCGGCGGACACGTTGTTTTACCAGGCTTATCGCGGCGATTACGACGCTGTCGTCGCGATGTATCACGACCAGGGATTGGCCCCGCTGAAAATGATCGGCTTCGAGACCGGCGTGAACTGGACGCTCGGCCTGCCGTTCATCCGCACCTCGCCCGACCACGGCACTGCTTATGACATCGCCGGTCGGGACCAGGCCGATCCCTCCAGCATGCGCGCCGCCATTCGGCTGGCCAAACAACTGGCCCGCGCCCGGACCTGATTAATTCCGGATCGCTACTCCTTCACCCATTTCCTCGCCGCCGATATGGTGTCGATCTCGGTCGGCGACTTGTCGGCGCGGACCCGGGCGATGCGCGGGAAACGCATCGCCAGCCCGCTCGTGTGCCGGTCGCTGCGGTGCACAGAGTCGAACGCGATTTCCAAAACGGTGTCCGGCTCGACTTCATGATACCGGCCGCGCTGGCGGATAGTTTTGCCGAGGAAATGCCGCGTCAGTCCGGCAATCTCGGCGTCCGTCAAACCGCTGTAAGCCTTGCCGATGGTTTTCAATTCGCCGCTCGCATCGTCGCGCACCGCGAACGTGTAATCGCTGAGCACGTTCCTGCGCTTGCCATGGCCGTATTCGGCGCCCACCACGACGCAGTCGAGCGTCGCGAGCGCCTTCTTCAACTTCAACCAGGCGAGGCCGCGGCGCCCCGGCGAATAAACGCTGTTCGGGTCCTTGATCATCAACCCTTCGTTGTCCCGGGCGCGCGCGGCGCTGAAAGCCGCTTCGATTTCCTCGGCCGAACCCGCCTGCATGATGCGCGCGAGGCCGAAGGCGCCCGGCAGCGGTGCCAACGATTCGAGGGTTTGCCGGCGCGCGAACAGCGGCTCGTCGAGAAACGATTTTCCGTCCCGCCAGAGCAAATCGAACGCGATGAAACGCACCGGGATTTCCTCGCCGAGAAACAAATCCCCGTCGCGCCGGCCAAGTCGTTTCTGCAATTCCGCGAACGGCAATACCTGCGCGCCGCGCATCGCGAGAATTTCGCCGTCGAGAATCATATCGCCGCCGAGCTGGCGCGCCGCGTCCGCGATGTCGAAAAAGGTGCCGGTGATGTCCTTTAAATCACGCGAGTAAAGCGCCACGCGCTGGCCCACCTTGTGCACCTGGCAGCGAATTCCGTCGTATTTGTCTTCCAACCAGACTCGCGTAGGACAGGCGTCCCGCCTGTCTCTGTCCTGGTCTGCTCGAGCCGTTGAATCACCCGGCTTTTCCTGCCGATCAGAGTCGCGCGAGACGTCTGTCCTGCTTTTCATCCGCTGCCAGATGTCCGCCGCCGTTTCCTCCGGTGACGCCAGCATGAATTTCACCGGCCGAAACGGAACGATGCTGGCCGATGCCAACCGCCGTTGTTGCGCCAGCCGCGCCGTTTCTCCAATGTCGCCGAGCAACAAATTGGCGCGTTTCACCTCCTCCAGCGACAGAGCGAACGCCCTGGCGATGGCTTCCTCGACCAGTCCTTCTTTCAAGCCGATGCGCAAGTCGCCGGTGAAAATTTTAATGAGAAACTTCCCTTCGAGCGGCGTGCACTGCCGCAGCGCCTGGATGAGCAACGGCAACTTCGCCGACGGCCCGCGCGCGCCGTGCACTTGCTCGAAAAGGCGCTGGATGGACCCCACCGAGAGCCTGGCCGTTGTCACGGGATTTCTCGAAAGGATTTCAAACGCCGTTTCGCCACCGTCGCTGTGCTTGAGGTAAATCTGGCGCAGTTCGGTCGGAGTGACCCCGCCAACGGCGCACAGCGCATCACTAATCAGCGCCCCGCCGAGCTGCAGCACCTTGTTCTGGCTGGGTGGAAAGGGATAACCGGTGAACCAGCTTGCCGCCCGAACGAGCGGTTCATCCGCGAGCGCGGCAAGATACCCGGCCAGCCAGCGGACTTTCTCCAGCTTGCCACTGACCGCACCGATGGCCGCGCAGGTTTCGGCGAACGCCGAGAACGCGGCCTCACGAGGCGCAGGAATTGACGCGCGGAGGCTGCGGCTGATTTCGGGATTCGGACTTCGGATTTCGATTTTCTCAGTCTCCGTGCGCCGGCCGCCACTGTCAGCCGTCAAGGGCAGCGCCAGTTGCTCCTCCTCGCTCAGCGCCTGCGCCGCAAAACCCATCTCACGCAGCGTTTGCGCAAAGTCCGCGGCAAAACCGTGCAGCGTGAAAACGCGTTTCGGCGCGACGCGTTTCACGAACTCAACGAGATCGGGAAAATCCGCGTGGTCGCTCAGCGGAAATGCGGCGTCGGTCTGGTAACGAAAGCAGCAATCCGGATCCACCGCCCAGCCGGTCAGCACCGCGGCGCGCGCTTTGCCCAGCTTGCGCAGCGCCGCCGACAGGTTCGACATCGGCGGACAAATCAACACTTTACCGCTCGCCGGCTTTCCTTCGAACTTCTCGTGCGGCGGAAACCTGTGGCCGAGTTGCTCAAAAATTTTCGTGAGCTTGAAAACCGATTCGTGCAGCAGAATCGCCAGCCCGGCATCGGCCAGCCCGCGCAGGAGTTCCTGGCTTTTGCCGAGCGAATAGCCGAGCAACACCGGCGTCTCCTCGTTGTCGATGGCTTCCCGACAGAAGCGAACCACGCCTTTCAACACCTCGCGCGTTGGCGGGAACTGATACTCGGGCCGGCCATAAGTCGTCTCCATGATGAGCGTGTCCGCGTGGCGCGGCTCGCACGGTTCGGCGGACAAGCCAGGCCGCAGCTTGAAATCGCCGGTGTAAAGCACCGATTCGCCCTCCGCTTCAATCCAACTCATCGCGCTGCCGAAAATGTGGCCGGCGGGCAGCAGGGTGATTTGCCAGCGAATGCCCTGGGTCTCAATGGCCGCCGGTTCGCCGAACGGCAAAACGTGTTCCTGCCGCGCCCCACCGAGCCGCGCCTGCATGAACGCGGCGGTGGGCGGGCTCAAAATGACTTCGCGATGCTCGCCGATGTGGTCGCTGTGGGCGTGACTGACGAAGACGCGTTCCACGCCGTTCTGTGGCTCGTGCGGGTCGAGCCACAACGCGAGTTTTGGAAAATAAACTCCACCGTGATGAAACTGAAACGCCAGCGCTGACACGGAGACAATTTAGCTCGCGAAGGGCGGGAGTCGAGGAGGGGATTTCGCAGAACTGTTACCAGGTAACTTGTCGTGCAGTTAATGCTTCCCATGAACCACCCCTCTCCCGGCCTGCGGCCACCCTCTCCCCGCCTTGCGGGGAGAGGGCAAGGAGAGGGGTGCCGATCTGGTTCATGGCCCCGATGCGCGTCCAAATTTTGGTTCAGGGGTTTAATGCGCGAAATTTTTCGGGGAAATCTTTCCATGAACCGCCCCCTCACCCGGCCTCCGGCCACCCTCTCCCCCATTGGGGGGAGAGGGACGGGGCACTGCCGTTGAATTAAGCCGGAACGGTTTCCTCCCACTCTTAATCGTAATCTTACTCTTAATCTCCAAGAACCGACTCGTGCGACCGATCAGTAGGCTGCCATCTTTCTCATTAGCCGACGAGCCAGCAACACCAGCGGCACCGCCAGCCAGCACCAGGCTCCGCTTTCGGGCACGCTGACAGCAGGCGCCCAGGTGTTGTCGTTGTCGATGAGGGCAAACCCGTCGTAGTCGTAGGGAATGACACCGTGGTCCCACGGATTAGGCCCGTACTGCTGGTCCCTTATCCCGGGACGATATTTGATGTCGAAGGTGTGTTGACCGACGCCCAGCGTGACGTTGCCATCGTGGTGTTGGCTGGCAAAAGCGTCACCACGATAGATGACTTCTCCGTCAATCGTCCATTCACCAAAAGACAAACCGCCAACTCGATTGAAGTCGAAGTGACTTGTTCCTGGCGTTTCGACCTGGAACGTCCCATGCATATCGGCCATGTACCACGTCAGGCCGAAGGGATGCCAGTCGTGAGTTTCCACATTGAAATTCAGCGGGGCTGGAGTCCAACTTGGGGTTTGCACTTCAAACGAGCCTGCCAGTTCGTTGAAGGTGCCGTTGGGGAACTGATAGCCGGACGGTATCGGGTCGGAGTATTGGTCGCGGTAAATGTCAACGATGACGTTGGCTTGAGCTGCAACGCACAGTCCAAGCGCGCCGATTAAACGAATTACTTTCATAGGTCTCCTTTGTTTTGTTGTTTATTTTCCATCCTCCAAAGCACTACCAACCAGACGCAGGAGCGCCCAAGCGATCCAGGCCGAACTGTTATTGCAGGAAGCAGATCATCATTCTGTTGTCCGGGATTTATTCTCTCTTTTACAGAAGGTTCTCTGGTTTGCAAACAGTAATCTCAGAAGTTATTCACAGGTTATTCACCAAGAAAACGCGCTCGCTGGACGTGGTTCCGGCACCAATCGTCTCATCGGAAAGATCGCGACACCTGCCCCGGAATCCGTCGCCGCTTTGAAGAGTTCCCTTCGGGACCCCGATGAAAGAGTGCGCAAGTCGGCCTACGACGCCTTGCAGAAAATCGATCCGCGGTCTGTGAGTGATTTGCGTCCGGCGCCAGCCAAGTAACGCGCATGCAACCTGAAGGTTGCGGCGACAACGCTTCGCGTCGCTGAAACATCCGTGCAACCGGCGTTGATCGCTTCTCGACTTCCTGATTTTGCTTTGGCACTCTGGCGGCGTGGGCATCACGCCGCAGCAGTTTGAACAAATGAAAAGCCGCGTCGGCGCCGGACGGCGCGGCGCGGCGCCGGTTTTCGCCACCACCTTGGGTTCGCCCCCAATCAATCATCAGATCATCCTCGGCATCGACCCTTCGCTGCGCGGCACGGGCTACGGCGTGATTCGCGTGGCGAAGCCCCATCCGCATACGCTCGCGCATGGCACGATTGCTTGTCCGGCCGGCTGGGGACATTCGCGTTGCCTCGCGCGCATCGCCGAGGCGTTGCGCGCCGTCGTGAAGGAACATCGGCCCACAGCCTGCGTGGTGGAAGGATTGTTCTACGCGCAGAATCTGCAGACGGCGCTGGTGATGGGCGAGGCGCGCGGTGCGGCGCTCGTGGCCGCGGCGGAGGCAGGGCTGGATATTTACGAAATCGCGCCGCGCAAAGTGAAGCAGGCCATCGTCGGCTACGGCGCGGCGCAAAAAATGGCGGTCGCCAAAATGGTGCAGCGATTGTTGAGTCTGGCTGAGCCGCCCGCGCCCGACGCTGCCGACGCGCTGGCGCTGGCGCTCACGCACGCGCAAGAAAACGGACGTTACACCTTGAGCATGCCGAAGAGGATTTGACGCGCGGGAGGGACGCCGTGTCGGCGTCCCTGACCAGCGGTAGGGCAGCAGGCCGTCCCTCTCAAATTAAAATCAGGGACGCGCGAGCGACGGGTCCCTGCCGCGATTGGAACTATGCTTGATAAGATTCTTTTCTGGGTCGTCCTGGTCTGGATGGTTGCGCTGCTCGTGATGGCCGTCCGGGCGGTGCACGAAGTATGGAAAGAGGACAGTCGCGAGAAGACTGAACCGAACGCCGCCGATCCTTCGCGAACGAGCGCTGTGGACGCGACCAAACCAGACACCGGTCAATGATTCATCTCGCTTTGTGTTCCAGTTTATCGGACAGGCATCCGGCAGGATGCCGTGGATTGTAATGCAGAGTTTCAGCCCATGATCACTTTCCTGCACGGAAAACTGGTTGACGCGTTGCCGACGCAGGTGACGGTGGACGTCAACGGCGTCGGCTACGAAGCGCTCATCCCGCTTTCGTCCTACGACAAGCTGCCGTCACCCGGCCAGGAAGTAAGACTGCTCACGCACCTCGCCGTGCGCGAGGACGCCCACGTTCTCTACGGCTTCATGACGACGGCCGAACGCGAGCTGTTCCGCTTGCTCATCAACACCGTCAGCGGCATCGGCCCGAAAATCGCGTTGAACATCCTGAGCGGCATGAATGCGAGGGCCTTTCGCGGCGCGGTGGCGAATGGCGACGTCCAGGCGCTTTCGCAAATCTCCGGGGTCGGCAAAAAAACCGCCGAACGCATCGTAGTGGAGTTGAAGGACAGGATCGGCGCGGCCGGCGCCTGGGAGGCGATCAGCGAGCAGCGGGCGTTGTCGCCGGAAGATCAGAAGGTGAATGATGCCGCGCTGGCCCTGGTCGCGCTCGGATTCAAACAAATCGAAGCCCACGACACCGTGCGCGCCGCCTTGAGCGCACTCGGCCCTAAGGCAACGGTCGAAGACCTGGTGCGCGCCAGTTTGAAAAAGGGAGCGTGAATATCAGCCCTCATGCTCCGCAAAGGGGAACATCTGAAACGTCCGGATCGAGCGGCGTCGTTGTGCCGCACGAAGCCAGGTGGCATCAACGGCTGGCCGCGGCGCTGGTTTACGGTGTCATCCGTTGCGTGGCCGCCACCGTTCGGTTTGAGATGAACGACGTCTCCGGCCTGTTCCAGGGCGCGCCGAAGGAGCGAATCATTTTTTCCATCTGGCACAACCGCCTGGCGCTTTCGTTGATGCTGTATCGCCGATACGTGGGGAGGTTCGCGCTGGACCGGCGAATGGCCGCGATGGTCAGCGCCAGCCGGGACGGCGGATTGCTGGCGCGGGTCCTCAAGCACTTCGGGGTTGAGCCGGTGCGCGGTTCGTCGAGCCGTCGCGGACCACGGGCCTTGCGCGAGCTGGCTTCCTGGGGAGAACGCGGCTACGACCTGGCGATCACTCCGGACGGCCCGCGCGGTCCGCGTTACCTGGTGCAGGAAGGCGTGATTTCCATCGCCCAGTTGACCGGCCTGCCGATCGTGCCAGTGTCCTATCACTTGAACTGGAAAATCCGGTCGAAAAGCTGGGACCGCTTTCAAGTGCCGCTGCCGTTTGCCCGGTGCAGCGTCCGCATCGGGGAGGTTTTGCGCGTGCCGCGCGACGCGAGCGAGGCCGATCGCGAAACATTTCGGCAAAAGCTTGAGCAAACGATGATGGCCATTACGCAGGATTGAATGCGTGAAGCGCGGGTATTTGCTTCAACCTTCATCACCGATTCTCTTCGGAAAAAACCGGGCGGTAATGTTCGTAACGGCGGAGGACCGTCCGAACGTATTTGCGCGTGCCGGGAAAATCAATCCGTTCAAGGAACGCTGCGCTGTTCGTCGCGGCCGCGCCTTTGTCCCACTTTAACGCGCGAGTGCGACCGGCGTTGTAGTCGGCGAGGGCGTACGGCAACGGATTGTCGGTCTGCTGATGGCGCTTCAGTAATTTGGCGAGATACCACGCGCCGGCGAGCGTGTTCGTGCCGGGGTCGAGCAGTTGTTGCGGCGAAAACGTTTTCAGTTTCTCCGCCTGGGCCCATTCCTGCGCGGCGGCGGCGCGGATTTGCATCAAACCGAATTCCTGGCTCGATCCGCGCGCGCCCGGGTGGGACCAACTCGCCCGCCAGACGGCCGCTTTGACCAGCGCCGGCGCAACGCCGTAACGGCGCGCCGCCGCCAGAATGACCGCGTCGAAACGGTGGTCCCGCCAATGATAGTAGCGCCAACTGACGATGATCCCCGCGAGAATCAGGAAGACAAGAGCCAGCCAGGGCCAGCGACGTTGCACGCCGCACTTGTAGTCAGGGAGCCGCGGAGAGTCGAGGATTCAAGTGAATATCGAACATTGATTCCGAACTTTGAACCTTGAACCTTGAACCTTGAACCTTGAACATCCGCCTTCAAAATGATCGCCCGTGTCACATTGGAGATCGCGTTGCGCAAAGAATTCGATTATCTCATCCCGCCGGAACTGGAGGCAGAAGTAGAGCCGGGCACGCGCGTCAAGGTTCCCTTCGGCCCGCGCCAGGTGATGGGCTGCGTGACCGCGCTGGTCAAGGAATCGCCGCGCCTCAACTTGCGGCCGCTTTTGAAAGTAGTCGGGCGACAAGCGCTGGTCACGCCGACCATTTTGAAACTCGCGCGCTGGATCGCCGATTACTACTGCTGCCCGGTTGAAACCGCGCTGAAAAGCGTCCTGCCCGAAGCCGTGCGCAAGGAGGAAGCGGGCTGGCGCGAGCGGTTGTTCGCGCGCGCGCTGCCGCTCGCCGGGGACTTGCCCAGGCTCACCAGGCGACAACAGGAGGTGTGGAACATCATTGAGGAATGGCGGGAGATGCCATTGCAGGAGCTGCTCGACCTGGCCGACACCACCGCGGAAACAGTGCGGAAGCTCGAAGACAAGGGATTGGTTAGCATTGGTCCGCAAATTTCCGAACGCGATCCTTACGCCCGGGAGCACATCCTGCCGACGCAACCATTGGCGCTGAATGCCGAGCAGGCCGCGGCGCTGGAAAAGATCAAGGCCGCGCTCGACAGCAAAGCGCCATCAACCATCAACCCTCAACCATCAACCTTCCTGCTCCACGGCGTCACGGGCAGCGGGAAGACGGAAATTTATTTGCAGGCGATTGCCCGCGCGCTGCAACAGGGCAGAGGCGCCATCGTCCTCGTGCCGGAAATTTCGCTGACGCCCCAGACCGTCGAGCGGTTCAAGGCGCGCTTCTGTTCCGGGCCGTTGCAGACGCTCGTCGCGGTGTTGCACAGCCATTTGTCCGCGGGCGAACGCCACGATGAATGGCACAAGATTCGTCAGGGACGCGCGCGTATTGTCATCGGCGCGCGTTCGGCGATCTTCGCGCCGGTGGACCCGCTCGGCCTGATCGTCGTGGACGAGGAACACGAATATTCCTACAAACAGGAGGAAGCTCCCCGTTACAACGCGCGTGATGTCGCAGTGGTGCGCGGCCAGATGGAAGGCGCGGTGGTCGTGCTCGGCTCAGCCACACCCTCGCTCGAGAGTTTCCACAACGCGCAGAAGGGGAAATACGCGCTGCTCCAACTGCCGCAGCGCGCCGACGACAGGAAAATGCCGCTCGTGCGCGTCATTGACATGCGGCAGGAAGCGCGCAAGGAGAAGGGCACGCCCATTTTTTCGCAGAAGCTCAAGGAGGAAATCACCCTGCGGCTGGAGCGACGCGAGCAGGTGATGTTGTTTCTGAATCGGCGCGGCTACGCGACGTCGTTGCAGTGCCCAAAGTGCGGCTTCGTGGCCGAGTGCCCCAATTGCAGCGTGGCGCTGACCTATCATCGGTCCAGGCAAAGCCTCCTCTGCCACATTTGCGGTTACCTGGCGCAGGCGCCGACTCTCTGTCCAAACGAGAAGTGCCGCAATCCGGCGATTCGTTACGCCGGACTAGGCACGGAAAAGGTCGAGGACGCGCTAACGAAGTTGTTTCCGCGCGCGCGCGTGCGTCGAATGGACTCCGACGCGCTCAAACGAAAGGAAGATTACCGCCGCATCCTGGGCGATTTTCGCACGG
>QHNT01000190.1 GCA_003218515.1 Verrucomicrobiota bacterium | reverse complement strand
GACCTGGTTCGGTACCGGATACAGGGTTCTGCTGTTAGCGACGAACGGAATCGCCAATCAGGTTGCGGAAAACGGGGTCGGAACACTGTGCCGCTACAGCTTCCCTGTCAACGACTCGGACTTTCCGAACCTCCCGCCTCCCCCCAACAATCCCGTGGCGGCGCGTACCAACCTCTTTTGGCAGGTGATGAACCAACCGTTGAACCCTACGTTGAGTAACCTGACGAATTATCAGCCAGTCCTTGACGGGGTGGTGCACTTCCGCATCCAAGCTTTCGATACCAACGGGATGCTGATGGTCTCCAACATTTACTCGAACGCAAGAATCATCACCAACGTCGTGTTTCAAGGCAGCGTGACTGAAGAAATCCAGTACGCTTTTACCAACTCCGCCCTGCCGGCTTATCTGGAAATGCAGATGGGCGTTTTGGAACCGCACATGTTGGAGCGATACAAGGCATTTCCTGATCCGACCGTGGCCTCGAACTATCTGGCGCGGCAGGTTGGCGCGGTCCATTTGTTTCAACAACGTATCCCCGTTCACGCGGCCAAATGAAGCACAAGTCTCAACGCGGTGTGGCCCTGGTCATCACCCTCATCATGCTGGCGATAGTGACGGTAATGGCGGTCTTGTTCCTCGGCACCAGCCGCCGCGAACGATCGTCGGTGACCCTCAGCAAGAATTTGACTGACGCCAAACTGGCGGCCGATGCCGGCCAGGCGCGGGCGCTTTCCGAAGTCGTCGCGCGCATCACCGCGCACAGCAATCTATTCGCTTACAACTTCTTGGTATCGACGAATTTTATCAATCCGAACGGCTTCACTCCCAACCTGTCGAGCTTGATGAATGTCAGTTACGTGTACGCCGGTACTGGCCAGCCGCTCAACCGGGACGCTGATATCCGCCAGAACCAGACCAACTTGTTCTACGACCCGCGCCCGCCGGTCTTTGTCGTCACCAATCTCACGAGCGGAGCCTCCGAATTTCGCTTCTACCTGGACCTGAATCGCAACGGGCGCTTCGACACGAACGGGGTTCAGCGGATTTTCGACACCAACGGCGTGATTACGCCGGCGACCGCGCTGCTGGTGGGCGATCCGGAATGGATTGGCATTTTGGAGCACCCGGACTGGCCGCATTCGTCGAGCAACCAGTTCATCGGACGCTATGCCTTCGTGGTGGTGCCGGCGGGAAAAACGCTCGACATCAATTACAGTCATAATAACGCGAGGAATCCGGGAGTGTCGCGGCCGGTCACACCTGATTTTTTCCGCAACCAAGGAGGCGGCTCGTGGGAGATAAACCTGGCGGCGTTCTTCCGGGAGCTCAACACGAACACTTGGAACGCGAACAGCTACAGTTACAATCCCGCAAACAATATTCCCAGCGGCGGGCCGGCGTTCATCGACGCGCTCAGCATTCTGACGAATCGCTATCAGAGCAGGTGGACGAGCTTGAAATCGGTCGATCAGGCGTTTGGCCTGCCGATCGGAACCCGGTTTCGCAATGACCAGATTGATGAGTACAGCGACGGGCCGTTGATGACCGGCATCAAACTCCCAAAGGACGCGGACAATACGGCTTTGCCCTGGTCGGGCAGCGACAATACCAACGGGTTCGTGAATATTTTTGAGCTGTTCGACACGAACAAAGTCTCCACCAACCTGGTTAACGGCCGGCTGCGCCCCACGCTTGTCAGCCCGGGCACCTATAACCAGAACACCTTTTACCGCCTGATGGCGCAGTTGGGCACGGATTCGCTGCCGGCGAACCGGCACAAACTGAACCTCAATTACGACAATGTGAATCTGCTCACCGGGCAGATCGACCCCAGCGCAGTGGCCGGCTTCACGAACTGGACGCCGCTTCGCTTCTTTACGAATGCGGTGAGCCAACTGCTGGTCGCGGCACAGTTCACCGATCCACAGTTCACGAATCTGGTGGTGACGAACGCCAATGGTGTTGTGGTTCCGAGGATTCCGATTTACCCGACGAATTACTACGCCGCCAGCGTGCATCGCCTGTTGCAACTGGCGGCGAACATCGGCGACGCGACCACGAACCGCTTCCAGCTCTCCACCGGCAGCAACATCGTTTATGCGCCGTCGGTCTTCCGGCCATCGTTCACCAACGATGGCAAGAGTATTTTCATTGCCGGTTATCAAGAGGTGTTCGACACGAACTTTTTGAAAGACCCGTGGCTTGATTTGAATAATCAGGCCGCCCGCAACGCCATCATCCCCCCGGGAACCATAAAGACAAACGTGAACGTGTACGGCATACCGCTCGTCATCGGGGCGAAGAAAGGCCTGCCGAACTTTAATGAATTTCTGCTCCAATCCGATGTGCAGGTCTCGCGGAGATTGCAGGCCAGGAAGGACATCCAGTCCCAAAAGACGTTCCAGCAGGCCTACGAGATCGGGATTTCAAACTATTTTGCGCTCGAAGCGTGGAATTCTTACACCCAGGCCTGTCCCATGCCTCTGACCATGATGATTGTGACCAATCAGGCTTCGCTCATTCTGACGAACGAGAACAACCCTCCGTTTAGCGGGCCGATGAGCCTGGCTTTCACGAACATTGGCACGTCGTTCACGACGAATTTTTTGGCCAATACATGGAACGGGAGGGAGTTTCGCCAACCGTTGAATCACCTGGAGATTTTCGTGCCGGATTCGGAGTTCCATTTTCAACCTCCGTTTCTGCGGCGGATCCAAAACGGCATTTCGTTCGACCTGGCCCGGAATGATTTTCGGGTGCCAAACTGGAAACTGATTGTCACGAACCGGGTGGTTTATGCATTGGTGGCCAAAGACCTGAGCAACACGCCTCGGTTGGTGGATTTTGTCAACCCGGGCAACATGGTCGGAGGGATGGACATCGCCCGCGCGCTCGTCGGCGCCACAAATATTTTCGGCGATAACCAGGGCCAGGATTTTTCCGGCATTTTTTGGCTCACCAACCGCATCGCCAGCGGAGCGGTTAATTCGTACACGGCGCCGCCCAGTTCGACTCGGGGAATTACCAATCAACTGTATGTTTCCCTCAACGATGTATTGACCGATCGCGACTGGAACAGCTACAGCAAAAATCAGATCGACGGGGATGAAAAGAAGAAGGCGATCGATGGTTTTCGGAAATTCATGGGCCTGCCGCCCATCTTTTATCCAAACGACAAGAGCGTTCCGACCGAGACGTTCTGGCAGGTGCCCTTCACGCCCACGCGAAAACTGGATCAACAACTCTCCTGGCAGGTCAACGATCCCCTGGTGCACTACACTCTCCAGGATTTATACGACCGGTTCTACACCGACACGAACAATGTTCAGGCGTTGTTGCCCAGGCAGAGTCCGCCGGACAACAATATCCGCAAAGTGAACTTGCGTTATCGTCCCTGGGGCGGCAAGCCAGGCAAGGACCCGTCCGACGATGCGTCGGCCCGCGACCTCGCGCTCAAGGACCCGTTGATCACGCAGTCCGATGACTGGGATTTTCCCACCAACAAATTCCCGAACCTCGGCTGGCTGGGCCGCGTGCATCGCGGCACGCCATGGCAGACGGTCTATTTGAAAGCGTCCGTTGAACCGACCAACAATTGGGCCACATGGTCGGGCAGCGCTGGCTCGCACCCGACCAACGATTGGCATCTCGTTGGCCTCTTCACCACCGCGCTCAACGACAACGCGGCCCGCGGATTGTTGTCGGTCAACCAGACGAACAGCGCGGCCTGGTCCGCCGTGCTGGGCGGAGTGTCGGTCCTGACAAACCTATCAGCCAAGCCGCAGAGTGGCGCCGGTCTGGTTTACACGAACCTGTTCGTTGAGCCGGCCTCGGCGCAACTGGCCTATATCGTCTCGAACATCAACGCGACGCGGTTGCAGATGCCAAATCAGGCGTTCCCGGATCTGGGCAGTGTGTTGGCATCCCCGGCTTTGACCACCAACTCGCCGTACCTGAACCTGTCGCCGGATCAAACCCAATATGGGATTCGGGACGAAGTTTACGAACGCATTCCCCAGCAGATTCTGTCGTTGCTCAAAGAAGACGAGCCGTACGTCGTGATTTACGCGTTCGGCCAATCGCTGCGGCCGGCGGAAAACTCCATCGTCAGAACGCCGGGGCCTTACCGCGGCCTTTGCACGAATTATCAGGTGACTGGTGAAGTTGTCACGAAAACCGCGGTGCGCATCGAAAATCCCAAGTCGAGAATATACAAAGCAGTGGTCGAGAGCTACAACGTATTGCCCGCCGATTGATCTCACCTTATGCGTTTGAATAGTCGTTTTTGGTATTTGTTGAGCATCCTTTTTTTTGTGGCGGCGGTGTGGTTTTGGTTGAAGGGGGACGAAGAAAGGGTGAGGCGCCAGGCGGGGCGCGGTTCCGCTGCGGCCCAAAAGGCAGGTCCTCTGGCGAACAGGCTGGTTCAGGCCGTCGCGGGCGGGACCAATCGGAGTGCCACGAGTGGCACGGCGGGGAGCGTCAGCGGCGGCAATCAGGCCACTGGAGGAGTGGAGACAAAGCCATCGGCGAGCGGCCCGCAGGGTCGTTTTCCTTATCGGCTGAGCAACACGGAGCAGCCGCTGAGCAAGCTGGGCCGCAGCGACACGGCGATTTTGTTGGACAACGCTTTTATAGAAACGACGAGCCAGAGGCCGGTGGAGG
>QHNT01000189.1 GCA_003218515.1 Verrucomicrobiota bacterium | reverse complement strand
CAAAATTTTACGCCGCGCTGGAATTAAAGTCACGGGACTTGGCGAATGGCAAGGCAGGGCGCGTCACTCCGTGCGCGCCGATCCGTATCTTGCCAGGCAGCAGCGTGCACCGGACCGCACGCCCTGCCAAAAAATTGCGGACGAATGCGCGCGGTTGAACGAAGCGTTCAACCACTGGATTGTCCATCGAAGGCCATTCGTCATGGTGAAAGCGGCAATGACGCTCGACGGCAAGATCGCCACGGCGTCAGGCGAATCGAAATGGATCACCGGCGAAAAGGCGCGCGCGTTCGCGATGAAACTTCGTCAGGGCGCGGATGCGATTCTGGTCGGCGTGAACACCATTTTAACAGATGACCCGAGTCTGACTTTGCGAGCGCGGAACGCGGAACGCGGAACGCGGAATGACGGGAAGCCGTTGCGTCGAATCGTACTAGATGCGCTGGCGCGAACGCCTTTGAATGCAAAAATAGTGGACGACGAACACGCGGCGTTGACCACGATTGTCGTCGGCAAAGTGGCGCCCAAAAAGCGAATGGCGGCGTTGGCAAGGCGCGTGAAAGTCATTGCGGCGCCGATTGTCAAATCGAGAATCGAAAATGGAAAATCGAAAATCGATTTGCGCTGGCTGCTCAAAAAACTCGGTAGCGAAAATGTGACAAGTCTGCTGGTCGAAGGCGGCGGCGAAGTGAACGCATCGTTTCTGCTCGGCGGTCTTGCGCAGCGCGTCACTTTTTTTTACGCACCCAAAATCCTGGGCGGTCACGACGCGCGGAAAGCGGTCGCCGGCGATGGCGTGAAGCGGTTGGACGAAATCATTCAACTCCACGAGGTCGAATGGCGCCGGCTCGGGCCGGATTTGCTGTTGACCGCGCGGGTTGGACCGGCATCGTAGCGCAGGCATCCTGCCTGCAAGTTGCGAAGGTTCCGAGCTTAGCGCCGACGCGCGGCATGGATACCGCGCAACCGGCACGCTGGAGGCGCGCGCTGTTTATGTTCACAGGCATTGTCGAAGAAACTGGCACCGTCGAAAGCATTAAGCCTTCGGCCCGCTCGATTCAACTGGTCGTGCGCGCGAAAGTCTGCGCCCGTGGACTGAAGGTCGGCGACAGCCTGGCCCTGAACGGCTGCTGTCTTACCGTCGTGAAGCTGGTTTCGCGCTCGAAACAGAAGCTGCTTCAGTTCGATTTGCTGCGCGAAACGTGGGAACGAACAAACCTGCAATTTGCCCTCGTCGGTTCGCTGGTCAATCTCGAACGATCGTTGCCGGTGAACGGCCGCCTCGGCGGGCATTTCGTTACCGGCCACATTGACGGCATGGGAACGATCATTCGCCGGGAACGCGTCGGACAGGACCGCGCGCTCGAAATCGCCGCGCCGCCGGAGGTGATGCGTTACGTCGTGTTCAAGGGCTCTGTTGCTGTTGATGGTATCAGTCTCACCGTCGCGGCGGTTGCAAGGAAAAGTTTTCGCGTCTGGATTATTCCGCACACCTGTGAAGTCACGGCCCTGCGCGAACGCGAGGCGGGCGATGCTGTCAATCTCGAAGCGGATTTGCTTGGGAAGTATGCGGAGAAATTTTCGAAACAAAACAACGCCGGGCCTGGTTGGTAGGTCTCGTCGCCGCTCTTCGGCTTCAATTTGCAATACTTTCACTTCGTACCTCCTTTCCGCTCGGGGCTTTGAAAACGCAGGCGACTTGGGCCGACATCTCAACTCTGAGTGGCATTCGGAATGCTTCTTCGCTACGCAGCGATGTTTCGTCGCCAGGGATGAATGGCCACTTCTGGCGCTCAGCTCGTGATCTGCGGTGTGTCCGCCACTGGTCGCACCGCATGTGATTTGCTCGCCTGCGTTTTGTCCTTTTTCACAGGCGAGTCAAAGGCGGTGCGGTCTGTCTCCCGGATCGCACCGCCCACGTCTTTGTCCGTGCCAAGCACGAAGGCCTTCTGCTCACCTGTATTTCGCATTTTTGCCGGATTGTTTGGTCAGCACGTTATCTACTCGTCGCACCTGTTCAGATAGTGGTTGAAGGTAAGAACGTTTTGGATTCCTTCAGCATGGGTGAGGCGGCGGAAGACTTCCCAGCCAGACAGGCCGGTCACTCTGCCTTCATTCTGAGACACGCCAGTCAGGAATGGGTCATCACCAAGGATCGTGACTGAAAACTGGTGCGGATAGCAGGACTTGAACCTGCAACAAGGGTCTTTTCGTCGTTGCTCATAGTTGCCTTTCTGCGCTTCTACCTGCTAGTCCTGATACGTGAGCAGCCTTGTAAATGCAAGCGTTTTTATGCATCTGTGGGCAACTAGCAGTAGAAGAAGCTGTGTCAGACTGTGTCGGCCAGTTGGCTTGTGTCAGGCTGTGTCAGAGACTGAATTTGCCCGGTTTCTGTGTCAGGATTGTGTCAGGCTCCAGGACTCAAAACGAAAGTTTAACCACGGATGGACACGGATCAACTCAGCGCGGTAGAGCCGCAACCAAAGTAGGACCGCGCGTCTCGCCTGTCGGGGCCGCAGGGGGCGTGCGTGTGTCTGAGGAAGCTTTGGCGCAAGCAGGCGTGCCTGCCGTGTGAGAGGCGGGTTGACCCATAACTTGACCCACACTTGACCGACGGCGTATCCTCCGGGGCATGAGCTACCAGCCGCGATTTGTCATCACGCCGGAGTTGCTGGCGCGGGTTGAAGCCATCGCGGCCTTGCGGGAGCGCATCATGAGCGCGGTGGTTCAGGTGCCGTGGATTCCGGCGTTGCAGAAGGACACACGCGCTCGAAATACGCATTCTTCCACGGCCATTGAGGGCAACCCGCTCACGCTGGAGCAGGTGCGTGCGGTCGAGGAAGGCAAGGAACTCGTGGCAGTCAACGCGCGGGCACGCCAGGAAGTAATCAATTATTTCGCCGCGCTCCGGCATGTCGAGAAGCAGGCCGCCAAGAAACAACTTACTCACGAAGACGTGCTCCGGTTGCACCAGATCATTGCCGGCAAAGTCATGGACCAGGGCGAAGCAGGACGATACCGGACGATGCGCGTGCGCGTCGGTGCTTACATGCCGCCGCCACCGGAGGACGTCTCGGGTTTGATGTTCGAACTGTTGGAGTGGTGGAACAAGGAATCCGTGGCGCTGTCACCGGTGCTCAGTTCTGCCATCGTGCACTACCGGTTTGAGGCGATTCATCCTTTCGCGGATGGGAATGGGCGGACGGGTCGCGCGTTGGCGCTGTGGGAACTGTATCGGCGTGGGTTTGATTCTCACCACATTTTTTCCGTGGATGAATACTACTGGGAGGATCGGCCTCGCTATTACGGGGCGCTCGACGCGGTACGGAAGCAAGGGGACGAGCTGACGTCCTGGCTGGAATACACCGCCGAGGGGTTGCAGCAGACGCTCGAGCATGTGTGGCAGCGCATTCACCAACTCTCGGCACAGTCGCGCGGCAAGAAACTGGTGCTGCGGCCCCGGCAGGAACAATTGCTCCAACTGCTGCGCGAACGGGGCAGCATGAGTCCCGGTGAGATTTGGAGCGCGCTGGGCGTGTCCAAGCAGGGCGCGATGGACCTGCTGCGCCCGCTCATGGAGGCGGGGCTAATCAGGCGCGAGGGGACACTGAAGTCAGGCCGCTATCGGTTAAAGTGAACGGTGAACCGATGAGCGCGGCATGAAATTCACCGAATCCACTGTCGAAGACGCCGCGCTGGCATGGCTCGGAGAGCTTGGCTTTTCGGTGTTGCACGGGCCGGAAATTGCGCCGGGCGAAATGGCATCGGAACAGATGGGCTTTGTTAAGGTATTGCAGGAGCGGTTGCGTGCGAAGTTGACCCAAGCCGAATTACGATTAGTGCGCCAACGGTTGCTCGAACTCGCGGCCCAAAACCAGGACATCGAACTGTGCAACCAGGCAGCACTGGACGGCGCAATGATGCTCGACCGCATGGAGGATGACGATGCCCGTCGTCAATCCCGGTGAAATCTGGAATGAAGCGCGTGCGGGCTGGCCAAACGGTTGGCAATTTGAACGGATAAGACCAACCGGTCGATTCACCTGGCAGGAGTTTGCGGGAGAATTCTTTCAACCGTCGCGTTGTCAGCTTCCAGATCCGCAGCCGAGTAATTCAACGGCACGCCGCGTTCCT
>QHNT01000188.1 GCA_003218515.1 Verrucomicrobiota bacterium | reverse complement strand
GGTCCTCGACGGCTTTGTCAATCCTGTCAAAGACGATGCACCGATGGCCCGCCTTGATGAGCCGCCGAACCATGTTGGCGCCCATCCGGCCGAGGCCCACCATTCCGAGTTGTGTTGGTGAGTGTGTTTCCATATATGAAATTCTTTGATTGCGTGTTACGCAGGTTCTTACTTTCTCACAAAGGACGGGCCTTCTCAAAAATGCCGACGAACTCCCGGTAGCGCCTGGCAATTTCTTCAACGGTGGCTTGCCGTGTTGTCCTGTTGGCTCGAAGGTTAACAAGAGGCTCCCAGAAATCCGTCCGGCCCACGGCGAAGCCGATGAAACCCTTGACCCCTGCCGCAGTCGTCAGCCACTCGCGCACTTTTTTGTCGTCCTCGCCACGACCAAGAATGATGCATCCAACTTTGTCCCGCCCGGCGCGGTGCGCGGCGGACACCATCGCTTCGCAATCCTCGCGACGATCAAGTCCCTCGATTTTCCAGACATCCGGCTCCACGCCGGCGTCCTGAAGCTCCTCGATGGTCTGCACCATCAACTTGGGACGAAGCTCAAGATCGTAGGCTTTCTGGTCGCCTTTGAGCCGTTCCATTTGCGCCTTCTCCGCCGGCACCAGGAGTTCGAACATGAACCGGCTTTCACTTTTGGAATGCAGATAGTCGGAAAGTTGTTTCAGCCGCGCCGTTTGCCGCTGGTTCAACGCCCCTTCGCCTTGTGGATTGTAGCGCACGAGGACCTTGCAGAATGTCGGGTGAAAAGCCTCAATGTGTTCGGCAAAGTCGTCGCCGTATTCAAAATCAAATTCCTCCTGCCCGCTCTTCTCCGCGGGACACGCAGTGGCAAAACCATTCGCCGATGCGTCGCGCAGGATGGCCGCCCCGAATTGTTCGTCCACAAGGATACCGCCCTTTTCTTTCGGCGCACCAGCAGTAATGGCGGCTTTGAATCCGTCGTAGATCACCTGCTTGGCGGCAGCGATTTCGGCCGTCTGCGCCGGTGTCAAATCACCATGCCAGCCGAACATCTTCGTCTCGAACGAACCGCGATGGTCGAAGGGCAAAATGTAAAGTGGTTGATTGTAGCCGAGTGTCCTCATTTCGCCTCCTTCAATCTCCGGTAACGCCGGATCAGGTTGTTTGTCGAACTGGAAACCATCCGTTTTGGCGTTAGCGACGGCCCGGAATCAAACTCGCGATGAGCGTCTTGACTCGTGGCCAAAACCTTCACGTGAGTTCCGCCTATATCAATAACCAGCACGTTCATGATAAGTTTTTTGAGTTCTGGAGAGATTTAGTCACTGACATGGCAATCACTGGAAGAATCTCACTCATGTGGGTCGACCCATTCGAGTTCTGTGAGCTGCCGATTTCATAAAACGCTCACTTGCCAGTTCCGGCCTTCCCAGCGCTGATCGCGCTTCCAAAAGCATGTGAACGAAATCACTGAACCGACGGGCAACTCCGCGGTTGCAAAATCCGCGAACCAAAGATTCAATCCGCTCTCATGGGTAGTGTCCGACTGATGGGTGCGCGCCCAGTCGTCCGTTGACCAGACGATGGTTGCCTCCGCAGAGAGGATAATCCGCAAGATTTTTCCGCGACCGACACGCCGCAAAGGATACCGAAGACTCCAAATCTCGTACCGGCTCTGCACTGGATTCACCACATAGCGCTGGAACGCCGGTTCAACTCGATCAAAGCAAACGCCATCGTGGCGGCTGCGGACGAGTGAAACGTATTCGGCGTGTGACCAACAAAGGGGCATGGCCGCGCCCGTTGCGGAACCACGCTTCATGCTGCCGCTCGACAGGTCATCAGCGTCCCAAAGCTGTTCGGTGATCATTCCACCCTGGTTGGCAAAGTTTTCCATCGACCTGATGAACGGCATCGGATCTCGTCCGGCAGCGAGTTCGTAATGGCCGCGTTCTCCTGTCAAAATCGGCCAGCAGCGGCCCACGCCCGTCCCATCGAAAGCGCCGCCGTCGCCCTTTTGCCCATAGCCATCGTGATTGTAGCGACGCCAGCCCGGGCCTTGCGGCAGATCACGCTTGAGCACGCGATCAATCACTTCGATTGAATCGCGCACGATTGGATCGTTCGCACTGCGAATGCCGAACCGCACGAGGTGAAGGAAATCGCCTCCAACCACATTCCGCGCGGGATGGAGGCCTCCGCCATTGGCGACCTGGATCATCGTTGTGTTCGGATCGGCGTGAGGGTCCGACGCGTCAGGGTCCGTCGGATTGATTCGGATGTAGTGACGGGGGAAACCGTCGACCAACTCTCCCTGAGTAGTGACCGTCCATTCTTCGATGTGGGCGGCCAACCAGTCCGCATACACCAAAATGAAATCCGCGAGTTTCGTGTAGCCGAGTTCGTTGGCGCACTCGGCGACGCAGACCAGGCTGGCAATTACCGTGGCGAGCGTCGAAGGTGAGTAACCGGAGTTTTCCTCCCATCGATCCTGGTCGGTGACTGGTCCTTGCAGGATAAGATAAGCGGCGGCCCGCAGAATCATCACGCGCGGATCGAACGAACCGATTGCCCCGCCCTGCTTGTACAACCGCCACGCGAGCAGGATCGGAGCAGCAATTTCGTCGAGCTGCAAGCCAGACCAGTAGGCCGTCCCATTGATCCAGCTATTTTGCGGGAAACTGCCGTCCGTCCGCTGAAGGGCGGCGAGCCAGATCAACGCGCGGAGCGGCGTGCCGGCCTGGCCGGTGGCGAGAAGTGCGGTCGCGCTCTGCACCAGGTCTCGGGTCCAAACGAGGTGATAACCTCCGCGGTCGTTATTGCTCTTGGTCTCTCCCCAGGGGATGCTCAAGGAGGCGACCAGCGCGCCCTGAAAAACCTTGTCTTCATGGGCCAGCAACACGCAACGGCTAAGCCGGTACATTCCGCCGCCATCGGAGGTATTATCGCTGAAGTCGAATTGGGGATTCACGACCGCGCGCTGCCATTGGCGGACATAACCCGCGCGGTGCGATTCAAACGGCTCGGCCAGCGATTGGAGCAATTTGGCTGCGGTGCTTTGGTAGCTGCCACCACACGCAATGGCGATTGTGAATTCACCGCTGCCGGGGAGATCGATTTCTCCAGTCAGCGCGATGTTGCCTCCCTCGGCTGTGCGGAACTCCCAGTCCATTTTGAAATTGCTCATCAAATCCTGCCAGCCATCGCTGGCCCCAACGTAACCGACGGACCGGCGAGCAAATTCGGAGCTGCAGGCAACCACCAGGTGAACGTCTTCGCGCTGCGCGTGGATCAGTTTGCTGGCGCTGATTTCAGAACACCGGGCGAAGTTGCCGGCACCGTGGGGTGCCACCAGCGCGTAAAGGCGCAACTTCCCGCGCAATGATTCATCGAGCACTTCGACCTTCGTGTGCACGAGCAGGACTGACCGATGCGGATCCGTGAGGACGTGTTTTACCAGTCGGTAGCGACCGCTGGGCTCCGAATTCGTCAGACGGTAAAGGAGGCAATCGCGCTCCGGGTATTCGACCACGTGATTCAGGTCGCGCTTTTCCTCGTGGCAAAACGTTTCCCCATCACTGACGAGAAACTGAAAGTCGCGCGTGTTCGGTTGATCGACGCGTGGATAGTAAATCTCATTGATGATGCCGTGACTGAGCGTGAACCAGAGGCGGCAACTGGTATGATAGGCCGTGCCGACGCCTTCCTTCGCGCTCGAAGTCCAGCGCGGCTCGATTCCAGGCGCACCAAACGCCAATGCATTCTCCGGCGGATTCATCATTGAACGATGCGCTCCGTCTTAGCTCAAAATTAGCTTTGCGTTCATTCAAAGTCATGGCAGGAAATGGCGAAGCCGAGGACAACGACAATGAAAACAATCGTCACGATTAGCATGGTTTCGCTCATTGTTTCCCCGCGGTCACGGGCGCGCCGCCGCCCAGCGCTTTGTAAACAGCCACCAGGGCCGTGACGGTGCGCGTTTGGCTGGCAGCGAGACGGTCCTGCGCTTCAAGAAGCGTGCGTTCAGCGTCCAGCACGCTGAGAAAATCCGTCACTCCGCCCTCATAACGTTGATGCGCGAGATCCGCCGCCTTCTGACTGGCTTCGGCAGAGGTTTGCAGGAACTGTTGGCGCGATTGCTCCTGTCCGAAATCCACCAGCGTGCCTTCCGTTTCTTCCAACGCCGTCAGAACCGTGCGCTCGTAGAAAGCTAGCGAGGCTTCCGTCCGGGCATCGGCGGCTTTGATGCGCGCATGAACGCGACCCAAATCAAGAGCAGCCCAAGTGATGCGCGGGCCAAAGTTCCACGTGTCTGCGCCGCTCTTGCCCAAACCGGCGAACGTTTC
>QHNT01000187.1 GCA_003218515.1 Verrucomicrobiota bacterium | reverse complement strand
CAACAGGCATTGGATTTTACTCGACTTCGGCCAGGACTGTTTCTTTGATCTGGAGGAATTGGAAAGTGAGGGAATCATGATGAAACATCTTGTGGCGCCCTTTCTCACAGCAGGCATTAGCTTGAGTCTCCTGCCAATGCTTGTCCGGGGTGGATCCTATGATCTTCGCAGCGTCAAGGGCGTCGAGAACTTTCAAGGCTCGAAGGCAGCCAGAGAACTTCTCGGCCGAAACGGCTTTGTGGTCGCCGACCCCGCATTCAAGCAAATCTTTGAACCTTATATCAAGAGCCCTCAAACCGAAGAACCATCGGCGCAGAATCCCATGGGGCGTTCCTTGCCGGCATTCATCACAACGGATTCCGCCTGGCATACCTACCACGTGCTGCTGGAAGAAGGCGTGAAGGAACTGGAGGAGATTCAGAGTCGCAGACTGCTTGGTTTCTCGCGTCAGCTTTGGACCGCCGCCAGCAGCCGAAAAGCCGGACCGGGAGCCAATCACCTGGTGCTGCTTGCTGCTGTTGGCCTGGCTTTGCAGGACGAACAGTACCGCCAATCTCTCGCGCCGGAGGAAAAACGCATCGTGGATGGATTGCGGATGGGTTCGACGCCGGTTGAGGTGCCCATCGGCTTCAGCTTGTCGCCGCTCCAATTCCGCGCCCAGAGCTTTTACACCCAATCGCCCGAATTGAGCGATTACTTCGCCGCGCGCCAATGGTATGCCAGCGTCGTGTTCCGTCTCTCGAATCAGCGGGAGACCAGATTGGCCATCGCCCTGGCAACGCTCGTGGACGGCAACCCGGAATTGCTGGCGTTGTGGAAACAATTGTCGGACCCCTTCGACACGTTCCTCGCCACTGCGGAAGATGGGACGATTCGGGAGTATCTCGAGGCGGCACGCGCCGTTCTTGGAACCAACAGCCTGGACGGTTCCGTGATGGATCGTCAGATTGCCGAAATCCAAAAGAGATTGGAGGCTCGATTGGCGCTGCCACGTGTCAGCGATCAGTTGTTGACGCCGGCGCAGTATGCCGAATTCCCGAAACAAACCCATGGTTTCCGTTTGCTGCCGCCGCGACGTCTGCCCTGCGCGGTCTGTTTTCACAACACGGTTGACCCAAGGATTCCCAACCGGATGTATCCGTCCGGACTGGATTTTCTGGCTGCTTCGCCGCTGTTGCGTTCCCCTGCCGCCGTGCGGGCTGTGGAAGGTCAGTTCGGAAAAAACGTCAGCGACCTCCTTTTGAAGGCGGACTGTGGGCCGATGCCGGACTCGCTTCACGGAGAAGCCATGCAATTGCTGACCACACTTCAGAACCCGCTGCCAGCACAAGCGCCCGCCTGCATGCGAAACGAGGCGTGGTCGGACCTGCAACTCTGGACCCAACTCGGAGCTTGGGCCGAACAGCGCCACACCTGGGCGTTGCACACCAAGCTCACTGTGATGCTTGCGGGCATCGTTAGGCCACCCACGGGAATGGTCGCGCCGTATCCCGAGTTCTTCTCCGGGCTGGCAAAGTTGACGCGCCGAACAGCCGCGGCGTTCGAAAAAACCGGACTGGAGCAGCACTTCGAGGTCAAAGCCGTCGCCGGTGACCTGTTGGAATTGCTCACCGTGGCTGAAGGCCTGTCGAAGGCGCGGGACGAAAAGGAGTACGAGAAGCTTTCCGGCAAGCTGGAACAACTCGGTCAATTCCGGAATCGTTATTATGAGAAACACCGGGCAGAATTCGAAAGGTCGCCCAACGCTTACGCGAAGCTCGACAAGGAATTGGAGGCCTTGGCGCGACGTTGCGCGGAGACGGGAAAAGCGAATGAAACTGAGACAGAAACGCTCCGGTCCTTCTTTGAATGTCGTCAGAACATCGTCCGGCTGCTCGATAGTTTCGCGCCCGTCTGCGACCGGCTCGCCGGGTTGGCGAAGAAATCGCTCACGGGCACGGCATTGACAGAAGAGGACGCCCGATGGATCGAGAGTTACGGGGTCACGCTCGCCGGCTTCCATTTCTACTACGGAAACTCCTATGAAGTGCCCCGGGATGATTTCCCGATCGTGACGAGAGTTTTCTCGAATCCGCTGACCGACTCCATGCTGTATGCGGGACTCGCGCGGCCCCAGGCGCTTTACGTGATTGTTCCAGACGGCGACTCCCAGCAGCTTTATCGCGGCGCAGTCTTGACCTATCGGGAATTTGTCCGCCCGAACACCCAACTGCTGGACGACGAGTCGTGGCGCGAGATGGTTTCCAAGGCTCGGACGCCACCCGCCCCGCTGTTCACCCGCAGCTTCTATGCGGAGACCAGCGTCACGGAATTGATGAACAGACTCCAGGCATTGGCTAAGAACAAGGACCCCTCTTACGGTGATATCGAAGAAATGCTCTGGCAAATCGGCTCGCGCGCAACGCAAACGGACCTGCCCGAGTTGCTCGAAGTGCTGACGCATGTCAAGGGAGACGAGCGCGGAGACATCGTGGAGGGCGTGGCTGAAATCATCGCCAGACTGCCTTGGGAGCCGCACCAAAAACTGTTGGCCGAACTTTTGGCATCGGGTGACAGCCTGCTGGCGGACGCATCCGCCCGCATCCTCGCGGAGCGACCGGCAGCATTGGATACGGCAGCGTTAGTTTCCGGCTTTAACCGCCAGCCGCCCCGCGCCCGCCGGCTCTATTGCGCGATCCTGAGCCGCCTTCCCCAGCAGACCGAGGCGACTTGCAAGCTGTTATTGCAGGCGTTGCGGGACCGCGAAGCCGGAGTGCGCTGGCAGTCTGCTTTGGCAATTGGGACAGCCGGGTGGAACACCCCGGAAAGCCAGGCGGCTCTGTTGGAGAGCTTGAACGACACCAACGAAGTGGTCGCGGCGGTTGCCGCGCACTCGCTTGCGCGACTTGAAGTCACCAATGCGGCGCCGTCCTTGTTCGCAAAACTCAAAACCGGGTTGCAGTCCACGAACACGTCTCCCGAAGAATTGCAACGACAGGCCTCGGCGGTGACGAGAGACATACGCTCAGATTTCAACCGCGGGGCTGCTTATCAGCTACTCGACCCGGACAATCTGGAAATGCGCTTTCGCGTACGCGTGCCGGATAGGGTGAAACAGATGGCATCCCTGCGGCTGCCGCCGCAACCATTCGCTTTGCCAACTCATGATTACACTCTCGCGGATGCTTTGATCGAAGCACTCGGCGAACTGGGATACACCGCCGCGGCGGACGAACTGTTCAAATTTCGAGGAACCGACCACGACGCCGAGGCCACTCGCGCGTTGAACAAACTCGTGCCTCACCGTTTGACCGATGAACTGCTCGCCACGGCCAAAGACAAACAGGTTGACAGTTACCTGCGAGAGCGGGCGCTCGTTACCTTGTGCAACATCTCCGCGACGAACCGCGTCCGAGATATTGTTCCCCTACTCGATGATGTAACACCGATTGTTTACTCCCAAACCCTGCCCGGCGCGGAATGGAGAATTTGCGATCGCGCAGCTACGGCGATCTCCGTCCTGCTGGGATGGGAAAGTCGGATGATGCCCACATACGTCCGTCCCGAACAACGCGAAGAGATGATGACACGAGTGCGGGAATGGGCAAAGTCGGCCCCTTAAGGTTGGGAGAGCGAGTTTTGCGGCCCGCTCTTCCATAGGTCAAGGCTTTGCCTGGTGAACGAACAGCTACAATCCGACGCCCGAGCTCTGATTTGTCACTCCCCTCGTTCACCCCTTGCGCAAATCCGATATTGGAATGGCAAAGCCGTCGATCCGCTTTCGACGATTCGGTTTCCCTCAACCCGGTTCCGGTGCGGAGCTAATGCCTTTTTCCCGCCATGAAAATGTATGCCGGCCTCGACACTCCGCTGGATGTCGTTATCCCGAATGAGGTTGGCTGAATCACTGTGCCCGAAAGTCATCCCATAGTTGCAATCTTCGATCACGTTCTTCTCGTATAGCCCATGTTGCGCGCCCCAGCAGAAGTAGATGCCCTCGGCGCTGCGGCGCATGCGGTTGCCCCGGACGATCGAACGTTGAGACCCTGAACCCGAGTGAAGGGCGAGTCGGGCGCCGTTGTCGAGGTGACAGTTCTCGACGACTACGTCGTGTGAAATCCCCCAGACGATGCCATCGCAATAGAAATCGCGCGCCGTCACTTCGCGCACCGTGATGCGATTACATTCATCCAGGCGCACGCTGCCGTCGTCGAACGCTCCCTGGTCGAGCATTTCGTTGTGGGCTTTGTTGCCATCCACCGTGATGTTTTCAATGACGACATCAGCGACGCTGGTGCATTGCAGAAGCGAGAAATTGGTCGCGATTCGGGGATCGCCCTCGAGATGGAAACGCTCCTCCAGACGGCGATCGAGTTTGAAGCGATTTCCCGAATAGGCGATCAGCGTTCGTTGAATGATATTGGTGCCCTTGCCGTAGGGATCTTTGCTGACGAGGCGGACGCCGTCGCCGACCTGAAACCCTTTGGGGTCGGCCAAGGTCACCTCCTGGTCCCAATGATCGCCGTCCACGATGAGTTGGGTGGTGACGGACGGCTCCTTGAAGAGCACCGAGTCTGTCCCGCTTCCCAGGAGGCGGACTTTCGACTCAAGAAAAATCGAGTTGCGCAGTCGGTACGTGCCCGGCAGAACACGGACTGTGCCGCCTCCGCGCCGCGCGACGTAATCAACCGCGGCCTGGATCACCCGATCCGTGGCGCCGACGAGATCCGCCTTCTTGGGGCCAACCGTGAGCGTGAGGCGCTGCTTCCAGTCCGGTTCGGCGGAATCCCCGAAGATCGCTCGTGGGTTGGTGTTCCTGGGAAGGTCGTCGGCGCGGGCAAGCCCTGAGGCATACGCGCCGGCGGCCAGACCGCTAATGGTCCGCAAGAACTGTCGGCGCTGAAATCTTTGAGGGTTAAAGGGTGTCATGGTGCTTCATTATTTGGAGAAATTGCCGTCGAGTCGAGTTCATTTGGAGGATGGAAACAATTCACTCGCACCAGCCTCCCGCACTTGCGATAAAGGAGAGGCGATGATTTTCCGGAAATATGAAAAGAAGAGTTCCAGCCGAGCCATGAAGAAAGTGCTGCTGTTGCTGCTTGTTCCATTCAGTTTGCGCGCGTCCGAGTTCCCCGTTCCATACAATTCGGAGCCGGATCAATCGGGGCCGATGCCCGCTGCCGAGGCGGCGGCGAAGATGCGACTGCCGCCCGGCTTCAAAGCCACTGTCTTCGCCGCCGAACCGGACGTGCAGAATCCCATCGCGATGGCGTGGGACGCGCGCGGGCGGTTGTGGGTCGCGGAAAACTACACTTACGCGGAGCCCGGCAAAAAGTTCGATCTCAATCTGCGCGATCGCATCCTTATCTTTGAAGACAGGGACGGTGACGGCCACTTTGACACGCGCAAGGTGTTCACTGACGAGCTGCAAATGCTCACCAGCATCGAGGTCGGGCACGGCGGCGTGTGGGTGATGTGTCCGCCGAAACTGTGTTTCATTCCCGACCGTAATGGTGACGATGTGCCGGACGGCGCGCCTGAAGTTGTGCTCGACGGGCTCACTGGCTCGCCGGATATGCACCACACCTTTGCCAACGGTCTGCGTTTCGGCCCGGACGGCTGGCTCTACGGGCGCTGCGGCGCGTCCAGTGTGGGTGAGATGGGCGTGCCAGGCACGCCTTCGGAGCAACGCATCCCGATGCGCGGCACGATCTGGCGTTTTCACCCGCAACGCAAAGTCGTCGAAGCTTTAAGCTCTGGAACCACCAACCCATGGGGACACGATTGGGACGAGCACGGCGAACTATTCTTTATCAACACGGTTAACGGCCATCTCTGGCACGATTTCGCCGGCGCGCACTTTGTCCGCCCGCACACCATTGACCCGAACCCGCGCGCGTATGCGCTCATCGATCAGCACGCGGACCACTGGCACTTCGACACGGCGAATGGCTGGCAAAAATCACGGGACGGAGCGGCGAATGATCTGGGCGGCGGCCACGCCCACGTCGGGATGATGATTTACCAGGGCGACACTTGGCCAGCCGAGTATCGTGGCCGTCTGTTCACGCTGAATCTCCACGGCCGCCGGGCCAATCAGGAAATCCTCGAACGCCGCGGCAGCGGCTACGTCGGCAAACACGGGCCCGACTTCTTCATTGCCGGCGATCCGTGGTTTCGCGGCATGGAACTCAGTTACGGTCCGGACGGCGGCGTGTTCGTGCTCGATTGGAGCGACACCGGCGAATGCCACGAATACACCGGGGTCCACCGCACCAGCGGCCGCATTTACAAGATCACTTATGACCGCAAAGGGAGCGCAGCCGCCTCGGCTGCTGCAACCGGCGCCTCGCCGGTTGCTCCGCGTGCAGTAGGTGGTTTCGGCGGGGCGCCGAAACCAGCACGCGAGGCGCGTGCGGTCCCGTTTGATTTAGCACAACTGAGCACAAGCGAGTTGGTGAAACTGCACACGCACGCGAATGAATGGTTCACTCGTCAGGCGCGACTTGAACTCACCGCGCGTGCGGAATCGGGTCGTGGCCTCGACCACGCGGCGGCACAGTTACGCGAGCTATTTGAGAAACAAGGCGACGTCGTGGTGAAGCTGCGCGCTCTCTGGACGCTCTACACCATCGGCGCGTTGGATGAAGCATTTCTCCGCGCACAACTTCGCCACTCGGACGAACATGTCCGCACCTGGGCGATTCGTTTTTTGACCGACACCTGGCCGCTCGACACCGTGATGAGCCAGAGGCCCGTTGGAAAATCCGAAATCCGAAATTCGAAGTCCGAAATGGAACAGAGTGTCGTGACCTCGGCTGCCACGTTGAAGGAACTGGTCCGCGTCGCGAAGACAGACGCATCGGGTCTGGTCCGTCTCGCTTTGGCTTCGACGCTGCAGCGTCTGCCAATATCGCAACGTGCCGACCTCGCTGCGGCGTTGCTCGCCCATCAGGAAGACGCCAACGATCACAACCTTCCGTTGCTCATCTGGTATGGGTTGATTCCTGTCGCCGACGCCGTTCCGGTCGCGCTCGTGACACTCGCCGCGAACGCCGAACTGCCAATGACGCGAAAACTCATCGCCCGCCGGCTCGCCGAGGACATTGAGAAAAACCCCGCGCCGTTGAATCAATTGCTCCAACTCACCGCGGCGAAGCCTGAGGCGTTCCAGTCGGACGTTCTCGGCGGCATGGCGGATGGCCTCATCGGATGGCGCAAAGCCACGAAGCCCGTTGCGTGGGATGCGTTCGCACAGAGGCTTGCCGATTCGCACGACACTGCGCTGCGCGACCGCGTGCGCGACCTGAGCGTGCTCTTTGGCGACGGCCGCGCGCTCGAGGCGGTGAAAAAAGTTGCGCTCGATCAAGCCGCCGATCTCAGCGCCCGCAAAGCCGCGTTGCAGGCGCTGATCGAGAATCGCGCGCCCGATTTGCGAACGCTGTGTGAGCAATTGCTCGGCGAGCAGTTCCTGAATCCGGTCGCCGCGCGCGGCCTGGCGAGTTTCGATGACCCTGCGGTCGGTGTGAAACTCGTGAAGGCTTACCGGCAATTCCATCCAACGGAACGCGGCCAGTTGCTCTCGGCGCTCGTCTCGCGCCCGACTTTCGCTCAGGCGCTGCTGGACGCTGTGGCCGAAGGAAAAATTCCGCGCGCAGACATTTCCGCCTTCCACGCAAGGCAGATTCGCAGCCTCGACGACACGAAGTTGAACAAGAAGCTCGCCGCGGTTTGGGGTGAACTCCGAGACTCGCCGGCGGACAAGCAGGAACTGATCGCCAAATGGAAGGCCAGGCTCACACCCGTTGCGTTGGCGAAAGCGGACAAGAATCAGGGCCGGTTGGCCTTCAACACCGCTTGCGCATCGTGCCACATCCTCTACGGCGAAGGAGGAAAAGTCGGCCCCGACCTGACCGGCGGTGGCCGCAACAACCTTGATTATCTGCTGGAGAACATCGTGGACCCGAACGCAGTGGTAACGGCCGATTTTCGCATGTCGATCCTGGATCTCAAAGACGGGCGCGTGCTCAACGGCCTCATCGCCGCCAGGACCGAGCGCACGCTCACGGTCAGGACGATGACCGAATCGCTCACGGTCGAGCGAGGCGAAATCGCCGGCATCCGGGAATCATCGGTGTCATTGATGCCGGAGGGTTTGCTTGAGGGGATGGCGCCGGAGCAAGCGCGAGACCTCATCGCCTACCTGATGCACACCAGCCAGGTGCCGATACCGTCGCTCGGTAAATCCAGCTCGAACTGACCAGGCGGTGTTTGTCTGCCATGGCGGGGTGATACTTGAAACGTTCGCTTGAGCGTGGTCGGGCGCAACTTGGCACTACCACCCTATCGAGTCCGGTGTGCAAGATTCCCGAAGACCCCTCACCTTGTCCCTCTCCCCATCCGATGGGGAGAGGGTGGCCTTCAGGCCGGGCGAGGGGAATCGTGGCAAGGCTAAGAACGCGGGGATCGGAGTCACGGTGCATCCCCGGTTTCCGGCCAAGGCAAAGCACACTTTGCAAAGTCTGCACGAGTCGCA
>QHNT01000186.1 GCA_003218515.1 Verrucomicrobiota bacterium | reverse complement strand
GGTTCGCTTCTTAAAATGGGTACGCCAGTCCACGTACTCGACTCCCAGCCTGTAAGTGAGTTGTCTCGGAGCATGTATTCGCTGGTGTTGCAGCCAGAGCGCGATCCATTTCCAAGCGTCTTCGTATCTGACAAACGTCTCCCTGGTTTGGCAATGTCGCACCAGGAATTTCGGGACCCAGGTGTCCCACGCAGCGCCGTTGACGACCGGCACTCTCTGATATTCCTTTGCCTCCAACTCGGCGCGGAGGATTTTCGCTTTTATGGTGTCGTTCGGATCGTCGGCCCGAAACCCGGTAGATTTGTCGTGCTTTTTTCTGTCGGAATCGACATATTGAATGTACCAAAACGGTGAACGATTTTTGCGATAGAGATAGGCCATAATCATAGATTGTTTTTTAGTGCAAGTAGTGCAGGAAACGCCCTGCACTTCCATTGAAACCCCCAATGATTACGACCATCACCAACCACTCAAAACCACATCGGCGGTGAGACGGGTTCGATTCCCGTACGCGCTACCACAGCGAGCACTTTTCGTCCGACGGGAAGATCCTTCTAAACACGGATCACCACTGCTTTATCCAGAGGGAGGATGAAGTGGTTCGTGAAATGCGGAAATTTTTGGCCCGTTAAACTCGATGGCACAGTTCTCGTTTTATGCCGGAGTTGGAGTGCTGCGAAATCTTCCGCGTCGTTCCCATTACTCCACTGCTCCATGACTCCAACACAACAATCTTTCAACGGCCATTTCCGTCAGGGGCGTAGCGCACCAACAGAGCGCTCGTTTGAGGTGGGAGAGACGGAGAGGGCAGCACTCTCCGCTCCCACGGTTTTGAGCTGAGCCCGTTCAAGTGTTGCTCGTCCAGATAATGTTTCGCCCGCTACAACTACCGAATTGTCAGTTCGCCGGCGCACATGAAACACGGACCAAATCACCGCTTCGAGAGCGTCCCAGAGCCGAATCGTGTCCAGGATGGGATTCACGAAGCCGGTGAGCACACAGTAATGACTGTTTTTGGGGTCGGTGTGGTGTTGAGCATGGTGACGCGGCGTCTGAAGCAGCCAGATGCACTGCAGGAATGTGATAATCGGTCCATTTTCCACAGGCGACCGATGTGCCCACTTGTGAATCTGGTTGGCATTTACGCCCAGAGCTACGAATAACCAAACGTGCCAGGTGAGGAAGCCGGATAGCCAGGCACACAGCAGAACGAGAAGCCCCAGACACAACAACAGCCACGAGCTATGACACCAACCGTGCCGTGTGAAGTATCGAGGGTTGTGGTGATGCAGGATGTTCGGCTGCGTGACCAGCCGGCCGGTGATCGGCCATTCCTCGCGGCCATAGGCGTCCTCAAGCCAGTGGAACAGGCCCGAGATAAAATCCGCAACCAAAAGGGTTATGATGACTTCAAGGACAACCATGCTCGCAGCGTAACGTCGCTTGCTGCCCGGGTGTTAATAGATAAAAATCCCTTCTGACATAGACCCTATCTATATGAACCCTCACCAGTTGGAACTTTTCTATCACGTTGCCAAATCAAGAGGCGTCACCCGGGCGACGAGGCAAATGCCTTACGGAATTCAGCAACCATCGGTCAGCGCCCAAGTGAACGCCTTGGAAAGAGATTTGGGAGTAACCTTGTACGAGCGCCGTCCGTTCAAGCTGACGCCCGCCGGGGAAGAGCTTTTTAGATTTGTTGAGCCTTTTTTCGGTAGTATCAACGAAGTGCGAGCAAAACTTCAGGGTGCGGCTCAATTCCGAATCGGCGCATCACCCATCGTCTTTAGAGATTACCTACCGCCAGTCCTCGAAGCCATCCAACGACAATTCCCCAGGCTCAACATGATTCTTCGCGCATTGAATCAACCGGAGTTGATCGACGCCATCGAACACGACGAGCTGGACGCGGTGATCTCCCTCATACCGGACAAGCTTGGACCTGCATTCCACGCAGTCGATATCATGGAACTGCCAATCATTCTGTTGGTGGCGAAAAGAAGCAAAATCAAGTCGGCGAACGATCTTTGGTCGAACAAGAAGATCACCGAGCCGCTGATTTCTCTGAAACCGAATGAATTGATCTGTCAGCTTTTCCAAGAGACGCTCACGAATCGCGGACTTTCGTGGCTGCCTAAACTCGAAATGGATTCCCTGGATTTGATAGAAAAGTATGTGGAGAAAGGTTTTGGCGTCGGACTTTCGATTCGCGCACCTGGAAGGACGTGCCCATCGACAATCCGCGCTCTCAAACTGGCGGATTTCCCTACGGTAAGATTGGGCGTCATTTCCCGCAGCGAGTCGAAACACGAGCCGGAAGCCTGCCATGCGTTCCTCGAAGAGGTGAGACGGCAAGCTGCACGGTTCCCGCCGAGAAAAGATTAAACATTCGCACCGCAAGATATCGAGGTCGAACAATGCAGTTTGGTAAGAGAAGATGACCTCAGGATCCAAAAAGGAAACGTGTTTCGACCCACGGTCTTTGACAATCAGTCGAGATCGAAATTATATCAAAATGAGCATTAGGGAGACGTGCGCCGATGCGGACTTCATTTTTCAATTATTACTGTAAGGCACGCGCTTTCACGCTAATTGAATTGCTGGTGACGATCGCCATCATCGGTATTCTCGCGGCCCTGCTCCTGACGGCCCTGAGCAGCGTGAAGTTGAAAGCGCAGCGAATCCATTGCCTGAACAACGTGAAGCAATTGGCCCTCGGCAGTTTCATGTACGCCAGCGACAACAGCCGTCACGCGGGTGTTGAAAGCTCAGCGTTTCCGGGAGGCAATTGGATGGGAACCTTGAACGAGTATGCCAAGGTGAAAGGGATTTTGATTTGCCCTTCCGCCCCCTTGCACGGACCACCACCCGCCAGCGGCAACGAGCAAGGTTATGCCGACCGCGCGTGGGTGCGGTGGACTTCGGACAAGAAAACCATGTTCAGCGGCAGCTACGGATACAACGGCTACCTTTATTCAGACGCGAAATTCTCCGAGCCTGGCGATCCCAGGCAACAGCAGCTTTTCACCAGCGAGTCGGCCGTTCAAAAACCGGTGCTGACTCCGGTTTTTTTCGACGAGAATTGGGTTGACGTGTGGCCGGAAGAGACGGACCGGCCTTACGCCAACCTTTACACAGGCCAGCCATTCAGCGTGTCGCTAAATCACATGGGGCGTTGCACCATCGCCCGGCATGGCAGTCGCAGCCCTTCCCGGGCTCCCCGCAACGTTGCTCCCGGACAAAAATTGCCGGGCGCAATCAACATGGGGCTGGCCGATGGACACACTGAATTGGTGAAGCTCGAAGACTTGTGGAAATACTACTGGCATCTCGATTGGCAGCCGCCCGCCGTTAGACCTCAGTAGCTATGAACGCAAAAGATTTTCTCCGACTCGGCGTGCCGCTGGGTGAAGCCAGACGGCGGGCGACAGATTTTATTTCCAGGTTCATCCTCGGTGGCGGCGATAAATCGCGGCTGCACGAGGAGGTGAAGGCCATTGTCGCCGATCCGTCGGCGTTCGTGGACGACCCGTTGCGCGGCGAGTTCGCGAAGGCGTTGATTTCGGCCCGACGCCCCTCATCCGGCCTGCGGCCACCTTCTCCCGCTCCCGCGAGCGAAGGCACTCGCGCCGAACCGGTGAAGTATCGGCAGTGGGGCGAAGGGCTCGAACATGACGCGGTGATGCAGATGGAGAAAGCGTGTCTCTTGCCGGTGTCGGTGGCGGGCGCGCTCATGCCGGATGCGCACGTCGGCTATGGCCTGCCCATCGGTGGCGTGCTGGCCACGGAAAGCGCGGTGATTCCTTACGCCGTCGCCGTGGACATCGCCTGCCGCATGAAGATGACGGTGCTGGACATTCCGGTGCGCGACCTGGAGCGGAAGCAGGAACGGCTCACGCGCGCCATCGAGGCGGAGACGCGCTTCGGCGTGGGCGCAAACTTTAAGCACCGCCGCGAGCACGAAGTGATGGACGCGGATTGGTCGGTGAGCGGAGTGACGAAACGGAACAAGGACAGGGCGTGGTCCCAACTCGGCACGAGCGGCAGCGGAAATCATTTCGTCGAGTTCGGTCTGTTCACGGCGCACTCGAAGATCAATGACCTTGAGGCCGGAACTTACGTGGCTTTGCTGTCGCACAGCGGCAGCCGCGGGACAGGCGCGGCGGTGTGCGATCATTACAGCAAACTGGCATTTGGCCGATGTCGCACCTCGCTGCCGAGTGAATTGCTCCGGCTGGCGTGGCTGCCGCTCGATTCGCAGGAAGGCCAGGAATACTGGAACGCGATGGAGTTGATGGGCCGATACGCGGCGGCGAACCACGCGTGCATTCATCGGCACAT
>QHNT01000185.1 GCA_003218515.1 Verrucomicrobiota bacterium | reverse complement strand
CCTGCTCGCTCGGAAAAGTCGGCGCTCCGCCCCAGCTCAATCGGCCGGGCATGTTCGCCAGATCAACGCGGCCCACTTGCAACTCCACGCTCGAAGGAATGGTTGTTTGGTCGAACTTGCCGTCTCCCGGCACGTTGCTCAGACGCGCGGCGTCGGCGGGATCCGTGTTGGCGCTCTGCCTGAAATTGATCGAGTTGTCTGTCCAGTTGCCGTCCATGTCGCCGTAGTAAACGTCCGCCGGCCACGCGCCGACATGCTCGGCGTGCCCGTCCGGATTCAACTGGCCCGAATACGGCACCGGCACATGACCGAACAAAAATACCCCCTTCACATTCGAGGGGTCGGCATTGTAGTCGGCCTTGATCAAATTCTTCACGCTGACGACCGAATCGCTGCGACCCACGTCATGGCGAAGGACCGTCCAGCCATCACCCACGAGGTCCTGCTGCAAACGATTCAGCTCGCTGGCCAACTGCGCCGCGTAGGTCCGCTCCACGACCAGCACCACCTTGCCGCGGTTTTCGACCAGCGGCACGTTGATGCCGCTCTGGACGTAGCCGTAGCCCTGGTAACCCCCGGCGTTCTTGACTACAGCGTACTCGTACGCCGTGCCGACAGCGACGCCGCTATCCACAAAACTGGTGGCACTGCCCGACAAGGTCGTGCCCCCGGCCCAGGAAGTCGCCCCGGGCGCCTTCCGATAAACCGTGTAGCTGCTCGGCGTGCCGCTGGTGTCTTGCGGCCAACTCAGGGTGATTTGAGGCGGCGAGGTCTGAACCGAGGCGCTGACCTCAACCGCATAGTTCCAGGTGGCATCCAGCGCCTGAACGGGCAGCAGTTGCAGTACAAGGGCAAGGGCAATACAAGGAATGATAACTGCCCTGCGCCACGACGGGATGCGACTGAACGAAAAATTGGTCAAACAAAAAGTTGAAACAACCACCGATGAAAAAAAATGACCTGCGCGCATTGGAAAAATGGGTAAAGGGACGGGATTGACGGAGTTGAGGAACTACGTATCAACTTATCATGCTCCTCATCATAGTAGGAAAACGCCTACCCCAAAAATAGGGTAAACACCCTATGCCACCTTCTTAATTTGTAGGACAAACAAAAACGGCGGTCGCAATCGACCGCCGTTCGCCGGAGGGAGGCTGGATTGGTTCTGCTAGTTCAACACATTCACCGCGTAATTCACCAGGTAAAACCGGTGCTTGGACGCACCTGCAGTGGTGTCCTTCCACGACGTGATCGTGTTCGTGGCCGTGATATTGCCGCTCAAATCACTCCAAGTCGCATCGGTTAAGTCGTTCTTGTAGGTTACTCGATAGGTTTTGCCCGGCGTACTGCTCCAGGTGATGGTGCTGCTCGTGCCGGTGATGCTGGTGATGGACACCGTCGGTGTGACCGTCGGGGTCGAGTTGCTGACGACGACGGAGGTGGTTGCCGTTGTTTGATTGCCGGCCGCGTCGCGCGCCACGGCAGTCAAGGTGTGCGAGCCATTGGTAAGCGTCGTCGTGTCCAAGTTCGCGCTGTAAGGCGCGCTGGTGCGTTCCGCGCCCAGGTTGGCGCCGTCGAGTTTGAACTGCACACCCGCCACGCCAACGTTATCTGCGGCATTGGCCGAAACCGCCACAGCGGCGCCGGAAACCGTTGTTCCGTTGGACGGCGAGGTGATGGAGATAGTGGGAGGGGCGGAGTCGGGTGAAGGGCCACTGGAACTTGCCAGGACAATATGGTTCACTGAGACGGGAGCGATGGCCAGGGGACCGCGGGCGGCAGGCAGAGTTACCGCTTTCGTCTGAATTGGCTCTGGCCCCGAAACACCCAGGGGATTGCTGTCACTGTAGCTGGCGCCCTTGATTTGCTTCCAACTGACAACGTTCCAATTTTCAAAGCCCGGGAGCGTCGCGCTATCGGTCAAGCTTTGGTTCACGACGAAAAGGTGAAGGTTACCCGTCGCAGCATCTTTGAAAACACGCACAACCGTCCAGGGAAATTGGACGGCTCGGCCCAAATTGTCGGTGATCGAACCCATACCGCTGGCGTAGCTATTGTCCAAATAATCGTAGCCGTAGAATTCCTGGGCCATTTGATAAACGTAGAACATCGGCGTGCGCGTGACATTGCCGTTCCTGACCTGGATGTCCGCCGTCGCGAAGCCTTCACCCAGGAGCGTCCAGCCCGAATCCCAGGTGATGTTCTGGCGCATGCCTTCGGCAAGCCACGTCGCCCAGTGCATGGCGCTACACATATCATTGTATAAGAACTGCGATGATATCTGCATGCCGTGCTCGCTAAAGCCGAGCTGCCAGCGATTCGGGTCGCCTACGCCCGCGCCCCCGAAATCGCGCAGTGCGTGGCGCGTGTCTTCCACGATCCAGAGGTTCTTCGTGTAGTCGGACTTCCACGCAGATTTTGGAAGCCAGGAGCCTTGAAAGCCGGTCGGATTGATCGAAACCGGGTAAGTCCGCTTGTAGTCTTCGGACACGCTCGAGAATTGGTAGTAGTGCTCGAGGTCAATGAAGCTGAAATCGCTCTCGGTCACACTATTCATCATCGGCCAGAACCACTTCGAGGGGTCGGGATCGTCAACGATCCCCATGTCACGAACATGAAGGCCCAAGGGGACGTTCACGCCGCGATTGCGGATGGCGACGCGGAATTTTTCAGCTTGCGGGCCGTATGAAGCGCCGTTCGGACAAGCTTCGAGGTTGTAGGGTTCTTCGCCGATGATGACCGACACCACCGGATACGGATTCGTGTGGCCACGCCGCGCCCGGAGGTTCGCCCAGTTAAAACTCGCGGACTGTGCGAAGAAATCGAGCGTCGTCGGGAGGTTCTGCCACTCGGCTTGAGGTCCGGCCGCGCCGAAGAAGTACTGCACCATCGCCGCGTAAAACTCCGCCGTCTGCCAGGTGTAGCCGAAACCGTCGCCCGAAGGATTGGCTGTGAGGTTGCGCGTGATGGGGATGTTGAGGATAAATTCCGCGTTGCCTGTCGCGCCAAAAATGTTAAAGGCGTCCTCGATCGAGGCTGGCGTGCCTTGGTCGGTGCCGTCCCAGGTGAACCAGGAATGGACCTCTTCTCGCGCATCCCACGAGTTGAGGTCGAAGCGGTAGCCGAAGCCGCGGCAATCACTCTTGATGTCAACGAGGATCGGTTTGGAGCATTGCGAGAGGTACGGAGCGGCTTGTTTGACGACCGCGCGGCTGTTCAGCCAATAAACGCCACCCAGGCGCGGCCTCCAGTTGTGCAGGACCGAGCCGATCCAGCTCGGGAGAGTGCCGGTGGAAGGCGCAGGCGCTGCCAGGGACACGCTGATCCCGGACGAGGTGGTTCGGTTGCCGGCCGCATCCCGAGCCACGGCGGTCAAGACATGGGTGCCGTTGGCAAGAGAGGTCGTGGCTAACGTCGCGCTGTAGGGCGCGCCAGTGGCCTCGGCGCCAAGGTTCGCGCCGTCCAGTTTGAATTGGACACCCACCACGCCAACGTTGTCCGACGCATTGGCCGAGACGGTCACTGACGAAGCGGACACCGTCGCGTTGTTCGCCGGCGCGGTAATCGACACCGTGGGAGGCGTCGTGTCCCCCGTCGGTGGTCCGCTGTTGCTCTCGAGGATCGTGAGGGTCACGCTGTTCGGCGTGCCCACGTTGTAGTTTGCGCCCGGCTGAATTGTCAGGGTTGCCGTTTCCGTCCCTTCGGCCAGGTTGTCGGCAACCGCCATCACTGTGACGGTAATCGAGCTGGAGCCGGTCGGAATGGTCCAGGAATCCGGCATGTCGCCTTGCACCAGACGGCGGTAATCCTCCCACTTGGTCGCCGTGCCCGTGGGCGCCAGCGTCACCGTCAGGTCGCTGGCCGTGCTGCCCGTGCGCGTGAGCGTGAACGATGCGGTGTCGCTCGGGCCTTCCGTCGCTGTCGTGTCGGTGCTGGTGATGGTCACTGTCGGTGTGGACGTCGGGGTCGAGTTGCTGACGATGACGGAGATGGTGGTTGCCGTGGTCTGATTCCCGGCCGCGTCCCGCGCCACCGCAGTCAAGGTATGCGAGCCGTTGGCAGCCGTCGTCGTGTCCCAATTCACGCTGTAACTCGCGCTGGTGTCTTCGCCGCCCAGGTTGACGCCGTCCAGCTTGAACTGCACGCCCGCGACGCCGACGTTATCGGACGCGTTGGCCGTGACCGCCACTGACGAACCGGAGGCCGTCGCGTTGTTCGCCGGCGCGCTGAGGGAAATCGTGGGCGCAGTCGTGTCGCCAGTAGGAGGTGGAGGGGGTGGGGGCGGGGGCGCTCCACCAGCCGACCAGAAAATTCCCTGACTGGCGTTGTAGTAGCTGCCGCTCGGAGTATTCTCCAGCTTCACCGCGCGCAACATGTACGTTGCTCCCGACGGCGCACTGGCATCAACGAAAGTGGCAGCGGTGAGCAGCGAACCGGTCAGGCGCGTGAACGGGCCGTTGGCCGAAGTTGCCCGATAGACATGATAGCCTGCGATTGAATCCGGCGAAGGCGTCCACGTCAGTGTGGCGCTGCCAGCGCCAGTGGTGCCGCCCAGCGTCCCAGGAGGCGCGACCGGATGCAGGCGCAACGTCGGGTCGCCCATCAACGCGATGTGAATGTTATTGGCGGAAGGGTTGTTCTGGTTCTGGTACAGGCCGGAGTTGTTCTGCGTGAGGCGCGCGGTGTAACCGATGGTTTCGCCCAGACCCATCGGGTGCGCGAACCAATGCGGCCGTCCGGACCAGGCGCAAGCCAGGCCGTAGGTTGGAGTAGCCAGAACTCCACGCATGATGTTGTCCTCGTGATCCCAGTCGCCCAGCCAACTGCCGAACAGGGTGACGAACACGGCCTTTATATCGTTGTTCACGATTTCCGGCGTGGTCGTCGAATTATAGTTGCCCGCATTGCCGAGACCGCTCACCGAGTTGTAGCTGCCCGCGCCCGACCCGTGGGCCCACAAGTAGTCATTGGACTTCAAGGCCGGAACCCAGACTCCCTGGGTGTCGTTGTTAATGAGGTTGAGGTTGTCGATGTTCGACGCGCCGAAGAAAGGGGCAAAATTGCGATACGCGCTCGCAGCAAACGCCTCCCCGTTGCGCACGCCGAAGTAATCGGCCACTACGCCCCGCCGTCGGACCGTCATCAGCCTGTGGCGGAACTTGTGGTCTTTGTTCAGATACTGCCGCAATAGTTCCTGCTCGCTCGGAAAAGTCGGCGCTCCGCCCCAGCTCAATCGGCCGGGCATGTTCGCCAGATCAACGCGGCCCACTTGCAACTCCACGCTCGAAG
>QHNT01000184.1 GCA_003218515.1 Verrucomicrobiota bacterium | reverse complement strand
AACGTTGCCCATGATGTCGCCCTCACCTTTGCAGCCGGCGCAAGGGCAACAACGGCGTAGCGTTTCCAATTGCACAAAACTTTCAGTGCCGTCGTCCCACTTGATAGCCAGGTCTTCGCCGATTCGCTGAATGTCCACGGGTCGCACAACCACAGGTTAAGCAGTTCTCAAACCGGGCGTCCACAGACGCGTGGCGCTTTGGAAGCCACCTGAATTAGCGGTGTCTAACTTTCATAGTTGACACTATACACGGGACCCTGTATCGCTCGGGCCGTGAAACGATCGTTCACCGGCGCTGCGAAAAAGAACCGCCGGCAGCTCCACGCCCTGTTCCACGTCGGAGCGCTGGCCATGGCAGTTCCAACGATTGACGCATTGAGCGCGGAAGCAGATGAGTCAGTAAAGCGGGACAAAAGCAAATACACGCTCTTCGATCCAACTCCGCGCGAATGGATGCGCGAGATGCACACTGATCGGCCAGACAAAACGGAAAGTCCCTTTACAGTGGACGCCGGGCACTTTCAAGTCGAAGCGGACATCCTGAACTATGCTTACGACCGGCACAACGCGGCGCGCAACGACACTCGCGTCGAAACCGTGAGCATCGCGCCGATGAACCTCAAGGTGGGCATCGGCAACGATCTCGATTTGCAACTGGTGCTGGAAACTTACCTGTCTGTGCGCACGCACGACATTGCGTCGAGCACTGTCCAGAGAAACCGTGGTTTCGGGGACGTCTTCCTCCGCGCGAAATGGAACGCCTGGGGTAACGATGGAGGCGCGACCGCGTTTGGGGTGATGCCTTATCTGAAACTGCCGACCAACCAGGACAACCTCGGCAACAATTCCGCGGAAGGCGGCTTGATTTTCCCGTTTGCCGTCGAGCTGCCCGCCGGTTGGAGCATGGGGCTAATGACGCAATTCGACATCATTCGTGACGCCAATGGAAGCGGGTATCATCCGGAATTTTTGAACTCGATCACCTTTGGCCACGACATTGCCGGCAACCTCGCCGGTTACGTGGAGTTTTTCAGCGCCGCCAGCACGGAGTCCGAAACCGATTGGGTGAGCACGTTGGATATCGGACTGACGTTTGGCCTGACAGAGGACATTCAACTCGACGGCGGCGTGAGCATTGGCGTCACGCGCGCCGCGGACGACATCAACCCGTTTATCGGTATTTCGTGGAGGTTCTGAGGGCAGTTATGAGCGCCAACGATGCGAACCAAAACCCGGCCGAAAGGCCGTGGCGATTGCCTCCTGGCACGCCGAGTCTGTCGGAGGTGCATCGCAGCATCCCGGTGCCGAAGGAACTGAGCTTTTGGCGCAAGATGCTGGCCTTCTCCGGGCCGGGCTATCTGGTGGCGGTCGGCTACATGGATCCGGGCAATTGGGCGACGGACCTGGCGGGCGGGTCGGCGTTTGGTTACACGCTGCTGAGCGTCATTCTCGTCTCGAACCTCATGGCGATTCTGCTCCAAGCGCTCTGCGCAAAACTCGGCATCGTCACCGGGCGCGACCTCGCCCAGGCCTGCCGGGACCATTATTCCAAACCGGTTGCGATCCTCCTTTGGCTGCTTTGTGAAGTCGCCATCTGCGCCTGCGATCTTGCCGAAGTCATCGGTTCAGCCATCGCGTTGAATTTGTTGTTCAAAATTCCTCTGACCTGGGGCGTCTGCATCACCGCGCTCGACGTGCTGGTCGTGATGTTTCTTCAGAACAAAGGATTTCGCTACATCGAAGCGCTGGTCGTTACGCTCATCCTCACGATTGGCGGGTGTTTCCTGATGGAAATCATCTTCTCCCGACCGAATGTCGCCGAGGTTTTCGGCGGGTTTGCGCCGAAGTTTGAAATCATCAGGAACACCCAGATGCTCTACGTGGCCATTGGCATCCTTGGCGCGACCGTGATGCCGCATAATCTCTACCTGCACTCTTCCATTGTGCAGACGCGCAAATACGAGCAGAACGCGGAAGGCAAGGGTGAGGCTATCAAGTTTGCAACCCTCGACTCAACGACTGCGTTGATGTTTGCGCTCTTCATCAATGCGGCCATCCTGGTGGTGGCGGCGGCAACATTTCACACGCGCGGCGAGCATAACGTCGCAGAAATCCAGGACGCCTACAAACTGCTCAGTCCGATGCTCGGTGTGCCGGTGGCCAGCGCGCTGTTCGCCATCGCGTTGCTGGCGTCCGGCCAGAACTCGACGCTCACCGGCACGCTGGCGGGGCAGATTGTGATGGAGGGTTTTCTCAATATCCGCCTGCGCCCATGGTTGCGCCGGCTCATCACGCGGCTGATCGCCATTGTGCCCGCGGTGATTTGCACGGCGCTTTACGGCGAACGCGGCACTGCGAACTTGCTGGTCTTGAGCCAGGTCATCCTGAGCATGCAGCTTTCCTTCGCAGTGATCCCGTTGGTGATGTTCACCAGCGACCGCGCTAAAATGGGAGCTTTTGCCAATCCGCCGTGGGTAAAAATATTGGCCTGGCTGACGGCCGGAATTATTGTTTTGCTGAACGTCAAATACCTGTTCGATAAGTTGCTGGAGTGGCTGGGCTGAGCGTTTGTTCCTGAAAATCACCATGTATCGCAAGATTCTCGTTGCTCTGGAAAACAGCCGCGCGGACGAAAGCCTCCTGCCGCACGTCACCGAGCTGGCCAAACGGCTCCACTCGCAATTGTTGCTCGTGCACGTGGCCGACGGCTGGGTGGCGCGGAATTTCGAGCAACTCAAACTCGCGGAGTCTCAAGAGATGAAGGACGACCGGAACTATCTTATGGAGACCGCTGCCAAGCTGCGCGCCGCGGGTCTGGAAGTATCCGCCCACCTCGCCCTCGGCGACCCGCCCACGGAGATTATCCGAACCGCGGAACGCGAACAGTGCGATTTGATCGCGATGACGATGCACGGCCACCGGCTGGTCGGTGATCTGATCTTCGGCAGCACGATTCACGAAGTCCGGCACAGAACCACGGTTCCCGTGCTGCTGGTGCGCGCCGCCGGAAAGTAGGTAGCAGCCAGGTGTGTGATGCTGTGCCGGTGGATCAGGCTCGCGCGACCAGGTCGGTGTCGCCCGATCGCACGCGCGGCGGCAGCTTCTTTTCGACCGGCACCTTTTCCAGCACCACGAACTTCGGCAAACCGCCCGCGTCCGGTAAATGCAGTTCGCCTTCGATCAGCGGATGGGCGTACTCGATGAACTTTTCGTTCGGCAGGAAACCGTCTTCGGAAATCCACTCGCGCGGCACCAAATGCTCGACGTTCGCGATGTCGCCCAGCGGCTGCAAGTCGGTCGTCCACTTGTAGGGACGGTTCTGGAGACGGACGAGCTTCACCATGCAACCGCTCTTGCCCGCAACCGCGGCGCGCACAGCCGCTTCGCCACAGGCGGCAGCCTCATCCACGTCCGTTTCGCTGGCGCAATGGGCCGCAGCGCGCTGGGCATAACCGAGCTTCACTGTGCGCGTCTTCAAGCGGAGATTTTCTTCAACGATGTCCGCCAACCGCTCCGCTGCGCCCGATAACACCGGATGACCGAACGCATCCAGCTTGGTCCTGTCCGCGGCAATTTCCTCGCCCGCCGCACTTTTCAAACCTTCGCCGACGACCACGATGCAATATTTCAGCGCGGCAACGGTTTCTTTGACCTTGGCCAGGAATTTGTCCTGCAGGAAGGGAACTTCCGGTATCAGGATGAGGTGGGGCGCGTCAACGGCACGGCGCTTCGCCAGCACGGTGCCGGCGGCGATCCACCCCGCCCCACGGCCCATGACCTCGACGATGCAACAGGAGCCGTCGTCCGTGGCCATGCTGCCGACGTCCGCGGCGATTTCCATCACGGTCGTCGCATTGTATTTGATGACCGAGCCGTAGCCGGGGCAATGGTCGGTGTGTGGCAGGTCGTTGTCGATGGTTTTGGGAACGCCGATCACGCGCATTTCAAAGCCGCGTTTGATGGCCTCGTCGTGAATCTTGTGCGCGGTATCCTGCGAGTCGTTGCCGCCGGCGTAAAAGAGGTAGCGGATATTGTGCGCTTGAAAAACCTGAAAGAGGCGGTCCATGTCGCGCGCGGCGTGCTCCGGCTTTTTCTTGAAGTCGATTTTGTAACGACAGGTGCCCAGGGCGGCGGCCGGCGTGTGTTTCAGACCTTCGATCGTCTGGCGTTTCTCCTCCTGCAGGTCAATCAAATCTTCATTAAGAATCCCGAGGATGCCGTTCAAGCCGCCATAAATTTCCTGAATTTGATCGGGATGCCGTCCCGCTTCCTGAATAACGCCCGCCACGCTGGCATTGATGACCGCTGTCGGCCCGCCGGACTGCGCTACCAACAAGTTTCCAGCCAATTCAGCCATAGTTTTCCAGACGGTTCCCGGACGCCTCGGATATGCCTGCTCCCAAACGCCCGATTTCTGATTCAATCGAGCCAAAACCTTGCCAACGGGGAAAACGGCTGTCAAAAGGAAATCCCGATGACAGTGCAGGGGCGCGCATCTTTGACGCTACCACCATTGCACGGGTCTGCTCTGTCTCTCCC
>QHNT01000183.1 GCA_003218515.1 Verrucomicrobiota bacterium | reverse complement strand
TGCATACCGCCTTCGGCTTGCGCTATCTGCTGGCCAATCTGGGCGATTTGAAATCGCGGGCTTGTCTGATCGAATTTGACATCCACCAGCGCCCGCTCGATGTCGTCGAAGTGTTGCTCGCACGGCAACCGAGCATAGTCGGTTTCGGGGTCTATATCTGGAACGTGTCCCAGACGACCGAAGTCGTCGCCACTCTGAAACGCGTTCGCCCGGAGCTTACTGTCCTCCTGGGCGGCCCGGAGGTGAGCTTTGAAGTCGAGCAACAGAAAATCGTTCAACTGGCGGATTACGTGATCACCGGCGAAGCGGATTTTAAGTTCGCCGAAGTCTGCGGACAATTGCTGGCGGGCGGGCGACCCGCGCATAAAATTATCGCCGCCGATCTGCCGGATGTGAACAAAATGGTTTTGCCTTATGATCTCTACACCGACGAAGACATCGCCCATCGGATAATTTATGTGGAGGCTTCCCGCGGCTGTCCGTTCACGTGCGAGTTCTGTCTGTCGTCCCTCGAAATTCCAGTGCGGCAATTTCCGCTGCCGGCGTTGCTTCACGCGCTGCAACATCTGATTGACCGCGGCGTGAGGCATTTCAAATTCGTTGACCGCACCTTCAACGTGAACCTCAACGTCAGCAAAGCCATTTTGCAATTTTTCCTCGAACGCTGTCGGCCCGGCCTATTCGTCCACTTTGAAATGATTCCCGACCGGCTGCCGGAACCGTTGCGTGAACTCATCGGCAGATTCCCGCCCGGTGTGTTGCAATTCGAGGTGGGCATCCAGACGTTCAACCCCGAAGTCAGCCAGCGGATCAAGCGTCGGCAGGATCACGACAAGCTCGCCGACAATTTGCGTTTTCTTCGCTCCGAAACGGGCGTTCACGTTCACGCCGATTTGATTGTCGGACTGCCGGGCGAATCGTTGGAAAGTTTCGCCGCTGGCTTCGACCGCCTCATTGCGCTCGGGCCGCAGGAAATCCAGGTCGGCATCTTGAAACGGCTGCGCGGCACGCCCATCGTCCGCCACGACGCCGAATGGCAAATGGTTTATAACCCCGATCCGCCCTACGAGATTCTGCGAACCCGACTGATCGACTTCGCGACGATGCAACGGCTGCGTCGTTTCGCGCGCTACTGGGACCTGGTGGGGAACAGCGGCAATTTCGTCGAGACCGCGCCGTTGATTTGGAGCGCGACGACTTCAGCGTTTGAGGGGTTTATGCACTGGAGCGACTGGCTGTTTGAGCGCGTCGCCCGGCGGCACGGCATTGCCCTGTCCTGCCTGGCGGAGTTGATCTTTGAGTATTTGGCGAAAATACCGGGCCTGGCAGCGGAACGGACAGCGCAGGCGCTCTGGCGCGACTACCGGAACGGCGGACGAAATGACAAACCGCAATTTCTCCGCGATTACATCGATGAGGCCGATGAACTCCCGGCGCGTGGCAAAAGACCAATGGGTTTGAAACGGCAGGCGCGACATCTTGCGCGCGTCTTGCAAGAGCAGCCTCGCCAGCCAGCCACGGAACAAGTCAGATCAGGTTGAGCTGTCGCGCCCAGGAGTCTGCTTCTTCGGGTGAGGCGTCGAATGGATTCAGCAGGTTTAACGAATTGACGCCTTCCGCGTCGATGACTTCCCAATCGACAAAGTAGCGGATGTGCTGGTTCTTGAGCAATCGCATGATGCGCGAGCGGGCCTGCGCGCGCGTGTTGACCGGCGCAGAGCGCATCGCGTCGGTCATTTCCGCCGTGGGAAGGTCCCAGGCCATCGGCGTCCGGGCGAGTGCGAAGCCCAAATTTCGAGCGGGGTCCACCTGATGAAACTCCAAATCCTGCGCTTTGAGCCAGGGATCGCTCCAACTGATGTTCTCCCGTTCCATGAATTGCCGGAACAACCAACGCTTGGTGATCCAGTCCACTTTGCCCACCAGAATCTCCGGCCGGCTCGAAAGCGCCGAGAGGACTTCTTCCCAGACGCGGAGGACAATGTCGGTCTCATTATCGCGACCGAAGAACTCGTTCCGCCCCGCCTCGAAAAACTTGAACAGCAGCTCAACCGCGTTCGCGCAGCGGCCGTCGGCCAGCGGCACCAACCACGGGCCGTCAGGCTGATGTGACAGATTGCGAAAGGTCATCACCGCGTCAGCCAGAACGATCTTCGGCAAACGATCCATCTCCAGCAAGTCGAGCACGAGCGCAGTCGTTCCCACCTTCAAGAGCAGGGAGCTGGGTAAAACATTCGTGTCGCCATGCAGCAGATGGAGTCGGCGGTATTTCCGCGCGTCCGCCAGCGGTTCGTCGCGCGTGTTGATGATGGCGCGGTTGAACTGCACCCATTCAAACAGGTCGTTATTGATGTAATCCGCGCGCTGGCTGATTTGGAAATGGCTGTCGGCGCCGTGCCGCAACAAATCGCCGCGCAACTCCGCGCCCGGAGTCGAACCGACCCGGCCCGATCCGGCGAAGAGCAACCGCAGCGTCAAAAACGCCAGCAATGCCAGCACGTTGTTCTCCGACAATGGAGCGGTCCGGCGCACGAGGTAGTTTTCGTGGCAACCGAAGGTCGCGCCGGAGTAATGGTCCACGTTGTTGCGGATGAAGCTGACCTGATCGGACAAATGCATTTCCTTGAGCGCCTGCAACAGAATCGCGTCTCCGGCCCGGTCGTAGCGAAGCAGATCAATCAAAGAAAGACACTCGGGCGTGCAATACTCCAGATGGCCCATGTCCACATAAGCCCGCCCTCCGTTGAACAGAAAACCGCCGTTGCCTGCCGGCTCGTCCCAGTCCCGTTGGTGCATATCCGCCAGACCGAAACGGTTCTTCTCAAAAACCCAATTCCGGACGCGGCCGACGGCACTGGGCGGACCGGAGGGGTCGTTGGTCAAACAACCGTACTCTGTTTCCAGGCCAACGATGCGGTTCATAAGCTTGAGAGCGCGGGCGTCAGTTCCTCGTAGCGGGCGCGACGAGTGCTCTTCCTGACCAGCCAGCCGACTTCAATACTGCGACCGTTGACTGCCTTCCGCCAGCCGTCGCGACGCTCGGCATCCGAAGGCAAGCCGTCACCAAAAGGCTTGTTTTCCGTCACGCACCACCACGCCTCAAGCAGAGCTTCGACAATTCCATTGCGATCCGCCTTTCCCGCCAGAGTTTGATTCAGCCAGGTTTGGGCCGCGCTTTCCGCTTCAGACTGGCTGGCAGCGACCACGACACCTTTCGTGTGCAGTTGAAAAGCGCCGTCGAAATGAAGCCGGGCGATCAGGTCCTGGTTCGGTTCCGCGCCGACTTCGGCTAACAAACATTCCACCAGGAACGGAGCGCTGAAAATCTGTTCGAAGTTCGTCTTGAGTTGCGGACTCAAACCAAAACCGACCAGCCGGCGCAAGCTCACGTCCTCCGGGGCCCGATTGAATGCTTCCAGGTGCGCCGCGTCGATGGCTGCCTGACGGATTTTTTCGATGTCGGCCGGATGCCCCAACCCGGCGATAGCGTGGCGGTCGAACAATTCAAACACTTTTGAATGGCCAGTGCCTACGCCGAGCAGGAGGATCCCGTCGGGCAAAGACGCGGCAAAAACGGGCGAACCGCCTTTAAGCTGCTCGCGCACGTACTCGCGGCGATTCCCGATCGCTTCCAGCCAACGATACGGTTCCTCAGTCATGACTTCAGCAATTCGGCCTGTTTCTCCGCAGATACAGTCTCCACGCCGGAGCCGCGCAGCACTTTGATCGTCGCGAAGGTGTGCGCGTCCGGATTCACGCCACCGGTGGCCGAATCAAATTCCGATGCAATCATCAGCAGCCGCAACGCGAACTGCACGGCCTGTCGCAGGTTCATCTGCGCCGGACGCGGCTGGCCGTAGCGGTCCTGAAAGCTCAGGACACTGCGAATGGTTCCCGCTCCTGAACCGGACGCGGCGTAGCCGACCGCGTGGAATTGCGCGCCGAGTGGATCGTAAAAGTAAATTTGCGGCGCGGGCGGTGAAACGGTCTGGTCCACACCCGCGAAAACGGGCATGACCACGCCGATGCCCTGCATTGTCATCGGGAGATTTTCGCGCAACAGCCGGGCCAGGGCGCGGACTTTGGCCGGCAGACTGAGCGATTGCAATTGGCTGCGCCGATAGTACTCAAATGAAGTCTGGAGCACGCGCGCCATTTCAAACGCGGTGGCCGGCACGCCGGCGATTGCCAGCAGCGACATCGCGTCCAGTTCGAGAACTTTATCGACACAATCAGTGACAATGACGTTGCCGGCGGTGGCCCGGCGGTCGCCGCCCATCAACACGCCATCAGCAAAATGAAACGCAAAAACGGTAGTGGCTTGCGTCTGAACAGGCGCGTCAGGCGAGGCGGCGACGCGCAGCGGTGAAGCATGATGACGGGCGAGCAAGGAAAAAAAGTCGCCCGCAAGCGGAGAAGGATCGCTCATTGGCCGGTGCGTTGGCGGTAGCGACGGGCCTGGTCCGGGTCGACCTTGCGCATCCGCTTGAGCAATTCATCTACGTTAGGCTTGTCCACTTTTGGCGCGCTGGGGCCTTCGCCCCCTCCCCCCGGCCCTGCCGGCGCCACCGGACGAGTTTTCTGCGATTGGTCAGGCATATCTTGCGGTTACAATGACACGTTACGAAAGAATTCGCAAATCCTCCGGTGACCGCGCCGCGTCAATGGCACGACTGCAACGCAACACGTCTTCCGGCGCGAACAGATCGAGCAGCGAAATCTTAATCGGCCCTTCGCGGCCTTGCAACGTTATGTGGTCCCACTGCGCAGCCGTAACGGCCGAAGCAAATTTCTGAAT
>QHNT01000182.1 GCA_003218515.1 Verrucomicrobiota bacterium | reverse complement strand
GCGGCCGGCCACAAACCCGCAAAAGAAGCAGCAACAATTCATGAAACCCCACTGGCAAGGCGTTTTCCCGGCCATCACCACGCAAATGAAAAAGGACGGCGCGCTCGACCTCGACTCCACCGCGCGCCACGCGGAAGCGCTCATCAAGTCCGGCGTCGCCGGCATCATTTTCCTCGGTTCGCTCGGGGAGAACCAGACGCTCACTGCCGAAGAAAAACGGCGCCTCATCCAGGCGATGGTGAAATCCGTGAATGGCCGCGTGCCGGTGCTCAGCGGTGTCGCGGAGAGCAGCACCGCCGAGGCTTGCCGGTACGTGCGCGATAGCGAGGGGCTCGGTCTCGACGGTTTCATGCTGATGCCGGCGATGCTCTACAAGGGTGATCCTCACGAAACGATGGCACACTTCCGCACGGTAGCGAAGGCGACCGGCCTCCCGATCATGATTTACAACAACCCGATCAGCTACGCGAATGACATCACACCCGAGATGTTCGCCGAGCTGGCAGATCAGAAAAACTTCGTCGCCCTCAAGGAAAGCTCCGGCGACACGCGCCGCATCACAGACATTCGGAACATCATCGGCGACCGCTACGCCATCTTCACCGGTGTGGACGATCTGGTGCTGGAATGCGCCATCCTCGGCATCGACGGCTGGGTGGCCGGCAGCGGCATCGCCTTCCCGGCCGAGAACCAGTACTTCTGGGATCTGACCCGCCGCAGCGAATGGAACAAGGCGCGCGAAATTTACCGGTGGTTCATGCCGCTGCTGCACCTCGACGTTCACACGAAGTTCGTGCAATACATCAAGCTGGCAGTGCAGGAATGCGGCTTGGGCTCCGAGTGGGTTCGCGCCCCGCGTTTGCCGCTGGTGGGCGAGGAACGGAAGCGGATTTTGACGGTCATCCACGACGGTATCGCGAACCGGCCAACAGTCCCAAAACAAGTAAAAGTCTCCTCAGGACGCGCCCGCGCCACGTAGCGCACGTTTCCAGCGTGCAAGTTCAGGCGGCTACCCAGCCGCCGGCTCCGGAGCAGTTCGTCCACCAGACGCGTCGTTGACATACAGGCCTGCGCCGATATGCTTGTTTATCATGAAACCCAGGAGCCGCTCTGCGACGCGGATGGCCATTGCCTTCACTTTGATCGAACTATTGGTCGTCATCGCGATCATCGCCATCCTCGCCGGACTGCTGTTGCCAGCGTTAACTCGAGCCAAAGACCAGGTCCGGCTCACCACCGACCTCAACAACATCCGGCAAATCATGCTCGCTTCCCACATGTTCGCCGGTGACAACGAGGATTTCCTCCCTTATCCGGGCTGGGACGGGCTGGGCCGGGATTGCTGGGTCCACGGCGCCAATATGCCCGACGCGGCCGGGATTGACTCGCCCACCATCATTTCCAACCAGGTGGAATACTTCAAGAAGGGTCAACTCGCGCCCTACCTCGCCAATAACGAGAAGGTGCTGATGTGCCCGAAGGACGACATAGACCGGCGGTCCGGTTTCAAAAAGAAGAAGTTTAAGGAGCGCTCCATCAAAATCACGAGTTACTGCTTCAACGGCGCGATCATCGCTTACCAGGCGCAGCCGAACATCAAGACTTCGAAATTCCGCCTCGGCAATTTGCGCACGACCGGGATCCTGCTCTGGGAAGCCAATGAGGACATGACCGCCTACAACTTCAACGACGGCGGCAATCAGCCGAGCGAAGGCATCTCCCAACGTCACGCCACCATCCGCAATGCAACGTCGCAAACCGATCTCATCGGCGGGATCGCCACCTTCGGCACCTTGTCCGGTACCGCGACGAAAATCAAAATCTCGCGCTGGTTCTCCCCGGACCTGGCCGGAACGCACGTCTGACCTGCGGCTTTCAATCCCGCCGGACCCAACGACGCCTGGTACAATCCCGAAAAGCGTGACGGCACCTACTAGTCTTATGTCACAGACTTGGCGGGTGTGCGTCGGTGCGCTGGTGTGCGGCCTCCTGTTCAGTGCTTGCGGCGGAAAACCTCAGCAGGCGACGAGCGCTTCGGTGGACGGCTCGCCACGCGCCGATGGGGTGGCGCAACCGCCGGAAGCGAACGCTCCCGCCAAAAAGGTCGAATCCACCGAGGTCCGGCAGGCAGTGGCGGAAGCGGAAAAATCGTTGCGCGGCGGTTCTTATGACGAGGCAGCCGCCCAGTTGCTTAAGATCAGAATCAGTGGAGTCCAATTCTCTGAGAAAGACGCGGCCGCGTATCGAAATGCCTTGCAAGAGGCCTACAGCCGCGCGATCGAGGCCGCCGGCAACGGTGACCCTCGCGGTAAAGCCGCCGTCGAAATGATCCGCGCGGCACGGGGACGTTAGTCGAAAATGATCCAGACTCGTAGCAGCCGACGTGGGGAGGCTCTGACTTAAAAATCCAGACTCTGTAAAACTAAGACCGGAGTGATTGCTAAAACAAATTTCCAGATCGTTGGGGGCGGCGAGAGTCCTGCGCCTCACAGAGGCGCGCTCCGGAGCGCGGGTCTGCGACCCGCAGAGCGTGGCCACGTTCAATCGCGGAAATTACTTTTGGCAACCACTCTAAAGCCACGCTGATGAACAAGCCGCGTTTATCTGTAAGCATGCCGGAAGATCATTGTGAGGAGGACACTATCGGTCCTGAAAAAAACAGAGACTCCGTACGTCGCGTACTGTTCACCTTTGGCTTGGCCTTGGCAGTTGTCATGGACAACCTGATCTGTGCGGGATTCGCAGAAGAGCCACAGGCGTTATCGTTCAGTGAACCCGCCTGGGGCCGCATCATTCAATCGGCCATTTCGACGGGCACGATTCGTCTCGAAGTCCGCTCGTGGCCGGCGAACAGAAAATTGTCGCTTCCCGCGCCGTTCCCTAACCTGACCGCCGCGTATCTTCTCAATGGGCGTCATCGCGAGCCGCTGAGATGGGTCTTCAACACCGACGCCACTCAGCTTCATCTTGAGGTTCCGACGGAATCTCCTTCGGCTTTGCCTGCGAGCGTCATGCTCGAAACCGTCGAGCGCACGACTCAATTCGCCGACGGACGCATCGTTTTCTCCGCGCTCGACGCACAAGTGCACGGCAGCCGCGCAAAGCTGGAGTCGCATCCGGGCAATCATCGAATCGGGTTCTGGACCGACCCGAAGGACTCCGTCAGTTGGGAATTCAAGCCGACGCGCTGGGGCATGTATGATCTGGAACTCGCTTTCTCCGCCGATGGCGGCGACGGCACGGAACTGCAATTCGACATCGCGGGTCGGACGTTCACCGTCGCGCGTCCGTCCACGGACAGTTGGTATCGTTATCAGACGTTGCCCGTCGGTCGCCTTTATCTCGCCGAAGCCGAACCGTTCACATTGCGCGCGAGTTGCCGGACGCTCAAAGGCGGCGCGGTGATGAATCTCAAGGCCGTGACTTTGCGGCCCGCGCCGGAAGGAGAACCGATCACGCAGAACGTGTCGGGCGTCATCGCGCTCCTGGCGCGTGACGCGACAACGCACAGTGTCATGATGCGCTACGAACCAGCGACGAACAAAAACTGTCTCGGCTACTGGGTGAACCCTGACGACTGGGCTGAGTGGGAGTTCAGTGTGACGATGCCGGGCGCGTTCGAGGTCGAAGTCTGGCAGGGTTGCGGCAAAGGGCAGGGCGGCAGCGACGCGGAAGTCGAAGTCGGAGGAAGGGAGTTTCCTTTCGTCGTCCAGGAAACCGGTCATTTCCAGATTTTTGTCCCGCGTCGCGTCGGTCGAGTGAATCTCGCGGCACCTGGAGCTTATGCGCTCGCAGTGCGGGCGCTCCGCAAGCAATCCGGCGCCGTGATGGACGTGCAACAGGTTCGATTGATTCCGGCTGCGTCCGCGCAGAACGACCCGCCCAGGGCGGCGCCGTTTCTTCAAGCGCGCCGCGTCGTCTTTCTGGGCGACAGCATTACTTACAGCGGCGAATACGTGGAGTTCATTGAGACTTATGTGCGCAGTCGATTCCCGGAGTCGCGCGTCGAGTTCCTCGACCTCGGTTTGCCCAGCGAAACCGTTTCTGGCCTTTCCGAGCCGGGTCACGCGGGCGGCGCGTTTCCGCGGCCTGACTTGCACGAGCGGCTGGGGCGCGTGCTGGAAAAAGCGAAGCCGGACCTGATTGTCGCGTGTTACGGGATGAACGACGGAATTTATTATCCGTTTAGCGATGAACGCTTTCAAAAATAATATGTTCCGTACCTTCGTTCTGGACCGTGTTCTTGATCATCTGCAGGCGGAACCGTTTCTGCTTGGCAATTGGTTTGATAAACCTTGTGCCGGCAGTTGGGTGGCTGCTTTACGCAGTTCCTCTTGCTGCAAAGGCCTTCTACCCTTCTTAGACTGGCTGGGAGCGACCAACAAACTTACCCAAAAATCGATGAGGAAGCCGCTGCCAAATAAAACGTGAGCGCGAACGCCAATCCTGATCGTGTGCCGGGTCTTCACTCTCCCGGCCCTCTCCCCGCCTTGCGGGGAGAGGGTGGTCCCCCAGTTGCGGGATCAGGAGAGAGGTGGTTCAGCAAAAGGTTTCCCCGAAAAATTTCGCGCATTGAACCCCTGAACCTGGTAGGGATGGCGCGCTGCGCCGTCCGCGCCGCGTTCAGCGGCGCAACGATGCCGCCCGCTGCTTCGCGGGCGCGTGGCCTTCTTGGGTTCGCTCATTTTCTTCCATCCGTTGTGTCGGATGCATGCCGCCGTTCCGCTGCCGGCCGGTTACACGATCTCGATTGTCGATATTTCCAGCGAAACGAATCGACAGGTGATCGTGGATCGCGAGCCGGGCCAATATCTGGGCCACCCCACCACGGTGCTGCTCGAAGACGGAAAAACCGTTCTGACAGTTTATCCGAAAGGCCACGGGCGCGGCGCGATTGTTCTGAAACGAAGCACAAACGGAGGCCTGACGTGGTCCGAACGTCTCTCCGTCCCGGAAAATTGGGCCACATCACTGGAAACACCGACGATCCATGGCGTCGTGGATGCCCAAGGAAAGAAACGCCTCATCGTTTGGTCCGGCCTGTACCCGGCCCGACTTTCGGTATCTGAGGACGACGGCGAAACCTGGACGCCGCTCAAGCCCGCGGGAGACTGGGGCGGCATCGTCGTGATGGGCAGTGTCGAACCCCTGCGCGATCAGCCTGGACATTATCTCGCATTGTTTCACGACGACGGCCGTTTCTTCGCGAAATCGCCGAAGTTGATAAAGCCGCCGGTGATGACGCTGTACCAGACCGAATCACACGACGGCGGTCTCACCTGGGACGGTCCGCGAGCGCTTTTCGCCTCGAGCGACATTCATCTCTGCGAGCCGGGTCTTATCCGTTCGCCCGACGACAAACAACTGGTCGTTTTGCTCCGCGAAAATCTGCGGCACCGGAACTCACACGTCATTTTCTCGAACGACGAAGGACGCACCTGGACCCCGCCGCGGGAATTGCCCGCCGCGCTCACCGGGGACCGTCACGTCGGGAAATATGGGCCGGATGGCCGGCTGTTCATCTCGTTCCGCGACATGACGCGCGAGTCCGCCACCAAAGGCGACTGGGTGGGTTGGGTCGGCACGTATGAAGACATCGTGGCCGGGCGCGAGGGCCAATACCGCGTGCGCATCATGCATAACACCAAAGACGCCGACTGCGCCTATCCGGGCGTTGAAGTGCTGCCGGATGGCACGTTTGTCGCAACCACTTATGGTCACTGGACAAAGGACGAGTCGCCTTACGTCGTGAGCGTCCGGTTCAAACTGTCTGAACTCGATGCGAAGTTGAAATCCGGGGTTCGCAAGCCTTAAATTCGGGGCCGATGAAACCACTTCCAATTGATCGCACGGTCGTAGGGCAGCCATCTTGGCTGCCGGTTCTGCGGGCATCCTTGCCCGCAGAACACCTGGGTGGAAGAGATCCCGAAGGCGCAATGAAAATTCGGAAAATTCTCTGCCTGCTCCTCCTCTGCGGACTGGCTCTTGCCGGTCGCGCCGCCGATTCGCGCCCCAACATCCTGCTTTGCATCGCGGACGACGCGTCCTGGCGGCACTTCGGAGCAAACGGCGACAAAGTCTGTCGCACCCCAAACTTCGACCGGGTTGCTTGGGAGGGCGTGAATTTCAGACACGCGTTCTGCTCGTCGCCGAGCTGCACGCCGTCGCGCGGCGCGCTGCTCACCGGACAGGATTTCTGGCGACTGGAGGACGGCGCGAATCTGTGGAGCCGCTGGCCCAACAAGTTCGCGGTTTATCCCGATCTGCTGGCAAAGGCGGGTTACCACGTCGGCCTTAAAGGAAAAGGATGGGGCCCGGGTGATTTCAAGCAGGGCGGTCGCGAGCACAATCCGGCGGGCCCCAGTGACATTCTCGACTATTACTTCGAGATCGAACGCTTCGACCGCGACGTGGGCGAAATGCTCAAGCTGCTTGAGCAAACCGGCCAACTCGACAACACGCTGGTTGTCGTCACCAGCGACAATGGTTTTCCGTTCCCGCGGGGCAAGGCGACTTGCTACGACGCGGGGACGCGAATGCCGCTGGCCATCCGCTGGCCGCCGCGTATCAAAGGTGGACGGGTCGTTGACGACTTCGTCAGTCTCACCGACCTCGCGCCGACGTTTCTCGAAGCGGCGGGATTGAGGCCGTTGCCGGAGATGACTGGACGAAGCGTCCTGCCGTTGCTGACTTCGGGGAAATCCGGCCAGGTGGAAGCGGCGCGCGACAAAGTGTTCTTCGGCCGTGAACGCCACGCAAACGTGCGCGCGGGCAACGTCGGCTATCCGATCCGCGCGATTCGCACCAGTCAGTTTCTCTATCTGCGAAACTTTGAGCCCAACCGCTGGCCCGCCGGTGATCCGCCGCTCTACGGCGACGTGGACGAACACCTCAGCATCGACGGTTCTCCGAGCAAGCAAGCCGTCGTCGAGCACGGCGACAAGGCGGACGTGAAGCGCCTGTTCGCTTTCGCTTTCGCCAAACGCCCGGCTGAAGAACTCTACGATCTTGGCCAGGACCCGTGGCAGATGACCAACGTCGCGACTGAGTCACGCTACACCGAGACCAAAGCGAAGCTCCACGCAGAACTCGACCGGTACATGATCGAAACGAAGGACCAGCGCGCCTCGGGCAAAGGCGCGGAGTTCGACCGCTACTACTACGTAACCGGGGACGGGGCTGGGAAGCCCGTGGAAGCAGCGCCGCGAAACCGCGCTAAACCGTGACACGACAGCTGTTTGTAATCGCAATCTGGTTGTTCGCCGCGCTGACGATATTCCCAGCGGGAGCGGCGCCGCGCCCGAACATCGTCTTCATTCTCGCCGATGATCTCGGTCCGAACGACCTCGCCTGTTACGGCCGGCGCGAACATCACGCCCCGAACCTCGACCGCCTGGCCGCCGAGGGTTCGCGCTTCACTTGCGCCTATGTCGCGCAGCCCATTTGCTCGCCTTCGCGCGCGGCGATCCTGACCGGCAAAGCCCCGGCCCGTCTGCATCTGACGACTTATCTGCCGGGCCGCCCTGACTGTTCGTCGCAGAAACTTCTTCATCCGATCATCGAACAACAGTTGCCGCTTGCGGAAAAGACCCTCGCCGAGTGCCTCCACGACGCAGAGTACGCGACCGCGTGCATCGGCAAATGGCATCTGGGCGCCGCGGGCTTTTTGCCGACCGACCAGGGCTTCGATCTCTATCATCCCGGCAACGCCGTGACGAAACCGTCCGCGACGGAAGGCGGCAAGGGCGAATACGACCTCACCGCCCGCGCAATCGAGTTTGTGCAGCAGAATCGTGATCGGCCGTTCTTTCTCTATCTCGCGCACAATAGTCCGCACATTCCCTATTCCGCCAAACCGGAACTGGTCGCGAAGAACGCCGGCGCTTTCGAGCCGGTTTACGCCGCGTTGGTTGAAACTCTCGATGACACCGTCGGGCTGTTGCTCGAGAAACTCGATGCTCTCGGATTGCGCGACCGCACGCTCGTGATCTTCACGTCGGACCATGGCGGTCTGCACGTGCCCGAAGGTCCGCATGCGCGCATCACGCACAACACGCCGTTCCGCGCCGGCAAGGGTTACCTGTACGAAGGCGGCCTGCGCGTGCCGCTCATCGCGCGTTGGCCGGGCAAGGTCCCGGCCGGCCGTGTGGTGGACACGCCAGTCATCAACACCGACTGGTTGCCCACGCTGGTGGAGATTGCCGGCGCCCGAACACCGCGCCATCTCGACGGCGTCAGCATCGCTTCGCTTCTGCTCGGTCGCGGCCAGCCGAAGGCGCGCCGTTTCTACTGGCATTTCCCGCACTACACCAACCAGGGCAGCCAACCCGCCGGCGCGATCCGCGAAGGCGACTGGAAGCTTGTCGAACACTACGAGGATGGTCGTGTGGAACTGTTCAACCTGGCGAAGGACATTAGCGAAACCACCGACCTTTCCGCGCGCGAACCGCGCCGCGTCGCCCGCCTGAAGAACGACCTCGCGGCCTGGCGCCAACGGGTGGGAGCGCAGACCAACACGCCGAATCCCAACTTCGACCCCGCGCTGCACCGCCAGCTTTACGTGGACTTCGTCCCTTCGGCGTTCGATCCGCTGCGCGCCGACGCGGCAACGTGGGCGCGCGTGGCCGCCTGGCGAAAGCAGATGGATGCCGCGTTGCCCAAGCCGAAAACACCTGGACGCTATTGAGACTCATGCGCACCGCCGGCATTTGGCGAAACCTCTAACCGATGCCATGCAAATTGAAGCGCCCTTCGACGTAGCGGTTTCCAACCTGCTGTATCGCCGATTTCCAATCGGCAGAGCCGTCTCCAGTTCCGAGCGCTTTGGAGACGGCGAAGCGTCTGCGGGCTGGAAACCCGCGATACAGCAGATTTGGAAATCTGCGCTACCGCGCGTCGTCATCACGCTGAACAGGTACCGACTAGAAGCCTGTCCCACTGCGCAGTTAGCGCCAGGATTCAAGGCCACAACTCACCTCCAAATTTTGGAGGTATTCGCTCCATGAACCCAGCGGAATCCCCCTCAACCGCCCTTCGGGCACCTTCTCCCCCATTGGGGGAGAAGGACGGGATGAGGGGGTTCGGTTCATGGATAGGAGGAACCTCCAAAATTTGGGCGCGCATCGGGGCCATGAACCAGATCGGCACCCCTCTCCCTGCCCTCTCCCCGCAAGGCGGGGAGAGGGTGGCCGCAGGCCGGGAGAGGGGCGGTTCATGGATAGGGAACACCTCCAGAATTCGGACGTGAATCGAAGCCATGAACCGATCCCGATTGTTTTGTTCATTTCCAATGACTTGCGAGTACGGTTCATGGAGAGCCTCCATTCGCTTTTGCGCACGCATTGGGACCCATGAACCGCTGCGCCTCACAGAGGCGCGGTCCGGACCGCGGGTCTGCGACCCGCAGCCTGCTCGGTTCATGGAGAAAAGTTCTGATCCTGTTCCTGATTTTGGCGATGGCGTCGAATCCGGCCCTGGCCGCCGAGCGCAAGCCGAACATCCTCGTCGTGCTGGCCGACCAATGGCGCGCCCAGGCATTTGGATTCGCGGGTGATCCCAACGTCAGAACGCCGAACCTCGACCGCCTCGCGTCCGAGAGCGTCCGGTTTATCAACGCGGTCGCAGGCTTGCCGGTCTGCTCGCCGACGCGCGCATCGTTGCTTACCGGACAGCGGCCGTTGACGCACGGTGTGTTCCTCAACGACGTCCCGCTCAATCCCAACGCCATGACCATTGCCAGGGTGCTCAAGTCGGAGGGCTACGACACCGGTTACATCGGCAAGTGGCATTTGAACGGAGACGGGCGATCGACCTTTATCCCGCGCGAACGCCGCCAGGGCTTTGACTACTGGAAAGTGCTCGAATGCACCCACGACTACTCGAACTCGTTCTACTATGCCGACGCTGCGGACAAACTGAAATGGCCCGGTTACGACGCCATCGCCCAGACACGCGACGCCTGCGATTACCTCCGCAGGCGCGCGAGGTCGGAGAAGCCGTTTCTGTTGTTCCTTGCGTGGGGCCCGCCGCATGATCCCTATTTCAGCGCGCCGACAAAGTATCTTGCCCTGTATGACCCGGCGAAACCGGCGCTGCGGCCGAACGTTCCCGACAAGTTGCAAGGCGAGGTGCGAAAGATTCTGGCCGGTTACTACGCGCATTGCACGGCGCTGGACGATTGCCTGGGCGAGTTGCTTCAGACCTTGCGCGACACGGGCGCGGCGGATAACACCATCCTTCTGTTCAGCGCCGATCACGGCGACATGCTCGGTTCGCAAGGGATGTTCAAGAAACAGAAGCCGTTCGACGAATCGATCCGCGTGCCGATGCTGGTGCGCTGGCCGGGAGGATTGGGCCTCAAGCCGCGCTCGCTCGACCCGCCGATCAATTCCGAGGACGTGATGCCGACGCTGCTCGGCTTGTGCGGTGTGCCGATTCCAAAGAGCGTCGAAGGCCTCGATTACA
>QHNT01000079.1 GCA_003218515.1 Verrucomicrobiota bacterium | reverse complement strand
GGCTACTTTCGACCGCTGCTCCGCAGCTACTTATCGCCGCTCTCAAAATCTGATTTGCGACCGAGAGCGGCCCGCCAGGGCTTTTTCGTTGTAAGCCGCCCGTTCCGTCGTTAGACTTGATGAAGTCGATGCTAACGCGAAGCCGGCGATCAGAAGTGAACCATCCAGGCGCCTTCATTCTGTGGGCGTAACGACATTGGACTGCGGCTCGTACTGAATTCCGCAATGGTCATTTCTGTGAGGCAACCGCCGTCCAGTTCGCGCTGCACCGGCATACGTCCGTATGACGATTCAAGAAACCGTCTTCATAAAGCGAAGATCCGAGGGTTTGAACCTCTCCGGCCTTCTCTTCCGTTCCATGGAACCCGGAGTCGTGTCGGTCGACGCGCAGAGAACCGTGACAGCTTTCAATCGGGCGGCTGAGCGCATCACGGGTCTGACGGCTCAGGCGATCCTCGGCCGTCCAATGACCGGGCTGCCTTCGTCGTTGCAAAAGGCGATCGAAGAAACTTTTGCTTCGGGCGAACCGGTCGCCGACCGGACCTTTGTTCTGTTTCCCGACGCGGAGGAAAAAGCGCCTGTTCACGCGACCACTTCCTTGTGCGCGGATGGTTCGGGACACCCGCTCGTTGTGGTCGCGGTTTTTCACGACCTCAATTCGGCCAGGAAGCTGGAGCGTCGCATCCGCCGACTCGAGCGGCTGGCCAGCATCGGCACGCTGTCGGCAGGCGTGGCGCACGAAATCAAAAACGCGCTCGTGGCCATCAAATCGTTCTCGGACCTCCTGGCGGAACGGAACCAGGACGTCGAAATGACCAGCCTCATCAGCCGCGAAACCAAACGGATCGATTCGCTCGTCACGCAACTGCTGAAGTTCGCCGGACCGGCCAAGCCCACTTTCTCCAGCGTCAGCATCCATGAAGTCATCGAGAACTCCCTTCGGCTCGTGCAGCACCACCTCACGACCAGAAAAATTCATCTGGTCCGCGCTCTTGATGCCGGCATCGACCTTGTGCAAGGCGACGCCAAGCAACTGGAACAGGCCCTGATCAATCTCCTGTTGAATGCCGTTGAAGCGATGGAAGAAATGGGCACCCTCACTGTGGCCACCGAAATCGTCGTCGCCACCGCCCACGTTTCGCCCCTGGAACCGAAGGGCAAGGCTGAGCAAATTCAGGTCAGCATCAAGGACACGGGCTCCGGCATTCCCCCGGAGGTGACCCCCCGCCTCTTCGTCCCGTTTGTGACCACGAAGCCCGAAGGAACCGGCCTGGGTTTGGCGATTACGTCGCGGATCATCCAGGAGCACCACGGCCGGATCAACGTCGAAAGCGAAGTCAACAAAGGCACGACGTTCAAAATCAATTTGCCGCTGTCCCGGATGCCGTAGCATTTACTTCGCCGTAATCGTTTGCTCCAGTGTCATGTCACAGAAATACCCATCCAATGTAAGCGTTCCGTTTTCCCCTCACCCGGCCTTCGGCCACCTTCTCCCCATCCGATGGGGAGAGGGCAGGGTGAGGGGCGCTGCTGTTTCCAGCTTGGTCGGCTTCATTGTAAAGAAGCGTTAGGGACACCACACCAGCATCCGCGCGTCATGGCGCGTCAAAAGACGATCCTGATTCTCAGCGACATTCATTACGCCAGCGACGCGGAAAAGCAGCGTCGGGGTCATGAGGCGCGCATCATTGCCAATCCCCTGCTCCGCCGCGCGGTCAAGGTCTATCGCCACTACATCTGGCTGCGTGATCCCTTTGCCCACAACCATCTGCTCGACGAGTTTTTGGCCCGGGCCGATTCCCCCGACGTCGTCGTCACAAACGGTGATTACTCATGCGACACGGAATTCATTGGCGTGTGCGACGATGCGGCCTTCGAGAGCGCCCGCGAGTGTCTGGCCAAGCTCCGCGACCGATTCGGCGCGAAACTGCAAAGCGCCATCGGCGACCATGAACTGGGCAAAATGAGCTTGTTCGGCGGCAAAGGCGGCTTTCGCCTCGCGAGCTGGCGCCGCGCGACGACTGAGCTGGCCTTGCAGCCATTTTGGCGGACTGAAATCGGCAACTACGTCTTGATAGGTCTGACCTCTTCGCTCCTTGCCTTTCCGGTCTATGAACCGGAAGCGCTGCTGGAAGAGCGCAAGGACTGGGCGGCTTTGCGCGAGGCGCATTTGGTGGAGGTTCGTCGGGCCTTCGCCGCTCTGAAACCGGAGCAGCGCGCGCTGCTGTTTTGCCACGATCCAACTGCGTTGCCGTTCCTTTGGCGGGATGAAACCGTGCGCGGAAGACTGCCGCAAGTCGAGCAGACCATCATCGGACATCTGCACTCCAATTTGTTCTATCGCCAGAGCCAGTTGCTGGCCGGCATGCCCACGATTCGTTTCCTGGGCAATTCCATCAGGCGCATGAGCCACGCACTCAATGAAGCTCGATGCTGGCGCGAGTTCAAGACCCGGCTCTGCCCCTCCATCGCGGGCATCGAGTTGTTGAAGGACGGAGGTTATTGCGAACTGCGCATTGACGAAGGTGCGTCGCGACCCGTCGAATTTCATTTCCGTCCACTGCGCCGGTAAACGCGCGCGAACCTGTCATGTCAGTCTTACTGCGACTGCAGCCCGCGGTAATAGCGGGTATTAAAATTGGTCGCAGCCGTGTCCACGAAATCGATGTAGCCGTTGGTTGAAGTCACGCCGCCCAGGGTTTGCCAGTCCACAAGGTTCGTCGAGCCTTGCACGACATAGTCGATGTTCGCTAGGCCAATAAACTCGAATTGAAAGGAGCTATCCAGCCTTCTCACCACGGAGTTCAGGCGCGGGACCGAGCCTATCATTACCCGAGCATCGGCGCTAACAACGGAGCCGAAGCTGTTCACGACTACGATGCGATAGTCGCCTTCATCGCCAGATTGGAAGCTGGGAATTGTCAGGGTTGAATTGGTGGCATCGGCAATATCCAGATGATTGCGCTGCCATTGGTGTCGCAGTACGGGCGAACCGGCTGTGACCGCGTTCAATGTCAGCGATTGGCCCGTCGCGACAGTTTGGCTGACCGGATCCCGAAGGATGGCCGGCATGGGAGAAACCGTCAGCGTGGCACAGGCGCATCGCGGGCCGTTAGCGTCAGTGACACGGACGGAATAACTTCCGCCCTGATTGGTGTGGACTGCGGAGAGACTCAAGGTCGCGTTGGTGGCGCCCGCGATCGGAGTGCCATCGAATTGCCATTGGTAAGTCAACGTTCCGCTGCCGGCGGCGCCCACGCTGAAGGAGGCGCTGGCGCCATCAGAAATCGTTTGGCTTTGCGGCTGAGCAGTGATTGTGAGGGTCGGTGAATTGAGGTATAAAGGGACGGACGTGTTGACGACGTCGATCAGATTGCTGATTGAGACGGAGTAAGTTCCTGCCTCGCTTGCCTGCACATTGGCCAGGGACAACATGGTGTTGGTCGCGCCGACGAGCAGGGCGCCGTTGAAACTCCATTGGCAGGCCATGGGCACTGTTCCCGCGACGCTCACCGCAAAGGTCAGGGTGTCGCCGGTGTCCGCATATTGCGTTGGCGGCGCGGCCAAAATCACCGGCGGATCGCCCAGGTTGTAATTGAGCTCGACGCGTCCGCTGGCGCCGTTCACTCCATCCACCGAGATGTAATAAGTAACCCCTGCCGTCGCCGGGAAACGGACGGCGCTGGTTTTGCCGTTGGCGCCGCTGTCGTTATCGCAAGCAACGCAGACGAGACTGGAGAAATCGTTGCCGTTGCCTTCATAAACGCCAAGAGTTGTATCGAAACTGCTGCCGTCGGTGTTGATGTACAAGGTGCCACTCACGGGCGCCTGGTAAGCAAACCACGATGAAGCACCACCAGGGGCGCCGCAGTTCATGGGCTCGCCGGCTTGAGTGGTACCGCTATAGGTGTTGAAGATCTGGGTCCCGGAGTAGCCGCGCGAAAGGCCTACGGATGATTTCGTCCGGCCGCCAGCTTTCTGAACGGACAGGCTTCCTGCCGGCGGCAGACCCATCAGATCGCTCAGTTTATCCACGGCTACGGCGTTGCGGTTCACAGTATTATCCGTGCGATTAATCTGAAGGTAACTCGGCTGAGAATAAATTTCCCGTGTCCCGGTCATCACCCGAACATAATAAAGCCCGACATTCTCAGGTTGCACGTTGGTCACGGTGAGGACGTTCGACTGTGCATCCGGGATAAGTCCTCCGTTCAGATACCATTGAAAAGCAACCGGCGACGTGTCCACGCTCACGGCAAAAGTCACATCCTCCCCCATCCCTACGGTTTGCCCACCTGACATGGAAGTAATGACCGGCACTCGATCCGTGGTGATCTCCATGACCCAGCTCAAGAGGATGTCCCCGCAAGCGCCGTTCAGGCCGTCAACCGCGATCTGATAATCGACGCCCACCTGCGCGTTGAAGGTAACCTGGCTGGTCAAAAAGCCGCCGCGGTCATCGTCGCTGGCGACCAGCGTGAGCGCGTTGAGATTCGTTCCCGTATAAACGGCGAGCAACGTGTCGAAACCGCTGCCGGCAGTCGTCATGGTGACGATGCCGCTGGCGGGAGCGCGCCACGTCAGCCAAACCGATTTGCCGCCTGTTTTGCCGGCGTGTTTCGGTTCGCCGGCTTCGCGCGTCGCGCCGCAGTTGTTACCCCGGCCCTGGCCGTTCAATGTGAAAACCAAGGTTCGATCCGCGAAATTATCCACAAACGGGAAAGTGGGAGTGACGACCGTCAAGACAGCGACATCGCTGTCCACGGCATCGGCGTCGTTGGCGACGGTCACCTGGTACGAGCCGGCATCCTGCGGCCGGACATTAGTGAGCGTCAGAGTATCGTTCGTCGCGCCTGGAAGATTGACGCCGTTCAGCCGCCATTGGTAGAGGAGGGGCGCGGTGCCTTCGGCAACGACACTGAACACGACGGTGGTCGCCGCCTGCACATTTTGGCTGGCGGGCTGCGTCACAATCACCGGAGGCTGCGGCTGGAAATATTTGACAATCGCGTAATCATAATCGGTGCCGGAACCTTTCGATGGACCGGCGACATAGACATTCTGCTGGCTGTCCAGTGCGAGGGCCATCGGCGCATCGCCGTCATGGGCAGGACCATCGTAGCGCGCAACCCAGGTTTGCGCCCCGTCAGCATTCTGATATTTGATCGTGACGAAATCCGATTGATCGGGCGCGTTGCCCAGGCCGAGAATATTCAATACGCCGTTCAAAAGTCCGTCCACGATCCCCAAGAGGCCGCCGAGCAGTCCGCCCAGGAGTCCGCCGCCTCCGGACGAAGAAGAGGATGAGCTGGTAATGCCGGACCCGCCGGTGACATACACATTGCCTGCGTTGTCGAGCACGAGTGCGGCGGCGACCTGGTCGAAGTTGGCGGGACTGTCGTAGCGCTGCACCCAAAGCTGGGCGCCCGCGGGGCTGTATTTCAAGGTGGCATAACCGAAATACCCGTTGCTGCCTTTGGAAGCGCCGGTGACGAAGACATTGCCCGAGCCGTCCACTGCCAGGCCGGCGGCCTGGTCGGCCTGATTGATCGGGCCGTTGTAACGCGCGGCCCATAATTGTCTGCCACTGGAGTCATACTTCAAAGTGGCGTAATCCAAATCCGAGTTGCTGCCTTTCGAAGACCCTGCCACATAGACATTGCCGACATTATCCACCGCCACCTTCGTGGGCGAGTCGGGACCATTGCCCGGACCATTGTAACGGGCCGCCCACAATTGCGCGCCGTTGTTGCCGTACTTGATCGTGGCGTAATCGAAGTCGGTGCCGTTGCCTTTCGACCTGGCGGTTACATAGACGTTGCCCGCGGCGTCCAGCGCCAGGGCTTGCCCCTCATCATCACTGTTGCCCGGGCCGACGTAGCGCGAAAGCCAGGCCTGGCTGCCGTTATGATCGTACTTGATCGTCACAGAAGTGAAATGGCCGCTGGAGTTTTTGGAGGAGCCGGTCACGTAAACGTTCCCGCTCGCATCCACCGCCAAAGCGGCCGCCGCGTCGTCCTGTCCCGCGCCGTTGTAACGCGCCGTCCACAATCGGTTGCCATTGCTGTCATATTTAATCGTCGCGTAATCCCAACCGCTGCTCGAACCTCTGGAGGCGCCCGTCACATACACGTTGCCGGCGCTGTCCAGCGCCAGCGCCGTCGCCTGGTCGTCCTGGTCCGCCGGGCCGTTGTAAGCGGCCCGCCACAACAGGACGCCGGCGGAATTGTATTTTAGCGTGACGTAGTCGAGCCCATTTCCCTGCTCCTGCGCGTAGCCGGTCACAAAGACGTTGCCCTGGGCATCGACTGCCGTCGCGGTGGCCGTATCGACGCCGTTGGCCGAACCGTTGTAGCGGCTGACCCACATCTGGCGAAGCTTGCGCGTCACGTCCAATTTCGCCGTGATGCTGGTATCGGCGCCGGCCATGTTGCTGGCGACGACCGAATAATCGCCGCTGTTGACGATATCGACATTGGCCAGCGTCAGGGTGGACTTCGTCGCGCCGGCCATGGGCGCGCCGTTATAACGCCATTGATAAAATATCGGGGCCGTACCGGACGCTCCCGCGCTGAAAGTGACCGTGGCACCAGCGACCGTCGCCACGCTGATAGGCTGGTTGGTAATGAGCGCGGGCACGTTGACGGTCAATTGCGCGCCGCTGCTTTGCGCCGATCCGTACGGATTGCTGACCCGCACAGAATAGGTTCCCGCTTGCACAGGCTGAACATTGTCGAGCCTCAGCGTCAGATTGGTCGCGCCGGAGAGATTTGCGCCATTGAACTTCCATTGAAAGCCAAGCGGGGTCGTGCCCGTCGCGGCAACGGTGAAAGTGACGCTGCTGCCCGCAATGGCAGGCTGGCTTTGTGGCTGGGTAGTGATGACGGGACTTTGGCCTGCATGCAAAGCGGCGGGGAAACAGAACAGGGCACTTGCGACCAAAAGTCCGCTTAACTTGTAGCTCATTGCTGATTTTGAGATTTTACCGGGTCACAATTAGCAAGAAGGATTCCACGACACTTTTATTCGCAAAATTGACACCCGAGCGAGGCGTTGGCCCGATCTCCGTCGGGGAATCGGCCGCGAATTCGCAATCTTGATTTCGAGGAGTTGTCCAACTGATTTGGCAACCACTCTAACCCGGCGGCTTGAGGATCAACCGGCGCAGGTGCCGCAGGAGTTTTTCAGCAGGGTACGGTTTGGCGAGGAAGGTAACTGCTTCACCGCCGAACAGTTCTTTGAGCTTGTCACCCTGCATTAATCCGCTGATCGCAATAAATTGCAGCGCAGGCTGCTGCGCTTTCAAGGCGCGGATGGCGGCGGTCCCATCCATGACGGGCATCATTATGTCCATCACGATCACTTTGATCTTTTCTTTGTACTGCGAATAAAGCGCGACGGCGTCCGCGCCATGAATGGCGGTCACGACTTTGTAACCGTAATGGACGAGAATGTTTTTGGTCAGTTCCAACACGGCCGGTTCATCGTCCACGACCAACACCGTTTCGCCTTTGCCGAAGAGATCCGGGTCGAATGTTACCGCGGACGCGGGAGCGACGGAGGAATCGGCCGCAGGGAGATACACATTAAACGTTGTGCCTTTGCCAACCTCAGTCTGCAAATCCAGAAAACCGCCATGGCTTTTAACAATGCTGATGACCGTGGACAAACCCAGCCCGGTTCCCTTGCCAATTTCTTTGGTGGTGAAGAAAGGTTCGAAAATCTTGTCGATGATCGCGGGCGGAATGCCGGTGCCGGTATCGGTCGTGCTGAGCAACACATAATTGATCGGCTTTGCTCCCGCAAATTTATCTGCCTCGGCTTGGGAAAGAGTAATATTTTTGGCTCGGACAATGATGCTTCCCCCATCGGGCATGGCATCGCTGGCATTGACGCAGAGATTGAGGATGATCTGGTGGATTTGAGTGGCATCGCCCAGAATCGGCCAGAGGTCCTCAATTTCGGCGTTGAAATCGATGCTCTTTGGAAAGGTTTCCTTCACGATCTTTTGCATCTCGCGGATGAGATAGCTGATCTGCAGGACGGAGCGTTCGCCCACGTGTCCCCGCGCGAAGGTAAGCACCTGCTTGACCATGTCGGACCCGCGCCTGGCGCTCGAAGCCATGGTCGTGAGCAGTTGTTGGCTATGCTCGTCCTTGATCTTCACTTTCATTAACTCGACCCCCATGAGAATGGGTGAGAGAACGTTGTTCAGGTCGTGAGCGATGCCGCCGGCGAGGGTGCCGATGCTTTCCATGCGCTGCGTGCGAAGAAATTGCGCTTCAAGGTTCTTTTGCTCAGTGACGTCGGTATTGATGACGAAGACGGATTTGGGCCGGCCTTCGTTGTCGCGCACGAGGGTCCAGCGGCTTTGCACGATGAGTCGTTTGCCGCCTTTGGCCGTTTGTTTCAATTCGCCCAGCCATTCGCCTTTGGCGAGAGCGTTTTGCAACGCCTCGAGCATTTTGGCGTCATCCGTTTTGAAAAGGTCGGTCCGCAAGTTCATTTGTTTGACTTCCTCGAAACCCCAGCCATACAGGTTTTCGGCGCTCTTGTTCCAGTATTGGGCCCGCCACTCGAGATCATGGACGATGATGGCGTCCTGGGCTTTGTCCAGCAGCGCAGCCTGTTCGCGAATGCGCAGATCGGCGCGACGGCGCTCTTCCTCAAGCTTGCGCCGCTGAACGATCCATTCGAGGGACCGGAAGACGATGGAGAAAAGCAAGGCGCACGGAATTTGCACGGCGACAATAACGAGCCAGGCGAACCAAATGTGTTTGAAGGCAAACAAGCTCTGGGCCGTGAGAAGGACTGACGCCCCACCGGCGACGGCCATCCCCGTTGCGGCCCATGGACGGAAGCGCAGCAGACCGAAGCCAAAGAGCAAGGCGCCCAGCGCCACGATTCCGATCTCGACGCCGGGTGAAGGGCGCTTGAGCCAATCCCCGCGAAGCAAATTCAAAAACTGGGTAGCGTGGATTTCCACCACGGGCATGAACGGAAACCTCGCGTCTCCAGCAGAATAGGGGCTTCGTAATTCATCACGTTTTTCAGTCAAATTAGAGGTAATCGGGCGCGCTCCGATAAAGACAATTTTATTATGGAAGAAGCCTGGCCTGACGCCGTCCGGATAATAGGCTTGTTTGTAGCTGACGTGGGGTATCGCTCCGGACGGACCATAATAATAAACCCATCGTTGCTCAAGCTGCCCGCCGGGATCGCGGACATTTCTCAAATGCAGCATCCGGGCAGCCGCCCAACTCAGGCTCGGCGGTGCCCCTGGCAGCTCCGCAAGTTGGTGGAAATGTTGGCGGACCAGAAAATCGTCGTCCGGATGCAGGACGACCAGGCCATTGGCTGCCGCGGCGTTCGCGAACGGGGCATAAGGGAAAGTGAGCGGTTTCAACGTTGCCAAACCAACGGCCTGCTGGCCGGCATTCTCCTCCTCCGGGTTATAATCAACGCCCAGCACTACCCGGCCATTGGAGCGGATCGCATCCGTGAAACGGATATCGTCATTTTCGTTCCCGGCATCGCTGAACACGATATCCATGACTACCGCTTTGGCCTCGTCTCTCTTCAGGCGCTCAAGCAATGCTGCGTGGAAAGATCGTTTCATCGGCACGAGCAGAGATTTGTTCAATTCCTTGAGAGAATCCTCGTCGATGTAAATGATGACCACATCTGAGGCGCTCAGATCGGGTCGAGTGAATCTGCACAGGTCAAATGACGAATTATAACTGGCTCGGGTGAGCGTCCGTGACAACCGCGAATCGAAGACGAGCACGGCGAAGGCGATTACAAAAAGCAGGCTGCTGCTCCCCAGCCCACCCATCCGATAGCTAAACAATTTGCCTTTGAAATTCATCCTGGTCGGTGGGTTCGTATAGTTGGAAGGCTTTCCATGAACCGACCCCTCACCCCTTCCCTCTCCCCATCCGATGGGGAGAGGGAAGGGAGAGGGGTGCCAATCTGGTTCATGGTCCCAATGCATGCGAAAAACGAAAGAGGGTTTTCCATGAGCGTGTTAGAAATTGAACTTCAGGCCCGCGAACAGCGTGCGCGATCTGGGCAGCTCCGAGTAGAGGTTGAGCGGGTTGAGTTTGTAATTCTGGTCGCCGATGTTCAGCAATCCGAGTTGGATTTCGGCCACGCGCCGTGGAAAGCGGTAACCGACGAAAGCATTGAACTGCCAGAAATCATCGCCGGGCAGAGGAGCCGAGTAGCCTTCATTGGATTGAGCAGACCAGACGGATTCCACTTTGCTGAAGAAGCCGCAACGGTGGTTAAAGCGAGCGTAAAGATTTACCTGCTGCAACGTGGCGCTGACATCGCGGTTCGCGCTCGGGCTGAAGAAGCCACTTAAAGAGCTGGCGACAGCAAGGACACGGTCTTCCAGCAACGCATGACTCACCCGATAACTTGCGCCAAAAGCGAATTGCTCGCCCACGAGTTGGTTCAAGATTACGGCGAGCGATTTTTCCTCAAATTCCAGGGTTTGCCGGACACCCGAGGGAATATCCAGCAACGCCGGGCCAAATGCATCCAGGGTTCCCACCGTGCGCTCGCCGTCAGAGGTCAACAACTCGCCCACGACGCTTGCATAGGTGCGCGTTGGGAATTTCTGATCGAAGGCGAGGCCGAAGCTTTCGAACTCCGAACCCGGAACGAGCCCGGCCACTGATTCAGGGAGAATGCTGCGTAAGGCCTGGTTGAACCCCGCAATTTGCGTCGGCTCCAACCGCACGCTGGCATCGTAGAAGACACCACCGAGAGAACGGGTCCAAACCCCGCGACAAGTCGTGTCTTGCAAGGGCGTCCAGCGAAAGCCGGCCTTCGGCGAGACCTGGTCTTTGTGCGCCTGGCCGCTGGAGACGGGCGGAATTTCATTGTTTTGCGGGTATTCGAGATAATCGTAACTCAACCCGGCGGTCAGTTGGAGCGATTCGGCTACCTGGTAAGAATAATAGCCATACACGCTGGCGCGGGTGAGGTCCGGCATGATGGTCTGGTTCGTCGCTACCAGGCGCTGGACGAAAGAATGGGTTTCGATGTCGCCGGCCTGATATCGCGCCCCCAGCACGAGGCACTGCGAGGCGGACTGAAAGATTTGCTGGAGTTCGGCGGTATAAGCGGCCAAGTCGCTGGCGTAAGAGATTTGTGCCGGGGCCTGGCCCACGCCCACAATCTGACCGGTGGCGAAACTCTTGGTCGTCACTAAAACCCGGGCATTCGGATCCTCCATGGTAAAACTATCCTGGAGGCGGCCCAGCAAGAACAGCGTGTGAATTCCCGGACTCCATTCATGATGGTATCCCGCAAAAACGTTTGGGTCCTGGGTTTCCGTTAACCTAAGCGTGCGGCTCGCTGCCCCTTGGTCATAATACTGAAGTACATCCCCGGAGCTATAATCCGAGTAATTGACCTCCAGGAAGAGTGAATCCTGCGGCGTGATCTGCTGCTTGAACCTGGCTGAGAAGTTGAAGTCGTTAAGATCATTGTTCGGACGGTCGCCATTCTCGGAGCGGTAATATTCATCGAAGGCGAAGCCGGTTCTACCGAAGTTTCCGTACTCGGAAGCGTTCTGGACCCAGCTTCCACGGCTGAGATACTCCGTATCGCTGTACACGCCGAGATGATCGCCCTCGAACAGGCGCGAGTATTCCTGCTGTGACACATTCCGCGATAGTGAAACCGAGCCAACCGGCGCGAGGAGCTCCGCCACCAGCAACTGGCTGAACCATGGCGTCTCATAACGCAGGTTCGCCTTTTTTGGATCGCGCAGAGCGTCGTAGCTGTTCGCCAAAAACAAATGGGCGGAGTAATTGGCATAATCCAAATCAACGGCCCGCGCCGCCTCGCGCACGCTAACGTCAGACATGCCCACATCCTGATAGACCTTCGCGAGATTCGCCCCCCGGACCGCCTGATCCTGATCCAGCAGGAACTGTGAGCGATAGACGCTCCGGTTGTTGTTAAGTTCCTTGGATTTTTCCAGGTCGGCAATCGCTTCGTTATCCCGGTTGTACTCGTGAGCCAGGAGGGCTGAGTAAAGCCAGGGTGTCGGGTCCGCGGGATCGAGTTGTTTGGCCAGATGCAGCTCCTTCTCCGCATGTCGTCGGTCATGGACCTGGTCCCAGGCTTTGCCCAGGTAATCACGCAAGTCGGCGCGATTGGGTTCAAGGGCCGCAGCAACCTGCAAGTCCTGTCGTCCCGCTTCATTCTGTCCCTGCCGGATTTTGCATAAGCCACGGCCCAGCCAGGCATTGGCCAGGGCGCCGTCCATCGCAATGGCTCGATCGAAGAAGGCGATGGCCTGCGACACTCTGTCTTCCGATGCCAGCAGGAATCCCCTCAGCGCGAGGGCCTGGGCGTTTCGAGGCGAGAGTTGCAGTCCGCGCTCCAGATCAGTCTTGGCGCTGTGAACCCGTCCCAGGCCGAATTCGAGTTCCGCGACCCGGACCCAGGCAAAGCCAAAGTTGGGAGACCGGCTGACTGCTCCATGTGCTGCGCGCAAAGCTTCGTTCAACCGCGAGCGGGATTGGAGATAATAGGATTGGGCGATCCATTCGCTGGCGGTGCTGGGAGTTTCGGTGCTGGCGAGTTCTTCGTGCTTGACTGAAGCGATCACCGTTCGCAAAGCCTGCGCAAAGCGGGGAGACGCCTGAAGCGATTTCAAATCCACCTCCGTTTGCTCCACCTGCCCAACCGCGAGCAACAGCGCCGCGTAATACACGCGCCCGGCGTCGGAAGCGGGTTGATGATTCTCCGGATAACGGCCCAGGGCCGCGAGCAGATCGCCGGAACGGTATGCGGCCAGGGAATCGGCGAGCGTGGTCTGCTCGATTTGAGTCAAGTCCAGCTCATCGGGATCGAGCACCGCGGGATAATAAAGACTCCACTGGATGATATTGATGGCATGGAGAACGGCGGTTTTTCGAGGAGCCTGACCCGGATCCACAACGCCTTGTTCGCCGCTCTGAAGCACGAGGTTGCCTTTGGCGTTGTTCAGGGCCACTTCACCTTCAAACAAGGTCACCCGGGTCGGGCCGTTTTCGGTCGCAGCCAAATTGAATTCGGTTCCGCGAATTGCGCCCGATATCAGGGGCGTGCGGAACTGTAAGCTGGCAGGTTTTGACCGGTTGAAGAAGTAACAGGAGCCCGATTTCAAATCGAGGATGGAGCCCTGTCCCTCGCTTTGCGACCGAATTTCCAACACCGTGTTCTCATTCACGCGCAGAACGCTCAGGTCGGACAATCGGACGGTGGAGCGGCTGTGCGGCCCGGTGCGTAGACTATCGCCGAAGCCCAGGCTCAGGTTGGTGCTCGCACTGGCCCACTGCGTGGTTCCCGCCCGAGATACCTCCACGGTTCCTTCGATAGTCAGGACCAGTCCAGCCTGCGCCGTGGCCACGGGCAGGGCAGAGGCCGATTGTTCAAGGGCGAACATCGTTGCCAGGACGAAAAAGGGAGTTAATGAAGACCTCGGCTTGGCGCGATTGGGAAGGGGCCGCCGGGCCAAGTGGGAAAATGGGATCATCGTGTCAGCTTGCGCTATTTGGGCGAGCAATTGCGCTGCCACGTGCAGGTTTTCCTCAGGTTTGAGAATGAGCGCCCGCAGGAACCTCGAAATTGAAATGCCAGGTAATCACCGGCCAGCCGAAGACTGCGAGAATGCCAAACTGCTCCAGAAGCAGACCGAATTGTCGCAGGACGGGACGGTTTCCCAATCGTGCGAAACACTCAAACAGTCCCGAACTTTACCCCAGGGCTCCACCGACGCCCAGGTCCCACTGCCGTTGAATTAAGCCGGAACGGTTTCCTCCCACTCTTAATCGTAATCTTACTCTTAATCTCCAAAAGTAGGTGCTTCCGGTCGGTAGCAGGAGTCGTCGGATGGCTGCCGGGCCGGCATCATGCCCGTGGCAGCAACCGGCGGGCATTATCCTGCATGATAGCCTGAAGCTGTTGGACGTCGAGCGGCGACTCAATCAATTTCAAGATGGCTGTTTCAACCGGGAAGTACGGGGCGTGGGAACCGAAGACGATACGATCGACGGGCACGTGGACAGAGGGCAATCCCGTGATCGAGCCGATCATTCGACCCACTGCGCCATTGCCTTCAAGTCGCGAAATATCCATGACCGTGTTGGTCTTCGTCATGAATAGCGACAGGTCTTCGCCCTGGCTCGAACCGGAGAAATGCAGCAACTCAACTTTCGCGTTAGGCGTACTCTTCACCGCCTTCAACAACGGACCGAAAGTGACTGGGCCCACGTTGATAATGGGATGGTGCACCCGAGGGTCCTCCATGCCGAAGACCACCTGAAGAACCAAACCGCTTTCCGCGATCATTCTCACCAGGCTCGCCATCCCGGGATGGTCCAGATCGAATGGCTGATAGCCGGGATAAATCCGAATGCCCGGCATTTTGTGAACTTCGTGACAGCGCCGAACATCCTCTTGCCAATCCGGCCAGGCCAGGTTGACGCTGCCAAACGGAATCAAAAAACCCGGTCCATGCTCCAGACATTCGGCCGCCAGGCGCGCATTGACCCCACTCATATCTTTGGAGAGCAGCGCCTCGAAACTACCGGCCCAAGCCTCGATGACCCGATGTTTCTTGAGCTTGGCAACCAGGGCCTTCGTGTCGCAGTATTTCAACGCGCGGAAAGGCCAACTGAAAAGATTCACATTGGTGTCGATGATCCCAGGGGCTTGGGAGGAGCTGACGACAGGGGCGTTGCGAGCCGCAGTCTGAGACGCCGACGGTTGTTGCTTGGCCAGAGAAGCAACAGCGGCGCCCAGCAGGGAGTTTTTCAAAAAACTGCGTCGATCGATGAGTTTCATGGGTAGGAGGAACCTCCAAAATTTGGACGCGCATCGGGGCCAGGAATCGGCGACGACAAGCTTTTGTTGCATATGCAACAAAAGTTTGCACAAGTGGAGACGACGGTTCATGGGTAGCTCGGACCTCCAATTGGGGACGCGCATGGGGGACATGAACCCGCGCCGATCTCCCTCACCCGTCCTTCCGCCTTCGCCAAGGCTACGGAGGACAAGTCGGACACCCTCTCCCTCAGTGGGGGAGAGGGAAGGGGTGAGGGGGTACGTCGGTTCATGGGTGGGCGGAATGTTTCCATGTTATCGGCTAATCAAAGTTCAATTTTGATACCTTTTTTGCGGAAGATGGATGCAGTAATCCTCCGGAGATTCGCGCCGAAGATTTTCATTCGATCGGCCTTTGAAATATCGGCATCCAAAACCTTGCCCAGCTCCGTGGCATAACTGCGGCTTGGGCCGTGCCCGCCCCAAACGAGCCGGTCCACGCCCAGTTCCCGGATCGCATACTCGACCATACCAGAATGCGGATCCGATCCGGCGAATTCTAAAAGGACATTCTTGAAGGGCCTGATGGCGCGGACACCTAACTCCCAGTCACCACCGGAATGGCCGCAAATCATCGTCACCTGAGGGAACCTCTGCGCCAGCCTGGCCAAATCCATTGGAGTCGATTCGGATTCACCATTGCCGCCGCCAGGCAACCGCGGCGTGCCGCCAACCTTGAGCCAGGTATGGACATACACATGCACATCCAGTTCCGCGGCGAGCCGCATGATCGGATCGTTATTGGGATGACTGCACGTTACTCCCTTCTTGTCGCTGCCAGGATATTTTATTCCGATGCAGGGACCGTCGCGGATCCATTTTTCGATCTTGGCGCAGCTCTCGTCGGGATAAGTCGGGTCGATGGGCGTGCGGCCGGAAAGGCGGTCTTTATCCCGCTCCAGAATTTTGAGGATTTCCGCGTCGTATGGATACGGAGCAAACGGCTCCTCCAATGTGCCGCCGACCTCCTGGGCGATGGAGCGCTCGATGCCCATGCGTTCGACGAAAAAATTATTTCTCTCATACTGCTCGACGGGGTTCTTCGCTGCAAAGCCATGAAAGTGGTTGTCCCAGATTCGGTAGGCAACCAGCTCGTCCCGCGTGGGGAGTCTGTAGTCGGCTGGGTTGATGAAAAACTCGCGCGGGTTCATATCGTTCTTTGGCCAGTAAGTATTCCGTGATTGAACAGGAGGCAACAAAGAAAACAGAGATAGCCCGCAACGCGCACGCCATCTCTGCACTTTCCGATTCAGTCACGGGATCACCTAGGGGTTCGGCGTCGTTTTCGAAGGCCAGTTCAGGTGTTTCTGCAGAAACTCGAACGTGCCTTCCCCATTGATGCTGTGACCGCCTTGAAAGAATTCGATTTCGGTCCGGTCGGCCAGGCCCAGTTGCGCGTAAAGCCAGCGCGTTTTCGCGTATTCATGGCTGACCCAGGAATCAACCCCGACGCGGTCGAGATGGCCGCGTTCCACCATGAACGGTCGCGGCACGATAAGGTAGGTCATTTCCGCATAGTCAAAAGTATGGCCCAGGTTCCAGTACGGCATTTCCCATTCGATGGTGCGCATGAAGCTGAAGGGTTCTTGATCGTGCTGCGCAATGATGAAGGAAAACAGCGTCGCCTTGACGGTGTTGGCCTTGCGGCTGAGCCAGCGGTAACGGTCTTCGCCGCGATACAAATTGTGCGGCGCGAACGTAATGAACCCGCGTTCCGCCAGCGCTCCGGCAAAATTGTTGTAGGCGGTGTTGTTGGCGTCGAGCGTGTCGCGTGGCAACCCATTGCGACCATGCTGGCAAACTACCACCGGGCGGCGTTCCCCCGGTTTGAGGTCCTTGGGCAGCGCCAGAACCCCCCACGCGAACAGCTCCGGATAAACATCCAACACCACATCGTACGCGATCCACTTCCCGCTCTCGGCGACTTTTCGTGTGCGGGGATTGAATGGCAACATTTGTTCGTCAAACCGGCCCATCCCCTCCTCCCAGAACTGGCGTCGAAAGGCCTTTGCGCCTTCGATGAATTTCTCCGGCGAATGGGTGGGAAGTCTCCGGGCGGTGCTCCATTGCCTGTCGGACAATTCCGGCATGACCGAGTAAAGGAAGGATTTGTCCCGGACTTTGTCGGACTGGCGCACGAGCGTCTGCACGTGGTTCTCCATTTCCTCAATCAGTCGCTGCTGTCGCAAGGCGGCGTCGAAGGAGGCCCGTTTATCTACGGGAAGTTCTTCGGACAAGGCGGCGAGTTCTCCAGTTCCCAGGCGCAAGGCAAACGCTGCCATCGCGCGATCAGAGAATGGGCCGATGGGCTTCCCATCCTCCGCCTCCACCAGCACGGGTCTGGGAAAAGTTGGGCCTGATTCAATCCGCTCCACCTCCGCCCTGACACTTGCGAAATCCGGCGTGTGCCACTCCCCTTTTTGGTCAAGGACAGTGGGCGCCAGGCTGTGCTCGACAATGAGCGGGCGCGGCAGAACCAGGGAAGCCACTTCGGCGTCACCAAACTCGCGGAGCAGTCCCCAAACATTGCGATAGATCGGTTCGGCCCAAACCTTCTGCCGTGAATCGAAATAACCGCTCACCAAAGCCACGTCGATGTCTGGATTGACCGCCGCGGCGTAGAATGCAATCAATCCGCCTTCGCCGTAACCACAGACTCCGACCTTGCTCGGTTGGCCGTGCCGCTGACGGAACCAGTCCACCGCTGCCATGACGGTCTGCACTTCGTACCCGATGACGTGGCGGCCCATATGAAACGCCTGCCGATAAATCCATTCGCGATGTGTTTGATCCGAACTCCGAAGCTGCTTGTCATCCGTCTGCAATTTCTCCCGGCTCACCAACGTTGGTACAACAAGTTCGAACCCATTCTCAGCCAGAAGGCGCGCTGCCTGGGATTCAGCCTTGCCGCCTGTGGTAAGCCCCATCAATTGCTCGGGGGTTTGGTCCGCATCGGGCAGCACCACGACCGAGGCGACTGGCGGCCGTCTTGGTTGGACCAACAGACCATGACCGAACAACCCATCCAATACCGGCCAACGCACTTGATAAACCTGGTAGCGCGAAGTTTCCGCAATCAACGCAGGATGCGCGTCATCCCCAAACCGTTCCATCCTCGCCGGCAGGCGCGGATCCACCGCCCCGATGATGGTTTGGAAATGCGCGCGATTTGGCTGGACCGATTTGGCATAAGCTGCCGGGGACGAAAAATCGCGAGACCACAATTGACTTCGTTTGGCCACGGATTCCTCGATCTTGCGTTCGATGAATCGGTGCGCGCCATCCATCAGTCGAGAGGAAAGATCGATTTCCTCCCATTCCAATGGCTTAGTCTGCGGCAAGGTCTCCAGCCGTTCAGCCGCCGTGCCCGGAAGGGCAGTCATCAGCCCAAACACGGCGCCAAGGAAAACTTTTTGTTTCATAGCGGAAACTGGTAATAGAAGGTTCTACGTCAAATTGGGATAAAAATCTGACTCGTCGCCAAATGCTTCGTGGCGTGGCCTGCACTTTGGCCGGCGTCGCGATTTCGAAGCTGCCAGACTCGTCGGCTGCCGCGCCAGGGCAACCTGCGAAGTTGGCGGAGGAAACCCTCGCGTTCATCCGCCGCTGCGCCCGGCCCGACGGCGGCTACGATCCGTCGCCGGATCCGGCATACGAAGGAAATTCAGATACCCGTCTCAGCGATCTGGCGGGCGTGACCTACGCGGCTACCCTTGCCAAAACCATGGGCTGGGAACTCCCGCATCTGGAACGATCGATCGACTTTATTCAACGGCGACAGCAGCCCGACGGCTCCTTCATTCATTTGACAGGAAAGATGGATCCCAAATCCGATGCGGCGATGCTTTACAACACAGTCCAAGGCGTCGTCGCCCTCCGCGCTCTGGGACAGCGTCCGAAAATCGATCCGAGCAAAGTCATGGACCGATTTTTTGCCGGTGCTGCGTTCAAGAAACTGCCGTGGTACACCACCAGTTTCTTCCCGCTATTCTATGCGGCGTTAGGCAAGCCTTTTCCCAAACCATACGACGACGCATTGCGCGCTCATCAACTCGGCAACCAAACCGAAGACGGGTATCTGGGCGACCATGTCGCCGCCACCTTCCACATGGCGCATTATTTCCGATTGATCGGCCAGCCGACGCCAAAAGCCGGGCTGATGGTCGCGCGCGTGCTGCGGGATCAGAAATCAGACGGCGGTTGGAATATTAAAGACCCCGCCTGGGATGTGCACGCTTGTTTCGATGCGGTCTTCATCCTCCGGCAATTGGGCGGCGAAGCGGAGCCGGTCCGCCGAGCGATCGAGAAGGCTGCAGACTGGGCGCTGAGCTGTCGCAATTCTGACGGCGGCTTTGGACATTTTCCCCATTGGCACTCCGATATGGATGCGGTTTACTTTCAGTTCGGCACCTTGGTTCAAGCCGGCCACGTACCTGCAGCCAGACGAGATTTGCCCGATGCCCATACGTTGAGCTGGGGCCACGCCATGCAACCCGGCAAGGTTTATGGACCAGCTCGCTAAAGAGGCGCCTTGGTCGTGTGCCTTCGACGTCGGGAAGTTCGCTTGGAACTGCTGCGAGGGCGTTTGTACAATCGTAGCAGCCGACGTAAGTCCCCATGACGCAATACCACACCAAAGGGCATGAAAATTCCGGGAACTGTGCGTGCTTCCCCCCTCTCCTGGGGGAGAGGGCCGGGGTGAGGGCGAGCGTTTCTCCAACCCATTTTCGGAGTAGGAGGCTCATTACTCAAAATCCGAAATCCGAAATCCGAAATCCGAAATCGATCAGAGCCTCGTCACCTCGGCTGCTACGAAGGCTTTCGAATTTTCATTACTCCTTGTCCGCCCGGCGGCGCCTGGCCGTGGCGCAGTAATCTGCGTAGGCCCGTTGAATCTCCGCAGCGTCCGGCGTGCCCCGGTGGATCCAGATCCGATATCGGCAGGTGACCGGTTCACCGGCAGGCAACGTCTTCGGGGCTACTCCCGGCCAGCCCACCGCCAGCAGCCCATAATGGCGCGTCATCCAGGTGGGCGGATAGTCCGGATGACCGGGATTGACGAACACGGCTATTCCGCTCAAGTCGCCGCTACCTTTCTTTAGATCGCCGGAGAGGTCCGCCCAAGGAAGGTTGGTCACCACCAGGTCCCCGCTCGTTCTGCCACCGGGAACCGTGATCATCGTCTTCGATCGCGGTCCAAACCGCAGCGTCAACCCGCCGTA
>QHNT01000078.1 GCA_003218515.1 Verrucomicrobiota bacterium | reverse complement strand
ACCTAGGCCCCACGCGCAGGACATTTCAACGCCTCAAATTGTTTTTTTCGCGCCGAACGGTTGCCGGTGCCTTGACCCAACACAAAGCGGTGCTACCCGCGAACTCGACTGCGACTTCGGACCGCGACGAGAGCGAAGAACCCAAGTAATAACAGACCGCTAACCGTCCACGTGCCACTGTTCCTTTGTTCGGGAAAAAAATGCAAAGCGGCTGCGCCGAGCGCGGGACCGATGAAGTTGCCCACGCCGATCGCGGCCTCATGGATGCCGCCATGCTCGCCCTTCGCTTCGCCGACATCCATCGAGTAGTAAAGCGATGAGTAGTAGATCAATCCAATGGCCGCCCCGAAGAAGATTTGGGCGGCGACCAGGAGCCGGAGGTCGGAGGCCGCCAGCATCAGGGTGAAACACGCGAGCATCGCCAGATAAGCGCCTGCCAGCCAGCGAAAGCGGTAATGCCAGCCTGGCCAGAGCCAGAGCAGGAGAAACGCGGCCGTTCGCGCAAACAACCACGCGGAGCAGAAGAAGCCCGCGAATTTCGGCGACAGTTCGAGCCGTTTCGCGAGCGCGGGAATGGTCGGAATCATGGTGTTGATGGCGATGTAAGCGAACGGATTGGCCAGCCACGCCATTCTAAGAAAGGTCTTCACGCGGGCAATGGGTCGCGGGTTCAGGGGGATTTCCGCCAGAGCCACGGGCGCCAGATGCGACGATCCGACCGGCGACGCGCGCGAATTTGCCTTGGCTTGCAGCCACTGGATCAGGCCCAGTTCCACGACATGCACGGCGAGCGGGACTGAGAAAAGAACCTTCAACCCGAATCGCTCGATCATGGCCCCGCCGGAGAAGTACGCGAGGGCGCCGGTCCCGGCCCAGACCAGATTGTAAACGCCGATCCTCTGCTGGAGCCGCAAAGGCGATTCGTTCTCGCTCACCAAAGCCTCCAGCGCCGGCCACGTGAAGCAAGTGCCCGACGTGTAAACCAGCAAAACGATCACGTGGGCCACGACGTTCTCCACAAACAACCCGACCAGCAGGGCCGCCGCCATAATCGACAGGCCAACCCGCAGCGCGCTGAAGTATCCCTGCCGCTGACCGAAACGTCCGCCAAACACCGACGCGAAGGTATAAACGAATCCGATTGTCGCGGCGAGGACCAGGTTCTTCTGGCTGGCGAACCCGAACTTCGCCTGCGTAAAAAAGTAGAGGTAGTATAGGTAGAGCGTGACCGAAAAGGAGTTCAGCGCCTCGAGGAGAAACACGCCTGCTTTTACCCGGTTGGAATTCATTCGGAGCGCCGACAAGCCGGCACTCAACCGTGGCCCCTGAACTTCGCGGCCCGGACTTCTTCCAAGGCCTTGCGGCAATACCATTTCACGGCGTGGCTCATCGACGGCTGGAGTGTGTCGAGGTCAGTCGAAGAACACCAGCGGATATCATGATGCTCATCGGCAGAAAGAGTTGCCTCGCCGTTCCTGGGCCGCGCCCAGTAAATCATGCCGATGTGCTCGTGCGTGTCGGTGATGCGGTGGATGTCGAGGAAGCGCGGCGCGACGAGCGCCCGCGTGCCCTGCTCGGTCGTCGGCGGGCGCTCGCCAACCAGTTCCACGTCGAGGCCACTCTCCTCCTTCGCTTCGCGCAACGCGGCGATCTCCGGGTCCTCATCCAGCTCGATGTGGCCGCCCAGGGGCAACCACTTGTCGAGCTTGCGATGGTGGATGAGCAGCACTTTGCCTTGGTGGACAACAAAAATCGCCACCGTGAAATCAATCTTTTCGTGGATGTGCGCCATGATAAAAATTCCAAATCTCAAAAACCAAATTCCAAAGAATATCCAAGCCTAAAGCTCCAATCGTGCGCGTGGACTTTGCGTCTCTGGTCTTGGAGTCACTCCGCTTTGAGGTTTTGCGTATTGGGATTTCTTTGGATTTTGGAACTTGGAAATCGGAGTCTAATAGTCATATAGGCCGCTGTCGTGCGCGTAGCCGCCACCGCCGGGTCCACCTTCTTCGCCGCCCATGAAATCGCCGAGCAGGTCGCCCATGTCCTCTTCGATTTTCTCCGGGTCTTCGCCGGCTTCGAGACGTTTGATGGCCACGTCGAGTTCTTTCGGCACAATTCCGGGCGGCATCAGGTCCTTCATCTTCCGCATCATGTGGGCCATGTGCTTCGGGTTGTTCTCGTCCAGATGTTCCATGTCGCGCTCCAGCTCGCTCATGGCGCGCATCACGCGCGGATCGTCCATGTCCGGCATCGGTTCTTCGCCCGCGTCGTCGCTCTTTGCGGCGGGTTCTTTCAGTCCTTTCGTCATGGCGAAGCGGCTCATCTGTTTGAGCATTTTCTTGTTGCCGCACCTGGGGCAGATCGGCAGCCGGTCGGGGTTCAGCCTTTTGGACAGGAAGTTGAAAATCCTCCGACACTTCGGACAGGCAAATTCGTAGATTGGCATACCGGGATTTACGATTTTCGATTTACGATTTACGCGCCAGTAAAAAAATGCGAGCCCGGCGTCGAATCCGCAGGACTCGTATATCGCAAATCGTAAATTACTTCATCCGGTCGAAGTTCTGTTGCAGGATTTGCCAGTGCTTCAGTCCTTTGACTTTTTCCTGCGCCTTTGCGTTGATGCCTGCTTCGAGCTTGTTTTTTGTCGGACGATCGGCTTTGTAAAAGATGCCGAACCTGCCGGGGAACGGCTCATCGGCGAGTTTGTACGCCGCGATTTCGTCGGTCACGTCGTGGGTTTCGGGCACCAGATTGAACGCGCCGCCTTTGCGCGGGTTCGAGGAATCGAATGCGCCGGGATAAAATTCCACGCATTCGCTGAGGCATTCAATGAACCCGAAGCCGTCGTGGTCCATCGCCGCTTCCATCATCTGCAGAACGTGGTTCGGATTGGTGTGTGTGGTGCGGGCAACAAACGTGGCGCCGGCGGCGATCGCCTGTTTCATCGGGTTGATCGGCTGGTCCACCGCGCCCCAGGTGTCGGTCTTGCTCTTGAAGCCGGGCGGCGACGTGGGCGAAGTCTGTTTCTTCGTCAGGCCGTATACCCAGTTGTCCATGACCACGTAGGTCATTTTGATGTTCTTGCGCGCCGTATGATTGAAATGATTGCCGCCGATGGAAAACGCGTCGCCGTCGCCTCCGAAGACGAACACGTGCAAATCAGGCCGGCTCAGCGAAACGCCGCTGGCGAACGGCAGCGCGCGGCCGTGAATGTAATGCACGCCGTGCGCCTGAACGAAATACGGGAAGCGGCTCGAACAACCGATGCCGGCGATGGTGGTGATTTTCTCGTGCCAGAGTTTGCGCTTCTCGATCAATTTGAAGTAAAGGGCGAGCACGGAGAAATCGCCGCAGCCGGGGCACCACGTCGGATGGTCGGCGGACATTTCTTTTTTTGTGAGCGGCTTGCGCTCGGAATCGGGCAGCGGCGGGACCGCGGTGATGTTGCCGCCGCGAACGGGAATGTCGGTCACAGGTGAACTCATAATTTCGCTAAACCGTTAAAAGCGTTAAATCCGTTGAATCGTTACGCCGTCGCAGGTTGCGCTTTGGCGGCAGCCAACCTGGCTCTCGTTTGTTCGAGGATTTCCTTCACTTTGAAAGTCAGGCCGTCGGTCTTGTTGATACCCTGAATCTTCGCATCGCAGTAACGCGCGCGCAGCAGACCGGCCAGTTGACCGTAGCCGTAAATGCCCTCGTCGTTCAGCTCGACAACGAAAACGCGGTTGAAGCCGGAGAAGATATTTTCCAATCCCGGCGGCAGCGGGTTGATGTAACGAATGTGCAGCGACGAAACACTGTCGCCGGCGGCGCGGGCGCGATCCACCGCTTCGCGAATGGGGCCTTGATTTGAGCCCCAGCCGACGAGCAGCACATTGCCTTCGGGCGGGCCGTAAACCTGCGGCACGGGCAATTCGGAGGCGAGCTTGCGAAGTTTGTTCCGGCGTTTTGCGTTCATCGCCAGGTGCAACTTCGGCGATCCGGTCGGATGTCCCATTTCGTCGTGTTCGAGGCCGGTGACGACGGGATATTTGCCGCTGGCAATTCGTTTGCCCGGCGGCGCGTGATGCGTCAGTCCGTCCGACGCGGAGAGATCATATGGCTTGAAGTCGGCAATGGGTGTCAGATCGGGCGAGATGTCCTGGCAGACTTTTTCGAGGTTTGGCTCCTCGCAGGCCTCGATGCGCGTGGCGATGGCCTGATCCGTTAGAATCACCACGGGCACACTGTATTTGCGGGCGATGTTGACCGCTTCAATCGCCGTGTAAAAACAATCTTCGACGTTGGCCGGAGCCAGGACGACACGCGGCGAATCGCCGTGTCCGCCAAAGCAGGCGATGTTGAGGTCGGATTGTTCAACGCTCGTGGGCATGCCGGTGGACGGCCCGCCGCGTTGCACATCGATCACCACCAACGGCAACTCCGCCATGACGGCGTAACCCAACGCCTCTGTCTTCAGCGAAATGCCCGGCCCGCTGGAACCCGTGACCGCCACGCGCCCGGCGTAACTCGCGCCGAGCGCCATCGAAATGGAGGCAATTTCATCTTCGCATTGAACAAAGGTCCCGCCGTATTTGGGCAGCTCGCGTCGCAGCAATTCCATAATGTCCGACCAGGGGGTGATTGGATAACCGGCGCCAAAACGAACACCGGCAGCGATCAGGCCGTAACCGAGCGCTTCGTTGCCGGTCATGACGACCTGATGGCCGGCCCTTTTCTGGCCTTCGACGAATCGGAATGTTTCCAGGACGTTGTCGAGCGAGTGGCTGTAACCCGCATGGAAAGCGGTCAAGGCATTGTTCAAGATGCTCTCATCCTTGCCGCCAAAGCGTTCGCCGATGAGCTTTTCGAGCTTGGGCACATTCAGGTCGAACATCTTCGCGACCAAACCGAGGACAAACATGTTCTTGCCCTTGTCTTTGCCGGTGCCGCCGATGGCTTCCACGGTCATTGACGAGATGGCGACGCCGAGGTGGCGATATTCCTGTTGCCACTCCGGTTTGGGCTGCACGTGGTCACTGTCAAACAATACGATGCCCCCTTTCCGCAGCGACTTGATATGGTCCTCGTAGGAAGTCATGACCTCCTGCTCGCTGCGGCCAGCCAGGCGTGCCAGAAAACCGCCGATGGCCTGAATGCCGTCCTGAGAATTACCCGCGATCCGAATGACCGCTTCGGATATCTTCGAGACTTTGGGTCGGCCGCCCGAGGCGGGGGCGGTCATGGTTGCTTCGCTCATGAAATGAATTCAATTAACTGTTCTGATGTTGGTCGGCAGCTTCGCACCCGCATTTGAATTTTTGGAAGGCGCCAGATCAATTGCAGTGTCACACTAACATTGCGCGTCTCACTGTCAAACGTTTATCTGAAGCCGTATCCATTTGAAAACGAATCGGTTGCGGCAAATTTGAAATCCGCTCAAACAACCCGAAACGCGCAGGATTAGGACGATTAATTCCTCAGGTCTATGAGTTAAGATGGGTTGCGTGCCGCGCTGATGAATCGAGAAAAAACTCCACGCCGCGCGCCACGCCGCAGCCGTGCGGCTCGTCGCTGACGAACCCTCCCTGCCGCCGAACAGACTCTTTGACCAACTCGATGGCGTTGGACGGCGCCACCAACCAGCGTGCGTGCTCGCGCGAGAGCATCGGCAAGTCGTTCAAGTGATCGCCCGCAGCGAGAACGTGGTCGCGGCTGACGCCCAATCGACGCGCGATTTCAGACAACGCCGTGCCTTTGCTGTAAGCCTCGTGGCTGAAGCGCGCGTAAACGTCATTGCGCACCACGGTCAGGTTCGGCACCTGGGCGCAATACTCGTTCAGATAATCGTGAATGAGGTCGGCGTCGCCGTTGTTCTCCGCGACGAGGCAAAAAGGAGAATACGAATCTTCATACACCGCAGCGTCGAAACGTTCGTTCACCCAGGCCACCAGCCGGGGCATGTCGGCGCGGACGCGGGCAAACAATTCTGCGTGCGCATGCGCGCAAGCGCGGTTCCAATCCTCCAGCCCGAGGTACTGCGCCTTTTCGTGGACGTAAATCTCGCGTTCGACCACCACGAGATAATCCGGGCGCACGCTCAGACGGGCGCGCGCCAGGGCCTCCAGCAGACTCGAAAGGTCGCGACCGGTATTGATCACCCACCTGGCCCCGGCCTCCTGCAAACGCCCAATCAGGCGCTGCAGTTCCTCCGGCACGGGCGGATTTTCAAACTCCGCGAAAAACGTCCCGTCGAAATCCGTCGAGATGATTTTGATCGGCAAACTCACGCTGTCTGCGTCGTTGGCACAGGCGGTCCGTTCGGAGCCTGGTTGTTGTCTGGCTGCTTGCAATCTCACCCTGGGCAGCGCACGATACAACTTGTGTGAATGAAAGCGAACTTGAGCGAACAGCGCAAGCGAGAGTTCACGGTTAACAGATTTATGCCGACGCTCCAGGAACAATACGACGACGCGATGTTCGACTTCAGCACGGGCGACTATCACACTGCCATTGCGAAGTTCAAAGCGATCCTGGCGGAAGACCCGGCGCACTTCGACGCGCAACTGTCTCTCGGCATGGCGTACTATCGCAAAGGCGATTACGCCACCGCCATCGCCGAAGGTCACAAGGCCGAAAAGCTCCGTCCGAACGAGCAACTCGTTCACACGAACCTCTCGCTGTTTTACATGAAGGCCGGCGACAAGAAGACCGCCGAGCATCACGGCCTGCAAGCGCGCATCGCATCGTGGAAAGGCAACCCGGCGCCGCCCGAACCGTCGCCGGGCGGAGCGAGTGACTCGGAACTGCAAATGGCCCGGCCGAAACTGGAGAATGTTAAACTGCCGAGCAAGTTTCCGGACATGCCGTGGAAGAAGAAGCCGCCGGTTTAGTCAGTTGTCCGTGGTCAGTGGCCAGTGGCAGGAGTTGGCGACACCGGGTTACTACTGACAACCGGCCACGAACCACTGACAATCGAATTATGAAAACCGCCTATGAACTCGCGATGGAGCGACTGAGCAAATCGTCGCCCACGACCAAACTCACGGAACAACAGAAGAAAGAAATCGCCGAACTGGAATCGATCTACAAAGCGAAGGTCGCTGATCGCGAAATTTTCGTGAAAGGCGAAATTGCCAAAGCGGTGGATAAAGGCGATGGCGAGGCGATTGAACAATTGGAAAAACAACTCGTCAGTGACCGTAAGACTCTCCAGGCCGAGTTGGAGGAGAAAAAGGAAAAGGTCTGGCAAGCCAGGGGTTAGACCAGATTCCCAGGCTCTTTGAACCCGCGCAGCCGCAGTTCAAAGTGATACAGTGCAACGACCACCAGCGAGTGCCGAATCTTTCCCTCCGCGGCCAGGCGCGGAATATCGGCGACGGCGGCGAGTCGGGTGGTCAGGTCCTCGCCGTGGTCGAAGTCCACAGCGTGTTTCAATCGGCAGTTCTCGACCAGCACGGTATAGCAAGTGTTGCTCTGGATGGCCGGATTTGGGAGGATCTGGCCAAGGATTCGCGCGTTCTCGCCTTCGTAGCCGGTCTCTTCGCGCAACTCGCGCACGCCTGCGGCCACCGGCGACGCGTCCTCGCGGTCCACCATCCCGCCGGGGATTTCCAACTCGACCGTGTTCGTGCCATGGCGATATTGCTCGACCATCACCAGATGATTGTCCGGCGTGACGGCGACGACGTTCACCCAATCGACGGCGTCGATCACGAACACTTCGTGCTCAGTGCCGTTGCGCGGTGAAACTTTGCGGTCGGAACGAAGCGTAAAGATGCGAAAATCGCCGAGCAGTTTGGAACTGATCTTTCGCCAGGGCTTGATCATTTGAGATTTGCGATTTTTGATCTACGAACTCTACAATACTTTCTCCCTGGCCGCCCAGCCTTGCTTCATCAGGTCGAGCAAATGGGTCATGGCTTCCTCGTAGGTTTTGCCCTTTTGCTCGGCGAGCTGTCGGGCGCGCTTGTCGAGCTGGCTTGCCATCTCCGCCGATTTTTCCTGCGGACAACCCAGGGAGGCCAGCAGTTTGGCCAGTTCGGAAGTGTGCATGTCATTTACGAATTACGATTTACGCGCCAAACGATTCATCGCCCGGCTCGAGCTTTATCAGAGCGCGTCAATCGTAATTCGCAAATCGTAAATCACTACACCGAATCCGCCGCAATGATTTTGATGTTTTCCACGCCAACTCGCGAGGTCGGCTTGCTTTGCTCGCCGCTGTTCGACGACGTCACCGGAGTATCGCCGATGGCGCGGAGCACTTCGTCCCCTCTGATCAGTTGGCCAAACGCCGTGTACTGCCGGTCGAGAAATCTCGCGTCGGCGAGGCAGATGAAAAACTGGCTGCCGGCCGAGTCGGGATGTTGCGAGCGTGCCATCGAGATGACGCCGCGCACGTGCGACTTGTTGTTAAACTCGGCCTTGATCTGGTAACCCGGGCCGCCGGTGCCCCAGCGGGCTTCCGCCTGGGCGTCCCTGGTCAGCGGATCGCCGCCCTGAATCATGAAGTTTTTGACGATGCGATGAAAGGCCGTGCCGTCGTAAAAACCCTGACGCGCGAGCTTCTTGAAATTCTCAACCGTCTTCGGCGCGACGTCGACCCAGAATTCGATTACCATTTCGCCCGCGGCAGTTTTGATGACGGCGACTTCGTTCACGGAGTTCCTTTCGGGTTGGATTACTTCGCCGAATCAGCCGGGACGATTTTGACACTCTCGATACCGATGCGTTTATCCGGCCTGTCCGGAGGATGTGTCTTCGTGGTCGCTATCTTTTCCAACACATCATCGCCTTTGAGCAACTTGCCAAACGCGGTGTATTTGTGATCCAGGGACGTCGGGTCGCCGTGGCAGATGAAAAACTGGCTGCCGGCGGAGTCCGGGTCTGGCGAGCGGGCCATCGAAATGACGCCCCGGACGTGGGAACGATCGTTGAACTCCGCCTTGATGGTGTACCCGGGGCCTCCTGTCCCCCACATTGCTTCCTTGCTGGCGTCTTTCGTCAACGGATCACCACCTTGAATCATGAAGCCCTTGATCACGCGATGAAAACAGGTGCCATCGTAAAATCCCTTTTTGGCGAGCGTTTTGAAATTCTCGACCGTCTTGGGCGCGACTTCCGGCCAGAATTCAACCACCATCTCGCCTTCGGTCGTCTTGATCACGGCCACTTCTTTGGCGTCGCTTTTGGCCGGTTTGGCTTCTTTATCGTCCTTCTTTTCGGCCTCTTTCTTGTCGGCCTGACCGAAGGCGATTGCCAGGCCAAGCGAAAGAACCATCACGCAACTGAACCAGAATTTCTTCATCGGCTTGGTGTGCCACGAAGCTGCGGCGTTGTCACGCTAAGATTTTTTGAACGGCAACTCCACGATGCGCGCCGGACTCTCGCCTTCGGTGGTGCGTAATGTCAGTTCCGTGCCGATCCCATTGTGCTCGCGACGAACGTAAGCGAGGGCGACATTGGACCTCAACGTCGGCGAAGCCACCGCGCTGGTGACGAAGCCGACCTCTTTATCTCCCCGGTAAAGCTTATCGCCCTTTTGCGGCAAGACTTTTATTGAATCCGCGAGCCGCAGCCCGCGCAGCGCTTTGGCCACCTGGCCGTAAGTGCGAACGCGGGCGATGACTTCCTGGCCGATGTAGCAGCCTTTGGTATAACTGACCGCCCGCTCCTCGATGCCGGCCTCCGGAGGAAGATTGGTTTCGTCCATGTCCGCAGCAAACCGCGGAATGCCGGCCTCGATGCGCGCCATCTCCAAGGCCTGCCAACCGCACGCGCGACCGCCGACCGCCTCCGCCGCAGTGATGAGTTTGTCAGTGACTGGACCGAGTGCCGCGGTTGGCACGAACAAGTCGAAACCGGCAGAACCGATTCGCGGCAAATTCATCAAATAAATTTCGCCGAGTGTGGGAGCCTTGAAGGAGACAAAATTCGCAGGCTTGGTCGGCAGTTGAACGAACCCGGCCGCAGCCGTTCCAAAGGCGGGGAGCGGCGTCGCGCCCGCAGTTCGCCGGTTCCCTTCCCGGGAAGGGTCAGCGGCGGGTTTGCCGGCAGGCCGCTCGAAACCCAAAGCGCGAATCACCTCGCTCGCCTCCGGTCCCTGAACACTGATCAAACCGTAGTGCGCTGCCACGTCCACCACCTGCACGTCGTCGGCAATGATGTATTTTTCGAGCCGTTGAGCGACTTTTGCGCCGTAACCCGGCTCGAAGTCGAGCAGGATTTCGTCTGCCAGAATGTAAATGTTCAGGTCGCTCTGCATCCTGCCCTTGGCGTTGACCAGCGCGGCATAACATCCTTGACCCGTTTTCAGGTCCTTCACGTTGTTGGTGACCTGCCCGTTCAGGAATTTCTGGCGGTCGGCGCCGGTCAGGCAAAGCCGCGAACGGAAGCTCAAATCAAGAACGCCCGCCGCCTCGCGCAGCGCCGCGTGTTCGCCTGCCGGGTCGCCGTAGTGCTCGACGACCTCCATGCCGTTCAGTTCCGTGAAGCGCGCGTTCAGACGTTGATGAAACTCTCGGATTGCCAACAAGGTCATGCCGTCATCATAGCGGACATCCGCAATGGAGTGGAGGGCAAATGCTCGGTCGTTTGCCTGTCATTCGATGTTGGGTGTTGGATGTTCGATGTTGGATGTTCGTCCGGGTTCATGGGAAGGGGACACCTCCAAAATCCGGACATGAATCGAAGCCATGAACCGGTCGCAATCCCCTCAACCGCCCTCCGGGCACCTTCTCCCCCACTGGGGGAGAAGGACGGGTTGAGGGGGCACGGTTCATGGAAAGCCTCCTTTCGCTTTTGCACACGCATCGGGACCATAAACCATCCCCCTCACCCGCCCTTCGGGCACCCTCTCCCCCTCCGAGGGGGAGAGGGAGAGGGTGAGGGGGCGGTTCATGGAAGGGTGCGGTGGGGCTTCCGCGATGGTGGTCCCTTCAGGCGCCTCGCCTCAAAGATGCCTTATCCGGCTGGCATATTTCTGTAGAAGTTTGCCGTTGTGGTCATCGCCGTTCGTGTTGCTGCTGATGTAAATCTCCGGCGCGACCCCGCGGGCCAGCGCGTTTTCGATCCCCTGAACGACGATCGCGTTCACAATGAACGCGCCGGTGATGGACGAAGTCGGCCCGATGGCCGACGGCATTCCGGCCAGCTCGACGCAAGCGTCGCCTTCCACGCCGCAGTTGTCGATGACCAGGTCGCCGACGTCCGCCAGTTTCTTTCCTGATGACTGACGCGACGGCCACGCGCGCGTGTGCGCGAGGTTGGTGATGACGATGACCTTCATGCCACGCTCGCGTCCCAGCAACGCCAGCTCAACCGGAACGGCGTTTCTGCCGGAATTTGAGGCGACGATCAGCACGTCACCGCGCTCGGCCGGGTAGAGCTTCAGCAGTCCGGCGGCGTAGCCTTCCTGGCGTTCGAGGTAAGTCGCCTCGATGGCTTCCTTGTGCAACATGAGGCGATCATCGAGGAGGGGCACCGCGTGCGCGAGACCGCCCGCGCGATAAAAAATTTCCTCGGCCAGCAGGTGCGAATGGCCGGTGCCGAAGGCGTAGAGCCAGCGGTCGTTCGCCAGGGCTTCGCCGAGCCACGCGGCAGCCTGGTCAATGGCGCCGCGTTGAGTCCTATAAACTTTCTCCAATTGCTCATGCGCGGCGGCGTAATATTTTTCGTAAGAGTTCATCAAAATCCAGTCGGCGCATCCGGCGCGCGAGCGCCAATTTGCCAGCTTCGAGGGAGGCGAGGCAAGGACGCCTTGCAACCTGCAGACTGCGTTACATCTGCTATGGGCGCCGGACTCTTTCAATCGGATCAGACTTCGCGATGTTTGCAACGACCCGGTCGGTCACCTCAACTCCGGCATCCCTCAGTGCCATCGCCGCGGTGCCAGACAAAGGAGACAGCCTCGGCTCCTCGATTCGGACCGGCCACGACTTTTTCAACGCAGCCACAAGCTTGGCGCGAACCAAAGTGTTGTGCGCTAACACCCCGCCGACGAGATAAACCGTCAATGGCCGCGCCTTCAACCGCGCCAGTCTCGCGGCGGCCAACGCCTGCGATGCCAGGTCCCGGCCCGCGCGACAACAAATGTCGCAGAACACGGCGTCGCGTCCGCTGACTTCCTTCGCAACGCGCTCAGCGAGCGCGGCAAGTTCTTCCTTGGCGAAGTCCGGTCGGTATATCGCCGGCACAATCTCAGTCAGCTTTTTGACGTTGAACCAGCGGCGAATGGCCCGGCTTAGCCTGGTTTTGGGACCGAGTCCTTCTTCCGCAGCGATGGCAGCCTTCACTGATTCCAATGCAATCCAGTAAGCGCTGCCACCGTCGCCGAGAATGTGGCCCCAGCCGCCGACATGTCTGGTTTTCCCGGCTTCGTTTTGCGCCAGCACAATCGAGCCGGTGCCGGAGATGATGACCACTCCTGGTTCACCCAGCGTCGCACCGAAGCAAGCCGTCTGACAATCGCTGACGACGCGCGTTCGCGCCAACGGCAAAATGTCGTGACACAATTTTTCCTTCTCGGTTTTGCTTGCGCCGGAAAACAGCGCGGCGCAACCGACAACGGCCCTTTTGTATTGGATGTTCGGCGGGAGTTGCCGCTCAAGCGAGCGGACCAACATCTTCAAGTTACGCCGCGCGGCGGGCAGGCCTGAGCTGAAGAAATTCAACGACGCGGTGAGGACACCGCGCCCCACCATTTTCAGACGCATTTTCACGGCAGTCTTTTTCCCAGGTAAAGCGTATCGCTCACGCGCGCCAGTTCGTAAAAACCGAGCTTTTTGTAAAAACGAACGGCGCGCGCGTTCGTTGCGCCCATTCCAAGATGCACGCCGGGGGAACCTTTAGCCACCAGTTCCGCCAGCAACACGCGCACCATCTCTGTGCCCAGGCCGCGCCTTTGGGCGCGCGGCAGCAGGTCGATGTGCAGGTGCGACGGGTATTGATCGTGGGGTTCCGGCAGAAAAATGTCCGGGTGGTGATACTCGTGATAGACTTTTTGAGTCCGTGTCCACTTCGCAGGGGCGCCGGCCGGCTCCGGGTGTTGCCTGCGGATTTCCGGGAGCCATTGATTGAGATACGCGTCGTAAAATTTCTTCGAGTCGAGCGCCCCGAGCACGTAGCCGCAGACGCCCCGCGGGTCTTCCAGCACGAACGCCAGTTCCGGTTCCAGTTTCATGTACGGGCCGACAAAGATATGTCCGAGCGCTTGGGGGTCGTCGAAAAACCGAGTGGCATCATTCCCGTTGTCGCCGGTGCGCAGGCAGACCTCGTAAAGTGCCGCTTCGTCGCGCGGCTCGCAGCGTCGGATCTTAAATGGCGCGGGAATCATCGTTTTCAGTTTGAGTGTTCGGCGGAGCATGATGGCGAAAACGCCCTTCCTCATCCATCGGTAACAGTCGCTGCAAGTCGGCGACCAAGCCCCCGCGGTAAATGCCGGGACGATGCTCGGCGCTGGTGAAAATCCGGTCCGGTGTTGGCCCGGTGCTGAGCCACTGCAGATACTTTTGCAGCAAGACAGTCTCCTGCTTCAACTCCTCGATGTGCCGGTAAACGGCGTAAAGCAACCCGCGGTCTTTCAACGCGGTGATCTTGTCAAAAAGGTTCAAAATCTCCGAACAGGTTCCTTCCCAACGCGCGGCGGCCACGCCGCTCTTCGGCAGTGTGCGGACCAGAAATTGAAAATCCTCGAGAAAACTTTCCGCGCGTGGGCCGTGTTTGAATGGCAAGTGGAAGCAGTCGCACAGCATCTCCAGTTCGCTCAATGAAACAGGCCGCCCGTGATGGGTTTTCCACTGGAGCAACCATCCCTTCAACGCGGTTTGATACGCTTGCTGTTCGTCCCAGTCTCCATCGGCCTGCGCGAACATCGCCAGCGTGCGGAGCGGAATATAGTTCGCCTCAAACTCGCAGTTCGGATTGCTCAGGATGCCGGCGACTTCGTTGCGGAGTTCGAGCGGGCGCCCGGCATACGGGCCGAGGTAAATGCGGCGGAGGTCGTAGTCGTTGGCGTGGAGGTTGTCCCAGAGGAGCGGCTTGCGCCGCAGAACTCGCTGCAACTCGCGAATCGATTCCGCCGGGATGGTCTCAGAGACTATTTCCGGTCCGGTCCAGAAAATCCCGATGGACGAGTCGAGGAGCTTTCCCAACTGTTTCAGGTAATCGGAATGCCTGACCGGACCTGACATCCGCTCGCAGTAGTGGGTCGGACAAAAGAGCAAAGTCGCGTCGGGCGCCTGGTCGCGGAGATGCTTCAGGAAATCATTGGCTACGACGCTCTGCGCATCCGCGAGAGAGTTGAACATCCGGGAGTCTGCTTTCGAGAGGACCGGCTGAATGTCATCGAAGGTGATCGCGAAATGGGTGCAGCCGAGCCTCAGCAATTGGCTGGCCTTTCTCCGCAAGCGCGCGATGTCCTTCCTGCTCGAACAGGAGAGGTCCAGGCCCGGCGCAACGGCATAAATGAAATTCAGGCCTTTGCCCCGGCAATTGCGAATCAAAGTCTTCAGTTCGGCCGCGTCGCTCTCCGTGTAAAGCTCGCGCCAGAGCAGCCGATGTTTCAGGTCGTCTTTGGGGGCGTAGAGGTAGGTGTTCATGCCCCACGACTGCATCCATGCGAAGAGTTGTCCGCGTTGCGCAGCGGACCACGGGCGTCCGTAGAAGCCTTCCACCACGCCGCAGATAAACGGGTTTGCGCCCATAAATCATTTCACTGCGCCGGCAATCACGCCGCGGATGACCTGCTTGTTAAAAATGGCATAGACGAGCAGCGTTGGCACGGAAATCAGCGAGAGGCCCGCGAGCAGCGCCGGGTAATCCGTGTTGTGCGCCTGCTCAAAGGCAATCATTCCGACCGGCAACGTTTTCATCGCCGGGTCCACGATGAACAGCATCGCCATCAGGAATTCGTTCCACGTGTTGAGGCAGGTGATGGCCACGATCGTCGCCACGGCTGGTCTGGCGACCGGCAGCAGGATACTGAAGTAAAACCGCGCGGTGCGAACGCCGTCGAGCTTCGCCGCTTCCTCGAGCTCTGCCGGCAACGAAACGAAAAAAGCCGTGAACAACAGAATCGCTACCGGCAGATTTTGCGCGGTGTAAGGCAGAATCAACGCCCAGAGACTGTCGTGAACGCCGAGCATCTCCAGCAAACCCGTCAACGGAATGAGGTAGGACTGCACCGGCAGGATCATGCCGATGAAAAACAGTGCGAGCCAGAATTTGCGGAACGGGAACCGCGCCTTGCTCAACGCGAACCCGGCCCACGCCCCGAAGCACACGACTGCCGCCGCGCTGAGTCCGGTCACCCAAAGCGAGTTGATGAAGTAAGCGCCCAGGTGGCCCTGGCGGACGGCTTTCTGGTAATTCGCGAGGCTGATTTGATGCGGCAAGGAAAAAGGATGACCGAAGATTTCGACGTTCGACGATTTGAAGCTGCTCAGCGCCATCCAGAGCATCGGATAAAAAAACACCAACGCGAGGAGCATCCACGCCAGAGTCTTGAAATAGGAACGTGGTCGGCTCATCGGTTGACCTTCATTGACACCCGACCCCTTTCCCATGAACCTGCCCCCTCACCCCTTCCCTCTCCCCCAGTGGGGGAGAGAGGGTGACCGCAGGTCGGGTGAGGGGGTGGCTCGACGGAGTCTCGCCCCACCGTTGAAGCGCGCGGGACCATTCTCCGCGCTTCATAGCGGACCCCTCCTTTCCCGCCTGCGCCACAGATTTTTCGCGCCGATAATGATGGCCACCGACACCAACACGAGCACAGTCAGAATGACCGCGAGCGTGCTGCCATAGCCTTGGTTGTCGAACCGGATGACTTCTTTAACCAAAAGCGTGGAAACAATGCTGGTGTGGTCCTGGTTCGGCAAAAGAACCCAAAACAAATCAAACGCTTTGAAGGCGCCGGTGAAGCAAATCAGCAGCGCGACGTAGATGACTTCCTTGAGCAGGGGAAGCTTGATGCGCCAGAACGTTTGCCGTGCGCTCGCGCCGTCCAGCCGGGCCGCTTCGAGCACGTCCTCGGGCACGTTGGCCAGCCCGGCCAGAAAGATCACCATGAAAAATCCGGCTGAGGCCCAGCCGGAGATCACCGAAATCGTCAACAACGCCCTGCCTTCGTTCAACATGCCGGGCAGCACGCCCACGCCATCCTTGAACAAAAAGCCGAACACCAATCCGACGACCACCATCGACAATACCGCCGGAGAAAAAAACGCGACGCGAAGGAAATTGTTGAAGCGCGTATTTTTCTCCAACCCGACCGCCAGCGCCAGGCCGGCGGCGACCTCAAACAGCAATGTCCAGAGCAGATATTTCAGGTTGTTGCCGAGTGACTGATGAAACGCCGGGTCCGTTACGGCGTAGCGATAATAAAGCGTGCCGACGAATGGGTGTTTGATTCCCTGATGCGAATAAAAAGAGTCGATGAGTGTTTGCGTGGACGGCAGCAGGACAAACACCAGGAAAACCAGCAAGGCGGGGAGAAAGAAAAGGATTTGGCCGCGGCGAGTCATAGCGATGGCGACGAAATCCCAACTCCCAAGCTCCAAATTCCAAAGAAATCCCAAAGAACAAACTTCAATTGGCGCGGCTCGACGAGCGTTTGGCGTTTGGGCCTTGGGGTTTGCTTGGGGTTTGGGATTTGGGGTTTGGGATTTCTCACAGTCCCTTTCTTGCCAGGTTCTTTTTCTCCTTCGTCCAGTATTCCGCGGCGTGTTGCAGTTCCAGTTTGCCCGTCAGAATTTTTCCGCACATTTCGTAAAACACGGCGGCTTGCTCCGGCCGGTATCCGGTGTCGGGCGGTGGGACAATGACCGGCGTGGTCGCCAGAATTTCCAGCATCCGTTGCGCCAAAGGATCGCTCGTGAACTCGACGGCGTCGCGTCGCGCTGACAGGTTGCCGAGCTTGGCAAACTCGCTCTGATATTTTTTCGACAGCAACAATTCGAGGAACTCGACGGCGGCCTTCGGATTCCGAGTGGTTGGATTGACGAGGAAGCCCGTCGTCACAGCCGTCAGGGCGTCCGCTTCGCCATCGCCGGGCGGAACTGGAAAGAGGCCGATTGAAAATTTGAGTTCGTTCTTGCTGCGCGCGTCCTGGACGTCGGCGAGAAACCACGAACCAACAATGTGCTGCGCTGACCTGCCGCTGAGAAACAGGACTTTCGCGTCGATGTCACCCAGGCCGCCGATTGCCCCTCGTTCAAGTACGCCGGGCAGATCGAAACAACCCAGATCGCGCATCTCGATCAACGTCTGCAGGCGCCGGAGGTATTCCAGATTGATTGGATTGCGCGGTTGAAACAAACGCCCTGACTTTTCCTCACCCAGACTTTGGCCGAGCAGTTCGGCGCCGAAGTTCCCCATCGGCCACAGATCGCGATTGCCTTGGGCCAGCGGCAGGATGCCGTTCTGCCGCAGTCGCGCGCAAAGCTTCAGCCACTCGCCCAGCGTCCCAGGTTCGTGGAGATGAAGTCGAGCGAACCGATCGCGGTCATACCAGACGAGATTGCTGATATCAATCGACTGCGGTAAAAAATAGAGGGCGCCATTTTGCTTCTGGATCGCCGACGAGACGAACTGCTCCAGAAATCCCGGCGCTAGATGCGGCGTCAAATCCATCGCCCAGCCACGCTGGATGCAATACTCGACCTTGAACCCGTGCCAGTGGAAGTAAAGATCGGGTTGGTTGCGTCCCTGAAACTGCAAACGCCAGCCGACGGTGTTATAGACTTCGCTGTTGGAGATGATTTGCTCGATCTTCACACCCGGATGGCCTCGCTCGAACTCGGCGACGGCCGCGTCCAGGATGGCACGCTCTGATTCCGTCGTGAACGTGTGGGCGAACTTCAGATGGTTCGGCCCGGGCTGCGTGAGCGCAAGGCGATGACCGGTGAGGACGAAAGCCATGGCCACAAACGCGACCCCAAACCATCTCTTGAGCTTGCGGGCGTCGCGCATTGCGTCAGTTGAAACTGCGTTCTACCGCGGTTTGGTGAGGGAAAGCTCCGTGGTCGGGTCGAAAAAGTGGCATTTGGTCAAATCGAAAACGACAAACATTTTCTGTCCGGGTTTGCCCGGTTCCGCCGCCGGCATCCGGCAAATGAACCCGTGCTGTCCGGTCTTCAAATGGAAATGGGTCTCCGCGCCGAGCGGCTCAATCAGTTCGACCACGGCTTCAACGACCGATCCGTTTGCCGTCCTCGGTGAGTCAGTCGCCAGACGAGCGTCTTCTGGACGAAGCCCAAGGACGATCGGGTTGTCCACGCGCGGTTCCAACTGTGCAGCCTGTTCCGGCAGAAGTTTCACTTTGATTCCGGCCGGCGCTCCATCGCCGCAGAAGTGAAGCCCATCCGAATCGCGGCTTAACACACCGCGAAAAAAATTCATCGGCGGCGCGCCGATGAAGCCGGCGACAAACAGATTGACCGGGTGACGGTAAAGCTCGAGCGGACCGGCGATTTGTTGGACCTCGCCGTTTTTCAGCACCGCGATCCGGTCGCCCATGGTCATCGCTTCAACCTGATCGTGCGTGACGTAAACCATCGTCGCGGCGAGGCGCTGATGCAGCCGCGAGAGCTCCATGCGCATCTGGACGCGCATTTGGGCGTCGAGGTTGGATAACGGTTCGTCAAACAGAAACGCTTTCGGCTGCCGCACGATCGCGCGACCCACGGCGACGCGCTGGCGCTGGCCGCCGGAGAGCGCCCTGGGCAAACGGTCGAGCAATGGCGTGATACCCAGAATCTCCGCTGCCTGGCTCACGCGCAGGTCGATCTCCGCCCTGGGATACCTTCGCAGCTTCAGGCCGAACGCCATGTTTTCATAAACCGTCATGTGCGGGTAGAGCGCGTAGTTCTGGAAGACCATTGCCACATCGCGGTTCTTCGGCTCGACGTCGTTCACGACTTTGCCGTCGATGGAAATGGTCCCGCGCGAGACCTCCTCCAGGCCGGCCATCATGCGCAATGTGGTGGACTTGCCGCAGCCGGACGGCCCGACGAGCACGAGAAACTCCTGGTTTTCGATGGTAAGACTGACGTTGTTGACGGCGCGAACTTCCTCGCCTTTTGGTCCTTTGAAGATCTTGGAGACCTTATCCAGAACGATCCGCGCCATGCGCGCCGATTATTCCGACTCGTCCGCGCAATGTCGATAGCAGAGTGGCGACGACGGTTCGGGAGGGCACATCTCAGTTTCTTGCAAGGCTAGCAGGGTAGGGCGCGTCACTCCGTGCGCGCCGCAGACTCGAATCCGTTCCCCGATCGGCGCGCACGGACTGACGCGCCCTACCTGACATCTATCGAAATTTCTTTGTCACGGTACGAGCCGCCCAAGCGTCCTGTAAGAAAATGACGGCAAACCGTGGTGACGCAGGAGCAACGGTTACACCGTCGCGAAGCGGATCGCTCCGGAATGGTTCTGGCGTCACTCTGCCGTTGACGCTGCGCGCGGCTTCCCGACATGATGCGCCCGCTGCGATGATTTTGTAATGTGAAACGGCCCTCACAGACCGCCGCTACCGCAGTCAATCGAACATGAACCTGGACGCTCTTTATTCGGAACTGACTCTCGAAATAAACGCGAAACTTGCCCTCATCGTGCTCGACGGCCTCGGCGACCTCGCCACCAAGGAACAGGGGGAACAAACGCCGCTCGAAGCGGCCAGGACACCCAATCTCGACGCGCTCGTCGCCGACGGCGTCGCGCAGGGGCGGATGACCCCGGTCGCACCCGGCATCACGCCCGGCAGCGGTCCCGGCCATCTGGCGCTGTTCGGCTACGACCCGCTTGAGTTTCAAGTCGGCCGCGGCGTCATTGAAGCGCTGGGGCTTGGACTCGAACTGAAGGCCGGCGACATCGCTGCGCGCGCGAACTTCTGCACACTCGACGGCAAAGGCATTGTTACCGACCGCCGCGCGGGCCGCCTCGAGACGGAGGTTTGCGAGGAGTTGTGCCAGTTGCTTTCCCGGAAAGTCAAAAAGGTCGGCGACGCGGAAGTGATCATCAAACCCGGCAAAGGACACCGTTTCGTAGTCATCTTTCGCGGCAAAGGACTCGAAGGGCCGTTGACCGACGCCGATCCGCACCGCGAAGGCGCGCTGGTCCCCAAGGTTGAACCGATCAACAAAAAGTCGGTCAAGGCCAAAAAGGCCGCGAAGCTGGTCGCGGAATTTTACAACGCCGCCCTGCCGGTCCTCGCGAAAAAAAAACCGGCGAACGGTTTTCTGCTTCGCGGCATCGCGCATCAGCCGGTGATTCCTTTGTTTGAGGAACGCTACAAACTGAAGCCGGCCTGCATCGCGGTTTATCCGATGTATAAAGGTTTGGCGCAACTCGTCGGCATGACGAAACTCGAGGGCCCACAGACCATCACCGAACAATTCGAGCGTTATCTGGCCGAATATGACAGGTACGACTTTTTTTTCATCCACTACAAGTACACCGACATGTATGGCGAGGACGGCAATTTTGACGCGAAGAAAAAGGCCATCGAAGACTTCGATGCCGCACTGCCAATCCTGCTCAGGAAAAAGCCGGATGTGCTGGCGATTACGGGCGACCACTCGACGCCGTGCGCGGTGAAAGGCCACTCGTGGCATCCGCAACCGGTGTTGTTGCACTCCTCACTCTGCGGCTCAGATAAACTGGAGCGCTTCACTGAAACCGGAGCCAACCTGGGCTCGCTCGGCATCTTCGAAGCGAAGTATTTGATCCGACTCATGCAGGCGAACGCGAAGATGTTTGATAAGTTTGGGGCATGAAGCCATTGTCCACGTGTGAGCGAAACAGCTGCGGGTCAATCCAAATTGACGCGCGAACAGATCGTCGCGGCGCTGACCGCATTGAACCGTGCCCTGGCGGAACGCGGGGTGATGGGAGAAATATGTTTGTTTCGCGGCGCAGTGATGGTGCTGGCCTTCAACGCGCGACTGGCGACCAAGGACGTTGACGCTGTCTTTCAACCCGCCGGCGTTATCCGGGAGTTGGCGCAGCAAGTCGGCGCTGCTGCCGGATTGCCGGTCAACTGGTTGAATGATGGCGTGAAGGGGTACTTGTCCTCGCGGCACGAAGTCACCGGCGGTTCCTTGCCCCAATTCGATCATTTGCGCGTTACAATGCCCACAGCAGAATACCTCCTCGCGATGAAATGCCTCGCTTCACGCATCGGCGCGGGCGCGGGAGAAGCCGACGACACGGCCGATATCATTTTTCTGATCCGTCATCTCGGTTTGCGAAGTCCCCAGGCGGTGATGGACATCGTCTGTGCATATTATCCGCCACCACGCATTCCGGTTAAAGCGCAGTTTCTGGTGGAGAGTCTGTTTGAAGAAAGACGCATATGAAACCGCAGACTCTGGCTGAAGTCGCAACCCAAACAGGGGCGGGCGAATCATTCGATTTCGTCCTCCGCAATTTTCTGGACGAGTTTCAGGCCCGGCCCGACCCCGCGCGTTTGATCGAGGAACCGGCCCGACTGGCGGGAGTTGTGGTCGACGGCGAGCGGCATGACGCATTCCTGGCGGCCACGGCGGAGACACTGGCCGCGATGCACGTACTCGATGTTCCAACCTGGGTTTGGAAGGAGGGGCGAAAGTTGTGCCGCCCCTGGTTCGCGCTTCCCTGGTCCGGGTTGCGGGGGATACTCCTTCTGGAGAGTCCCGCTGCTTTTCGCTCGCGCAATTTGTTCGTCAGCGCCAACGCGCTTGCCCGAGCGTAGTCCTGTTTTCATGAAGGCTGTCATCCTCGCCGCCGGCAAAGGCACGCGCATGAAGGAACTGACCGACGCAGTTCCCAAGCCGATGCTTAAAGTTCAGGGTAAACCGGTCCTGGCACACATTCTGGGCGGCTTGATCGTCGCTGGCCTCCGCGAATTCTGCATCATCACCGGCTGGCGCGCCGAAGTTATCGAGAGCCATTTCGGTGACGGAGAAAGGCTCGGCGTGAAGATAAGTTATACGCGCCAGGTCGTGCAGGATGGCACCGGGAAAGCCCCGGAGCTCGCGAAGGACTTCGTCGGCGCGGACGACTTTTTGCTGACTTACGGCGACATCCTCGTGAAGCCGGAAACATATCAGCAAATGCTCAAGCGGTTCGGCGAAGGCCGATTTTCCGGCTTGCTCACGGTGACGGCGGGCGAAGACGTGACCAAAGGCGGACTGAACTTTTTCGATGACCAGTTCTGCCTGAAACGACTTATTGAAAAGCCAAGCGCGGCTCAACTCGATCAATTGCGCGCTGAAGGCTGGCTCAAACCCGGCCAGCCCGTTTGGTATAACGCCGGCATCTACATCTTTCGAGCCGTGCTGTTCGATTTCACCGCCAAACTTCACAAGTCACCGAGAGGCGAATATGAGTTGACCGATGCCATCAGTGCCATGGCCGCCGCCGGACATCGCATCGCCGGCCTGGAAATCAAGGACCGCTGGGTGGACGTGCGCGACCCCGAGGTGCTCGCCGCGCTCGAAAAGGAGGCCGGCTCAAAACGGCAAGGCAATAGTTGACTTGCCCGTGCTCGTCCGTTATTAGGAATCAAAAATCTCAGGGGAATTTTATGCCCTCGAAAACCATTGAAAAACCCGCCCTCGAATCGAAAGCTGCTGAAGTTGCCAAACTCTCCGCCGCCAGACAGCGCGAGCTGGACGCCGCCATTTCGACCATCACCAAGGCCTATGGTGACGGGAGCATCATGCGGCTGGGCGACGCCCGTGCGCAGACGAAGATTGATGTGATCCCCACCGGCGCGCTCGCGCTTGATCTGGCGCTGGGAGTCGGCGGCGTGCCGCGCGGTCGCGTCGTTGAAATTTTCGGGCCGGAATCTTCCGGCAAGACCACGCTCATGCTCCATGTCATTGCCAACGCGCAAAAAGGCGGCGGGTTGGCGGCATTCATCGACGCCGAACACGCGCTCGATCCGGCTTATGCGAAAAAACTCGGCGTGAACCTCGACGACCTGCTCGTGTCTCAGCCCGACAGCGGCGAAGAGGCGTTGACCATTTGCGAAACGCTGGCCCGCTCCAACGCGCTCGACGTGATCGTCATCGATTCTGTCGCCGCGCTCGTGCCCAAGGCCGAACTTGAAGGCGAGATGGGGATGGCCACCATGGGCATGCAGGCGCGCCTCATGAGCCAGGCGTTGCGCAAGCTCACCGCGCTCCTCGCCAAGTCGAAGACCACCTGCATCTTCACCAATCAACTGCGCGAAAAAGTCGGCGTCATGTTCGGCAATCCGGAGACCACCCCCGGGGGCAAGGCGCTGAAATTCTACGCCAGCGTGCGCATCGATATCCGCCGCAAAGACGCCATCAAGGACACCGCGGGCAATGCCATCGGCAGTCATGTGAAAGTGAAAATCGTGAAGAACAAAGTCGCCCCGCCCTTCGCCGAGGCCGAGTTCGACATTATCTTCAATCACGGCATCAACAAGGAAGGAAGCGTTCTGGATGTCGGCATCGAAAACGGCGTGGTGGAGAAGAAAGGCGCCTGGTTGCAATTCACAGGCGAATTGATCGGCCAGGGGAAAGACGCCGCGCAAAAGACGCTCGCGGAGAAACCGGATTTGGCGAAAAAGATCATCGACGCCATCTTAACCAAACGTGATGCCGCGCCGGTTGTCTAGTGTGTGATTGCCAAATGTCAGTTCTCGATCCCTTCCCTGAACACGGTGGGGCGAGACTCCCGTCGAGCCCTGATGCCCCATCGCCAACCTGGATGCCAGGGCTCGACGGAGTCTCGCCCTACCGTTCATGGTTCCAACGCGGGTAAAAAAATGGCTTGGACCCTTCCCACAAAGGGGTTCGATTGGAGCGCAGACAGCCGTGTTCGCGCGGAGTCAACCTCCAGTCCAGAAATTCCCGGACACGGCTGTCCGCGCTCCTTCGCCGTCAGATTCGGATTCACAGACACGCTGCGTCGAAAGCCATCGCCGCTATGGGCATTGGCGGTGACGCTTCTGATGTCCGGCTGCGGCATCAGAAGTTCGACTGTCAACCCTTCCCCTTCGGTACCTGTCACGGAGAACCTCCAGGCTTCTTCGTCCATAAGGACTGTGTTCGATCTTGCCGGCCAGTCCTTCGATCCCTTCGACACGGCCGGTGTCAAAGCCATCGTCTTCCTTTTCGTCAGCACGGATTGTCCGATCTCCAACCGCTACGCCCCGGAAATTCGACGGGTGAAGGAAAAGTTTGCCCGTGCCGGCGTCCGCTTGTGGCTGGTCTATGCCGACCCGGACACGTCGGCCGACGCGATCAAAAAGCACCTCCATGACTATCAATTGCCGCCGGAAGCGTTGCGCGATCCGCAACATGGTCTGGTCCGCCTCAGCCAGGCTCACGTCACGCCGGAAGCAGCGGTCTTCCTGCCGGGCCGCCAACTGGTTTATCACGGTCGCATTGACAATCGTTATGCCGATTTGGGAAAGGAGCGTCCCGAAGCGACTCAACATGATTTGGAGGACGTGCTGGAAGCGGTCGTGCATGGGAAGCCGGTGCCGTACCCCACTGCGCGAGCCGTCGGCTGCTACATCTCCGACGTGAAATAAAGAAACGCCGGCGACGGATGCCTGCAAATTCTTGATAGAGCCAGGGAAACCTGAGGCTATTGTTTTCTGACGCTCGTCCGTTCCCTGAGCCAGTCGTAGTCCGTGGTGGGAGACGCGGGAAACGTGCCACCCACGCCGCCTTTAGCGGGCGGGCGAACGGTCCCGCCCGGACCCGTCACGACCCACCGGTGCGTTTCCGTGTGGCCGTCGCCGAAGGAGAAACTCGTCGCGCCGTTGTGGTAGGACGCCGGCAGGTTGCCCCAGGTCAGCTCATCCAGACGGTTCATGAAGAAACCGTCGTTGATCGTGTCCGGATGTTCGTCGAGAAACACGAAGATCTGGGAGGGATTGATCAGGTCTGCGGACTTGAAGAACTGAACGTAAGTCGGATTATACCGGTTCGTCAGCTCACCGGGGTCGCCTACCAGCGAGTTCATCGACATGCTGCGAATACGCGGCCCGCTGGCGGCCACGGATTTGTCCGCCGGACACTTGAACACGCCTGCTGATTTGCCGAGGTAGCTGGCCAACTTCGCCTCGGTCAGTAACGTGAGGTTCGTATTGTCATCGCTGTTGAGCCAGTCTTCCACGTTGTTGGCCCAGGTCTGGCGCTTCTGCCGGGTCTCATCGCGGCCGTGATTGTTCACGAACCGGTCCTGCTCCTCATCGGCATAAAGAAACCAGGCCGTTGTCAGTTGCCTGGCGTTGTTTAGGCAGCCGATGCCCTGCGCCTTCGCCTTGGACTTGCTTAGCGCGGGCAACAATAACGCGGCAAGGATGGCAATGATGGCGATCACCACCAGGAGCTCGATCAGTGTAAATCCGGATTTTCTCATGCCCGGTCCTTCTCTCAGTCTGAACCGAACCGGGCCGGCACGTCAAAACCGAATCGCCAAGCAGCTCGTTCGCTTCCGGCGCTGGACAACGCGAATAAGAATCACTACAAGCGGTCTCATAAACCCCGTTCCGGTGGGGCGAGGCTACTGACGAGCCCTGAATTCATTAGGAAAAAGGCTCGGCCATTCGCGCCACCAGTTGAGGGGCAAGAATGTCAACACTATGAAAACGATCCGAAACCTCTCTCGCCGTTCCTTCATCAAGTCCACCGCTGTCGCTGCCGCGGCGCCCTTTATTTTGCCCTCGCGCATCCGGGCCGCCGAAGTCAAACCCAACGACCGCATCACGCTCGGTTTAATCGGCATGGGAACACAAAACCGCGGCTTGCTCAGCGGCTTTTTGACCTACCCGCAGACCCAGGTGCTCGCCGTGTGCGACGTGGACACCACCCGCCGCGAGAACGCGAAGAAGATGGTGGAGGATTACTACGCAACCAAAGCGCCCAACGGCTCATACAAAGGGTGCGCCACTTATCACGACTTCCGCGAATTGATCGGGCGCAAGGACGTTGACGCGGTTGTCATTGCGACGCCCGACCATTGGCACGCGTTTATTTCCATCGCTGCAGCCAAAGCGAAGAAAGACATCTACTGCGAAAAGCCCCTTTGCCAATCGATCCACGAATCGCAATCCATGGTGCAGGCGGTGCGCAAAAACAACGTCGTTTTCCAGACCGGCTCCATGCAACGGTCCTCGCGGGAATTTCGCACGGCGTGCGAACTGGTGCGTAACGGCGTGATTGGCAAAATCAAAACGGTGGAGGTCTCGGTCGGCGGGCCGGCGGTGCCGTGCAATCTGCCGACAGAACGGGACGAGCCGGGGCTGGACTGGGACATGTGGCTCGGTCCTGCGCCCAAACGCGGATACAATTCCGAACTGAGCCCACGCGGCGTGCACAAACATTTTCCGAACTGGCGAAACTACCGCGAATATGGAGGAGGCGGCGTGACGGATTGGGGCGCGCACCATTTCGACATCGCGCAATGGGGCCTCGGCATGGACGAGAGCGGACCGAACGAAATCATCCCGCCGCCGGACTGGCAAAAGGCGCAAAGCGGCGTGCGTCTGCTTTACGCGGACGGGGTTGAAGTCATCCACAAAGACGGCAACGGTATCTGGTTTCACGGCACCGACGGAAAAATCCACGTCAATCGCGGCAAGTTCGAGTTTTGGAAAGGCCCCGAACAGAAAGCGAGCGACGCCCATGAATGCGAGGCCATCAGCAAGGAATACCTCGCCGACGCCAAAGTCCATCTCTACAAGAGCGGCGACCACAAAGCCGACTGGCTGGAGTGCATTCGCAGCCGCAAACGGCCGATCTGCGACGTGGAAGTGGGCGAGCACACGGTCAACGTCTGCCAGCTTGTCAATCTGGCTTATTATCACGGCCAGCGGATGAAGTGGGACCCGAAAAATCGAAACTTCATGGGGGGATCAGGCAAGTCGGAATGGCTCGATGTGCCGCACCGCGAACCTTGGAAGGTGGCATAAACAAAGGGGTCAGTCCCGCACAATCGCACATTGACAGACTGAGGACTGGTTGAGAAGCTGTGGTCATGGCCAGAAAGTTGCGCATGGAGTATGCTGGCGCTATTTACCACGTCATCAACCGCGGTGACCGTTGCGAACCGATTTTCCGTGACGATCAGGATCGTCAGCGTTTCTTGGAGACTTTGGGTGAAGCGTGCCGAAAGACGGGCTGGGAAGTGCAGGCTTGGTGCCAGATGAGCAATCATTTTCATCTGGTGATGGAAACGCCGCAAGCCAACCTGGTGGCGGGGATGAAATGGTTTCTAGGCACCTACACCTCGCGCTTCAATCAGCGACACAAGCTCGTTGGCCATTTGTTCAGCGGGCGTTACAAGGCGCTGATCGTGGACGGCAGCGGCAACGGGTATTTGCGGACGGTCTGCGACTATGTGCATCTGAATCCGGTGCGGGCCAAACTGCTGAAGCCGGAACAACCTTTGCGGGAGTATCGCTGGAGCAGTTACGGAGAATACTTGAAGAGCCCAACTCGGCGTCCGGAGTGGTTGAAGGTGGGGCGGCTCTTTGGAGAAATGGGTATTCCGCAAGACAGTGTGGCGGGACGGCGCCAGTTTGAGCAGATGATGGAACAACGCCGTGAACTGGAGGAACCGCGAAAGTTGAAAGCCGTCCGGAGGGGCTGGTGCCTGGGCGATGAGGCGTTTCGCCAAGAGTTACTGCAGCAGATGAGCACCAGGATGAGCCGGCATCATGGGGGCGATGAGCGACAGGAAACGGCGGAGGCGCAGGCGGCTCGCATTATCGCGGAGGAATTGCGGCGACGGAAGTGGGAGGGCTCGGAGTTGGAGCGGCGGCGCAAAGGCGACCGTGAGAAACTGAAGATAGCCCGCCGGCTGCGCCGCGAAACGACCATGACCTTGAACTGGATTGCGCAACGTCTGAAGATGGGGGCGAGTGGTTATCTTGCCAACTGTCTGCGCCACGGAGGCTGGCTATGAACATTCGATTGTCTGGGACTGACCCCTTTGCTGTCACCGTCGCTTTGGCGCTCTTGACCGCCGCCACCTCAACCGCCCGCGCGGAACTGCCGCCGTTGATCCCCCGCGAGGTCCTCTTCGGCAACCCGGAACGCGTCAGTCCTCAGATTTCGCCGGACGGCAAGCGCCTGGCCTGGATCGCGCCCAACACCAACAACGTCCTCCAGGTCTGGATCAAAACCGTCGGCAAAGAGGACGACAGAGTCGTCACGGCCGATAAAAAGCGCGGCATCCGCCAGTACTTCTGGGCGGAAGACAGCCAGACGGTGATCTATCTCCAGGATGTGGATGGCGACGAGAACTGGCACGTGTACGGCGTTGACCTCGTCTCCGGCAATATCCGGGATTACACGGCGTATCAGGGCGTGCGCGCCCAGGTCACCGCGACGGACCCGAATTTTCCGGACGAACTGCTTCTGGAGCTGAATGTTCGCAGGCGCGAGTTGTTTGATGTTTATCGGTTGAATCTCAAGACCGGAGCGCTGGTGCTCGACACGGAAAATCCGGGCGACGTCGCCGGTTGGGCGGCGGACCCGAAGTTCCAGGTCCGCGCGGCGCAAATCCAGACGCCGGACGGCGGCACGGAAATCCGCATTCGCGACGACGTGAAGGCGCCGTGGAAAAGCTGGATCAAGGTCGGTCCGGACGAAATCCTCGAATTCCTCGACTTCACGGTGGCTGGCAAGTCAGCGTTTTTGAAATCATCGATCGGCTCGGACACAGCGCGCTTGGTGGAGAAGAACATCGCGACGGGAGGGGAGAAGGTCCTCGCGTCGTCCGATGAGGTGGACGCTGGAAACGTGCTGATTCATCCGAAGAAACACGTGGTTGAAGCCGTCGCGTTCGCGCCGGGTCGGGCAAAATGGGCCGTGGTGGACCCGTCCGTCAAAGCGGACTTTGCAGGTATTGCCCAATTGAACGACGGCGATTTCGTCGTCGTCAACCGCGACGATCGAGACACGACCTGGCTGGTGGCGTTCACGTCCGACCGTGGTCCGATCCGCTATTACTCCTGGGACCGCGTCTCCCAAAAGGGAACGTTTCTGTTCGTTCACCAGCCGAAGCTCGAAGGCCTGCAACTCGCGGCGATGGAGCCGGTCATCGTCAAGTCGCGCGATGGGCTCAATCTGCATTGCTACCTCACGCGGCCGGTCGGTGTGCCGCCGAAGAATCTGCCGATGGTGCTCTTCGTACACGGCGGCCCGTGGGCTCGCGACACCTGGGGTTACAATTCCTACGCGCAATGGTTCGCGAACCGCGGCTACGCCTGCCTGCAAGTGAATTATCGCGCCTCAACCGGCTACGGGAAGAAGTTCCTCAACGCCGGAAACAAACAATGGGGCCTCAAGATGCACGACGACCTGATCAACGCCGTGGATTGGGCCATCCAGCAAGGTTACGCCGATCCAAAGCGAGTCGCGATCATGGGCGGCTCCTATGGCGGTTACGCGACGCTCGCGGGACTGACCTTTACTCCGGAGAAATTTGCCTGCGGCGTGGACATCGTCGGCCCGTCCAACTTGAGAACGTTGATCCACTCGATCCCGCCGTATTGGAAACCGATTCGTTCCTTGTT
>QHNT01000077.1 GCA_003218515.1 Verrucomicrobiota bacterium | reverse complement strand
TGACTGAATACGCCAGGAGTTTTGGCGCGAAAGGCCTCGCCTACATCAAGGTTGAAAACGGCGAATGGAAATCGCCGATCGTGAAGTTCTTCTCTGACGCGGAAAGATCCGTGCTGACGAAAAAACTCGCCGTTGAGGAAGGCGATTTGATTTTGTTCGCAGCCGATCAATGGCTGACCGCGTGTGAAATTCTGGGAAAGATTCGACTTTACTGCGCGGACGTTCTCAAAGGGCATGGGAAGGTGACGGTTGATCCGAACCGCTTCGATTTTCTCTGGGTCGTGGATTTTCCGCTGCTCAGTTTCGACAAGGAACAGAACCGCTGGTATTCGAGTCATCACCCGTTCACCGCGCCGGTGGCGGAAGACATTCCGTTTCTCACGAGCGATCCAAAGAAGGTGCGCGGTCAACATTACGACATCGTGGTCAACGGTTGGGAACTGGGGGGCGGCTCGATTCGGATTCACCAACCGGACGTGCAGAAGACGGTGTTCGAGCAGGTGCTGCAGATTCCGCCGGAGGAAACCAGACTGCGGTTTGGCTACCTGCTGGAGGCATTCCGTTACGGCGCTCCGCCGCACGGCGGGATTGCGCTCGGCTTCGATCGGTTGATCGCGATTCTTTGCGGCACAACGAGCATTCGCGACGTGATCGCCTTTCCGAAGACCGCGAAAGGCGTGGACTTGATGACGAATTCACCGGCGCCGGTGACCCCGAAACAATTACGCGATTTGCATCTTGAGTTGAAGGCGGCCAAGAGGGAGTGACGGATGCCGGGCACAAACTTCGAATTGTTCATCTCCGAAGCGTTGCGCCGAGAACTCGTCGAAGACCTCGAAGATTTGCGCGAATTGAACCACGCTATCGAGCGCAACGGCAACAAGCCGCTCGTGCCGTGGGCGAAAGCAAAGAAAGAGCTTGGGCTTAGGTATCGAATAGTTCGAAAAGAGTTCGAGCGAATCGTTGTGTTCATGCTCGGACATACAATTAGCGGCAAACGGTTCGCTGAGGACGATTAAGCCCACCCGCGAGTCTGGAAAGAACAGCACGCCGCTTGAAGTCGCCGTCGAGGCCATTCACACCTGTCCGGTTTCTTCGTCGATCACGGAAGGAATGAAGAAAACAAAAATCCGGCAAACATGGTTTGCCGGATTTCAAAACTGAAACCAGAACCCCTACCCCGCGAGGTCTTTCTTTACTCTCTCTTGCAACTGGCCGTTGGCTGAGTCGTCCAGGCCGACCCCGGTCCAGACGATCTTGTTGTTTCCTTGAGCGTAATAGATCGTGCGGCTGACACCTTCGACTTTGTAGGCCTTGTCCCAGTCCTTTTGTTTCGCGACGACGACCGGGAAGGTAATCCCATGCTTCTTTGCCGCAGCGTCGATCGCTTTGGCATCCTTGGAGTCGATGATTTGAGCAAAGACTCCCAGCCTGTCATAGCCGCTCTGCAACTTCTGGAGTTTCTTCAGATCGGCCCAAAAGTTTTCGTCTTTGAGGTTGCCGAACGCGACAACCTTGCCGGCCTTGCCGGCGTAAGCGCAAACCTGGCAATACTCTTTGCCGTTTTCAACGTTCTTGATTTCGTAAGGCGTCAGACTGTCGCCGGGCTTCAGGCCGGCGTGCGTCAAACCCGCCACAGACAAGGCGGCCAGTAGTGTTGCTATTCTTTTCATAATCAGTGTTGGTTTATCATTTTGCGGACTGCTTCTAGTGACCGCTAAAACCGGATTCAGTTCAATAAAAATCGGGCATGTCATTGCCTTGCAGGAAAACTTCCGGTTCTGCGGGAGGACTGACCGAATTCGACAGTGGTGGGAATAAACTCATGGCCCACGGTCGTGAACGACTGATTGCTCTCTCAAACCCCAGGCTGTTGGTTGCCTCATTTGTCGGGCAAGGCGTTTGGGTGTCGAGTCAGAAGTAGGCCAGCTTTACTCAGCATCAAGTAGTGTTCGTAGCCGAGGAGCCATTTCAGCGTTCAAATATAGTGGCATTGCTGCAGCTATGGTTGGCCCGTGCAGTTCAGCCATGTTCCAGTTCAACTGTCTCGGCGTCTTTTTTTGCGGAGCTCTTCCGCAACTCTTGCAGCACCTTCAAACAGGCTAGCAGTGATCTCGGCGTCTGTTGGAACCTGTTCTCCCAATGTAAACGTAACCCCATCGTGTTCTTTCGATTCGATAACTGTCTTTGCCTTCTCTGAAACGATCAGCCTCGTCTGTCGCGCGAGCCCCAAGTCATCTTTGTAGGGTACGCCGGTTATTTCGCACCACCGAAGTTCTGGGATCGGGGAACCTTGGCGCAGTTCGTTGAAGATTTCAGAAGCTTCAAATAGACCGCCCCTTACTGCAAATCCTGAACATTCGGCCGCCAAAAGTGCTGCGAGTATCCTTCCACTGAAGATAATACACGGGAAGACTTCAAAAGTGTCGCTGCTTGGCAAAACATCTATCACGCAGTGAAGTTCCTGGATTCTCGGAGGATGTACGCTTCTGTCCATAACTGTCTTCGGCCCTATCTGACCGAAGACCGGCAGCTGTGTGAAAAAGAATGACTTTTCGTTCATCGGGTTGGAGGGTTCGAACAAATCTCCAAAAGTATCGTCGGTTTTCTTCGCGCAATCAAGCCTCCGGCTTTGTCGGAGGTCGTTGATTACTTGCCAATTGCAGTCAAATGCTCACGGGTACGGAAGAACAGGATACCGTTTGAAATGGCGGGCGAGGCCATGCAGGTTTCGCCAAGACTGTTGGTCGCTGTGACTGAAAACTTTCCGTCCGTGGGGACGACAAACACGTTCCCGACCTCGCTCGCGAAAAAGAGATGACGACCATCGGACACCGGTGACGCCGTGAAACCTTCACTGCCAGAGCCGAGACGTTCGCTGTAGGAGATCGCGCCTGTCTTCGCGTCGAAGCAGGTGAGTACCCCGTTATCAAGGCAGCCGTAAACGCGGTCGCCGACAACGATGGGTGTCTGCATGTAGTTCCCCTGCCGCGCGTGCGACCACGCGATGGCGGCGTTCGTCGCGCCGACTTCCGATGGCGTGATCTCGCCCCTGGCATCGAGTCGAATGGCCTGCATGGGACGAAATTTTCCGTGCCCGCTGGTGAAGTAGGCCAGGCCGCCAGCCACGACCGGCGTGGGCACGGGAATGTCGCCGCCGCCGTTGAGCTTCCACACTTCCGCTCCGGTCGCGAAATCGTAAGCGCCGTTGTGATGCCAGCCGTTCACGAGGATTTGTGTTTGCTCGCGGACCTTCGCCACGGTTGGCGTGCCCCAGGTCGGCACGTCCTTGCGCGGCGTGCGCCAGAGTTCTTTGCCGTCGGTGAGATTGAATGCAGCAAGGAACGAATTGGTCTGTACGTCGCAAAGCACGACGACTTTGCCATCATGAATGACGGGTGAGCTGGCGAAGCCCCATTGCGCGCTGGGCACCTGGTAGTAACCGGAGTCCATCGGACCCAGGTCTTTTTTCCAGAGTAGCTGGCCGTCCAGGTCGAAACAGAACAAACCTTCGGAGCCGAAAAGGGCAACCACCCGTTTCCCATCGGTGGCGGGTGTGGAGTTGCAATGACTGGACTTGGTATGGCGTTTGACGCGAGGAACCGCCTCGTAACCGAGTTTGTCGAAGACGATTTTGCCACTGGCCTTGTCCAACGCCAGCAACCGCCACTGGTGCGGGTCCTGGTCGCTGGCTGACTCGATGTCTCCGTAGAGTCCGACCTTGAGATCGGCCTTGCCCGGCCGCACAGCGGTGGTCACATAGACACGATCGCCCCAAATAATCGGCGACGAGTGAGCCAGTCCCGGAATCGTGGTCTGCCACCGGACGTTCTCACCTTTTTCGACATCCCAGCGCGTTGGCGCGACGGCATTCGTATCCACTCCGCCCGCCTGCGGTCCGCGGAACTGCGGCCAGTTGGCAGCGGAAAGATCGAACACAATCAAGAGACCGAGGAGTAGCGACGCCGCCTTCACGCTATTGTGCTCCTTTCACGCGCATGTTCAGCCCATAGACGTTCTTGCTCGCGGTAATGAAAAGCAGGTCGCGATCCTTGCCGCCGAAAGTGATGTTGGCCGTCCACGGTTCCGGCACGTCGATGTGTTCGATCTGCTTGCCCGACTTGTCGAACACGGTTACGCCCCGGCCGGTGAGATAAAGGTTGCCTTCGTTGTCGAGTGTCATGCCGTCGGAACCCAGTTCGCAGAACAGCCGCTTGTTTGTGAGCGAGCCGTCGGCTTGAATGTCGTAAGCGTAGGTCCTGCTCGCGCCGATGTCGGCGACGTAAAGCGTGTTGCCGTCGGGCGTGCCGATGATGCCGTTGGGCTGCTTAAGGTCGGTGGCGACGCGCTTGATATTCTTGCGGTCGGGTGCGAGGAAATAAACATGCTGGCCGTCCTGCTGCATCGTCTTGTCGCGTTTCCAATAGGGCCGCGGATAGAGTGGATCGGTGAAGTAAATCCCGCCGTCAGGCCGAATCCAAAGATCGTTCGGGCCATTGAGCAGTTTCCCGTGGAAATCTTTCACCAGCACGGCGACTTTCTTGTCGAGTGTGATGGACCAAAGCTCGTTCTTCTCGTCGGCGCAGGCGATGAGGTTGCCGTCCTTGTCAAAGTAAGTGCCGTTGGCCCGGCCGCACGGTTTCATCCAGTCGCTGACAGTGCCGTTGGCCGCGCTCCATTTCACGATGCGGTCGTTGGGCTGATCGGTGAAGAAGACGTTGCCGTCCTTGTCGGCGGCCGGGCCTTCGGTGAATTCGAAATCGCCGGCGAGTTTTTCGAGTTTGGCGCCTCGCGCGCTGATTTTCGAGTCACCCGCGTGCAGGGAAACAGCGGTCAGCAGCGCGAGAAGAGCGGAGACAATCCAAGCGCGGAGTGGTTCATGCATGACTGAGGTTAAACGGGAGCACCTTCGCCTGTCACGCCAACACTCAGGCGTCGGTGGACCGAATCATAAAAAAGCTTCACACGCGGCAAAGGACGCACTAATAATTGCTTCGAACCCTTAGAACCCAGGACTTCTTTATGCGAAGGTCTTTCTTATTTCTTTTCATTGGTTGCCCGCTCCTGCTGCTTTCCGAAACCTTAAGAGTCTGTGGCGGAGTTGCTTACCCTGATCCGCCAGGCGGCTGGACGTACATTTACAATGGTGACCAACTCACGGTCGCGGACGATGCCAGCGGCTTTGCGTCCCTGGACGGCACTTGGAGCCACAACAACGGTTCCGACCAATGGGATGGTTCTGTTATTGGCGGCGCATTTACGACCGGGGGTGTCTTTGGAATGGACAACGCGCCGGGCGGAGCCAATCTCATTACTGAAAACGGCGTCAGTTACCTGCGCATGCAGGACACCGGCGACCCGCGGGACTATGGTTATACCGACCCATGCAATCGGAAGGTCTATTTCGCACACGATGTCGAAGCCGATGGAGGCGGCCCCGATATAATGGACACGGGGGTAACGCTGACTTTTCGCGCGAGGATTCCGACGCCGAGCAACACGACTTTCCCGCTGGACCCACTTCACCGCGACGGACAGCAGGCGGCGGGCATTCAACCGTATCCAGCCGAAGGAGACGGTTATGTCACCAGCGACGGCGGCAAGGGAAACTTTGTCGTCCATCAATCCTCGATCGGTGCCATCGCCTTTTCTCTGACTCAAACCAATGACACAACCGGCGGGGCTACCAACGTCAACCGCGCCAATTTTGCCGGGTTGACGATGAACGAGTTCGACGGCAATCAGGTCAGTGGCAACGTGAATTTCGGGCAAGGCACCGGCACCAACGTCATCGCTTTCGATCCCACCCAGTGGCACGAGTTCTGGATCGTCATCCGGAAGGACCCGGCCAATATCGGGACACATCAAGGCTTCATCTACATGGACGGTTCGCTCTCGCCTCGGGTCTTCCGCATCACGGCCGGCGACGGTAACGACTACCCGCAAAGCTATATCGCCTTTGGCGGCACGGCGACGCCGCAGAATTGGGCGCTGGATGTGGATTTCTTCGGCTACAAAATCGGAGCGGGGTTTCCGCCCGGCGCTTTCGATCAAATTCCACCGGACATCACCGCTTTGTCCCCGGGGGAGAACGTGACTTTTTACCCTGCGGGTAATGGCATTTCGTTGTCCGTAACGACGCAGGGCACCAACAGCCTGCCACCGGGCGGATTCAAGCTAACGTTGAACGGCGCGGACGTGAGCAGCGGTCTGAACGTCGCCGGCACTCCACAAAGTCGCACCGCGACCTATACGAACCTTGCCACGAACACGATTTACAAAGGCGAGCTCATCGTTTCCGATCAGGCAGGGCGCAGTTCCACCAACAGGCTTTCGTTCGACACCTTCGCGGAATCGAGCGGTGTCCTCGTGGAGGCCGAGGACTACAACTATGCCAATGGCCAGTTTACGGATGACCCCGCACCGGCCGGGTACTTCGGCTTCGCCGGCACGCCATTGGTGGATTATTTCGATACGACGGACACCACTTTCGGCGCTTACCGGGACGCCGACACGGTCGATACCCAGGTGGGAACGGACACGGCACGGGCGAAATACACCGCCGCAGGGGCAACCGACTATGACGTGGGTCTGGTCGCGGCAGGGGAATGGCTCAACTACTCGCGCACGTTTCCGTCGGGCAATTATCAGGCGTTTTTGCGCGCCTCGGCAACAGTCCCGCAGCAGTTGCTGTTGGATCGTGTCACCGGAGACCGAACCCAGCCCAACCAGACGACGACTTCGCTGGGAATATTTTCCATCTCGTCCGCGGGCCGGTTGAACATTTATGGATACGCGCAACTAAGCGACGTTTCGGGAAACCCGCTCCCGGTCAACCTTTCAGGCGTGCAAACTCTGCGGCTGACGGCTCCGAACGCGAACGACGACGTACAAGTGAACTTCATTTTCTTCGCTCCCACCCCGGCGGCGGCTCCGCGGATAACCAGCGCAACGATCAGCAACGGCATGGTCACGATTCAGTGGACCAACGGCGGGACACTCCAATCCACGACCAACTTGAACCTGCCGATCACCTGGAAAGACCTGGAATCTGACGGCTCGTTTACCGAACCGACGACAGGTAACAAGTTTTACCGCGTCAGCCGATAGCGGCGAGAAAGCGAGTGAGCCGGGACAAAGCCGGGTGTTGGCTGCGGCTTTTTGTGTGACGCTCAGCCGCGACGGCGACAAAGACGGGAAGGAAATGCCGGGGCAAATCAGATCATGTTCAGTCCTGGATGAAGTAACTGAGGTTCTCCAGTTCGATGGCGAGATTGACGTTGTTGACCATGACCTCCTCGGGCACCTGCAAAACAATGGGCGAGAAATTCAAAATGCCGGTGATGCCGGCCTCGACGAGCTGGTTGGCGACTTCCTGCGCGACCACGGCAGGGACCGTGAGGATAGCCATGCGGGCGCCGCGGTCGCGGACAAACCCGGCCAGCTTGTCCATTCCGTGGATCGGTTGCGTCACGGTCTTTTCACGTTTGCGATCAGGGTCCACATCGAATGCGGCGACGATTTCAAAACCCTCCTGTTCAAACCCGCGATACGACAGCAGCGCCAGGCCGAGATTGCCGACGCCGACCAGGATAACGGGCTGGAGGCTGTTCGTGCCGAGCAGGTCGGTGATCATTTTGGCCAGTTGCTCGACGTCGTAGCCCAGCCCGCGCGTGCCGAACTGTCCGAAGTAAGTGAGGTCTTTGCGGAGTTGGGTCGGTTTCACACCGGCGGCTGCGGCCAATGCGTCGCTGGAAACGGTGCGGATGGAATTCGCTTTCAGCCGATGGAGACAACGGAGGTAAACGGACAAGCGGTAAATCGCTTTGCGCGGAATTTCTGGACGACCGGTTTTTTTCACTGCGGTGGCAAGTTAAGCAACGAAGGCGATGGGAAGCAAGAATCGGGCGGGAAGAGGAGTGTAGCTACAGTTTGGTGGGACTGCTGACGAGCTGGCTCGTGAGGCGCTGTCCTTCTCAGCCCGCCTTCCGTAGCAGCCGACGTGAGGAGGCTCACTTTTCAAATGCGGAGTGCGGAACGCGGAATTGAGTCAGAGCCTCCTCCGTCGGCAGCTACGAGGTTCATTTTGGCCGGGAATGGGATCTAGAGCGGTTTCAATAAATCTGTAGCCGCAAGAATGCAGGAAACCTCGGTAGTCGTGGCTTCTCAGCGGCCATGGTGGTAGTGAAAACGCTCTAATCCACGAACATCAGTTCGTTCGAGAGCAACAACACCTGCGCGAATTTCTCCCACGCGTCCAGCGGCTTGGGAATCTCCTTCGGCCCGCTGAAATCTTCTTTGGCGTCCCAGGTTTTCGTCAGCGCCGCGTGGCCGTCAGGATACGGTGCCGTCAATTTGATGGTCGGCGCCCAGGAATAGGAGTCGGAATCCGGCCCGCTGCGGCAATCGACGACAAAGTCAATCGTGTCGCCCGGTTTGACTTCAACTGGCTCGACGGCTGTCAGTTCTTTGGCGTGATGGACCGTCCATTCACCGACAACGCCCACCCGGCTCGACACAATGCGGCCGCGCACGCCATCGCCGGCCTCATTTTCCTGTCTCAACGTGCCGTTGATGGCGAGTTTGCCTGCTCGCGGCGCGGTCCAACGCCGAATGGCGGCATGCTGCGGGTCGTTGCCCGGATGGCCCCCGGTCGCGTTCAGCAACACCCAGCCGATTTGTCCGTCGGGCAGCTTTTCCCCACCTTGCCAGGCCGAGCCGGTGAAGTGGGGCAACGGATGAAACTCCTTGACGCGCTTGGCCGCTTCATCGAATTCGCCGTAACCGTACTGCCAGACCGGCGTGTCGGGAGTCTCGTCCGGTTCGCGCGGCGGCGCTGCCACGAAACGAAGCGCGAGCCTGAGTTCGTCACGGTCCGGTTCGCGCTGGTAAGCGACTTCGTAGAGTCGGCGGATTCGGTCTTCGGGGCGGGAGCAGGACTTGAGCTCCGCGCGCGCGGCGAGATTTTTCGCCTGCTGAATCACAAACGGACTGTTCATCAAAAACAGCGCCTGCTGCGGCACGGTGGTGGAAAACCGCTGCGGACTCGTTGTGTCCGGACTGGCGAAGTCGAATGTGCGAAACAGGTTGGGGAGATTTTGTCGCTCCACAAAACCGTAAACTGCGCGTCGCGCGGAGGACGCTTCCCCGACAATGTCCACCGCGTGCCCGCCTTCGGTGAGGTCCAGTTTGCCTGAGATTGCAAGCAGTGAGTCGCGCAACTCCTCGAAGTCAAGCCGCCGGCGGTTCATTTTCCAGAGCAACCGGTTGTCCGGATCAATTTGCGCGTAGCGGGTTTCACCGTCGTTGTTCTGTTGGTACGTGTTCGACAGCAGGATGAGCCGGTGCAGTTTTTTGAGCGACCAGCCCTCGTCGATGAAGTAAGAGGCCAGGTAATCGAGCAATTCCGGATGCGTCGGCGGGTCCGAGCGCAGGCCGAAGTCGCTCGGGGTCCGAACGAGTCCGGCGCCGAAATGATGCAGCCAGACCCGATTCACAATCACGCGCGCGGTGAGCGCGTTGTCGCGGCTGGCGATGGCCTGGGCTAGTTCGAGCCGGCCGCTGCCTTTGCGGAACGGTTTCCGGTTCGCGCCTGCGACAACTGCCAAAAACTCTCGTGGCACTTCCGGGCCGGGGTTGTTCGGGTTGCCGCGAACGAAAACGTGCGGATTGTAAGGGCTGGAATTATCTTCCAGGACCATCGCCTTGGGCGGCGCGCCCGGATGGGTGGCGTCTAATTCCTCCAGTTTTCGTTGCAGCGCACGCAGCTTCTGGCTGGTCGGCACATCGAACAGCCGATGGATTTCGCCCGCAGGCGGATGAGCGGGTGAATTGTCCGCGTAGAGGATTTGGCGCAAGGCTTCCTGGTTTGGGTCAGGCAGCGCAGCCAACGCTTCGACTTTGTCGCTGCCTTCGGACTTTTTACTTTGCTCGTCCAAATGCTCCTGCCAGCGTTTGTCCGCATCCGCGAAGAGCTTGCCGTAACGGTCGGCCACTTCCTTCATTGAAGCGGGCGGCTCGCCGGCGAACGCTTCGGCGACAAGCAGATTGACCGGTTTGTCCGCGGCTTGGTTGGCAGCCACCTTCGGGGCCAATTCTTTGGCGCGCTCGGCAAAATCCTTTTCGGGCAGCCCGGCGAACGCGAACCATGGCGCAAAGAGCGGATGATGTTCCTTTCTCCATTCGTCGAGCCTGGAAACCCAACGGTGCACCACACCGGGGTCGAGCTTCCGTTCGCGCGCCAGCGCTTCCGCTTTTGAGTTATCGTTCAATCGCTGCGCCTCAAATGCGGCCAGCAAATAATCGCCCGTTCGTTGACGCAGTTGCGACAATGCCTCATGCTCCTTTGCCGCGCGGAAATCCTTCAGCTCGTCTTCGCGTTTCTTTCGCTCGATCACGTATTCATTGTAGGCCTTCGGCAGCGACGCCGTGCCGAGCAGCGGTTTGTCTGCCGGCTCGTTGCAACTCGCGAACACGCCGTAGAGCGAATAGTAATCCTGGGTTGGAATCGGGTCGTATTTGTGGTCATGGCAGCGCGCGCAAGTGACGGTCAGGCCCATCAAGCCGCGCGACACGACATCGATGCGGTCATCAATGATGTCCGGCTGGTTGTTCAGGAAGCGCCGGCCGAGGGTGAGAAAACCCATCGCCGCGAGCGGACGCTTATCGTCGCCGAGGTCGAGCTGGTCGGCGGCGAGTTGCTCGATGACGAATCGGCTGAAAGGCAAGTCCTCGTTGAACGCGCGAATGACGTAGTCGCGATACGTGTAGGCGTAGGCATAGCGGCGTTCTTCCTCGAACACGTAGCCTTTCGTGTCGGCGTAACGGGCCACATCGAGCCAGTGTCGGCCCCAACGCTCGCCGTAGCGCGGCGAACCGAGCAATCGGTCCACGACCCTGGTAAACGCTTCCGGCGAATTGTCCGCGAGAAAATCCTCGACCTCCTGTGGCGTCGGCGGCAAGCCGGTTAAATCGAAAGTCGCGCGACGGATCAGCGTCCGTTTATCGGCTTGTCGCGACGGGAGCATTCCTTTGGATTCGAGCTTCGCCAGCACGAAGGCGTCGATCGGGTTCTTGACCCAGCGCTTGTTATTGACCGCGGGCGGGGCGGGGTGACGGATCGGTTTGAACGCCCAATGATGGCGGACTTTTTCCGGGTCGGAAAGCGGCGGTCCTTTCTGAACTGTGGCCTCGCTCGTGCGCGGGTCCGGCGCTCCCATTTTCACCCATGCTTCGAGATCGGCGATCTGCTCCTCGGAAAGTTTGCCGCCGCTTTTGCGCGGCGGCATTTGCAGGTCTTCATCGGTGTATCGGACCGCCTTGATCAAAAGGCTTTTCTCCGGATCGCCCGCGATAATCGCCGGGCCCGTATCGCCGCCCTTCAACATTTCGTCGCGCGTGTCGAGCAGCAGCCCGCCTTTGACTTTTTCGGCGTCCTTGCTGTGGCACTTGTAGCAATGCTCGAGGAAGAGGGGTCGGATTTTCTTCTCAAAGAACTCGATGCCTGCACGGTCGGGTTCAACGGGAGCGGCCGTGGCGGCGATGCTTCGGAGCAACAAAGTTGTTGTCGCCAAAAAAGTTGTTTGGGCGATGCTTTTCTTCACGCGCGCTCGTAATTGACGCGGAAAATATGGCGTCAATTCATGAAAAAACCAATCTTCTTCGCGGCCAGGTATGTGTTTAGCGACGTAGCGGCGGGCGTCTCGCAGTGGTCGGCAAGTAGTTTGCTTGGAGCGCAGCAGCGCTTCCCTTCTCCCTCTCCTCCCAAAAAAAGGAGGAGAGGGTCGGGGAGAGGAGGCCGTTCAGTTCCCCTCTCTCCAGCTCTCTCCCCGCTCGTTCCTCGCGGGGAGAGAGGGAAAAACGTCCTGTGCTTCCTGAAGCGCGCGAGGTGTTCGCGCGGACGCAAATGGTTTCAATCTGCGAGGGCGGCGCGGATTGGAGCGGGTTCCTGCTCGAAAAGACGCAGCACCGCTCTTACCGCCCGCTCACTGGCGCCGGGGGCGCCCAAAGATTTTATTACCTGTGCCAGCTTTGCTTTCACGGCGTTTCGCCGTTCCGAGTTGTTTAACAAATCCAGCGCGGCGCGAGCGATGCCATCCGTTGTTGCGGCGTGCTGGATAAACTCCGGATAAATCGCCTCGTCCGCGAGCAGGTTCGGCATCGCAAGGTGTTCGACACCGACGGCCATCCGGCCGGCGAGGTAAGAGGGCCAGGAAGTTTTGTAGAAGACCACTGCCGGGACGCCGAAGTAAGCGCATTCCAAAGTGATGGTGCCGGATTTCGTGATCGCCAGATCGGCTGCGGCCAACGCTTCGGCCAGGCCGCCGATTCGAATCTCCAGATCGGGAAGCAACGTGCACGGCTCGTCCGACAGACGCTTCAATTCTTTGCTCGGCAAAACCATTTTGAAGCGCGTCTCGGGTTTCGCCTCGCGAATTTTTCGCGCCGTCGCAGTCATCAACGGCAAGTGCCGGCGCAATTCCGCGACGCGGCTGCCGGGAAGCAGCAGCACTGTAGCCGCCGACGTGAGGAGGCGGGCCTGGTTTTCCGACGCTGCGGTGGTCGGCGTGTTCCCCCTCCTCACGTCGGGGGCTACGCGTTCCGCGTTCGCATATCTGTCCACCATCGGATGCCCCACAAATTCCACCCGCAACTGCGGCACCCGTGCCGCGTACCAGTCCTTCTCGAATGGAAAAATGCTGAGCAACAAATCGACATCCCGGGCCAGTTGATAGGCGCGGCCCGGTCGCGACGCCCAGACCTGCGGCGAGACGTACTGCACAATCTTCGGATTCCAGTTGAGGAAGGTTCCCTCGCGCGCGCGGACATACTTTTTGATGGCGTTCGCAAAGCGGTGGTTGAACCCGGAGAAATCGACGCAGATGATGACGTCCGGCTCGTGTTCGAGCGCGAGTTGAAAGAGTTGGTCGAAGATGCGTTTGAACTCGCAGTACTTTTTCAGCGCGTCGAACAACCCGATGACTGAATGCTGCGTCAGGTCCACCGCCAATTCCACGCCCGCTTCGGCCATCTTCGGTCCGCCCGCGCCGAAAAATTCCGGCGGAAACGGCATCGCCTCCACTTCCGGCGACTGCTTCAACGCCTTGACCAGCTCGGCGGCGAGCAAGTCCCCGCTCGCTTCGCCGGCGATGAGCATGAAACGTGTGGAGTTCACTGTCTTGATTTGCCTTGGCGGCGCGGTGGCAGGGAGTGATTTCAACTGCTTTACAACATCCAACGCGCGCTTCGCGCTTCGCCGCTGACGAGCGGCGCTCGGCGCTGTTGAAGGCCGTCAGTCAAAAACATGCCGAGTCAGCTTGGGTCGCCAAGCTTTTTGATAATGGAACGCGCGAGGTACTCCTTGATTTCGCGATGGCGCGGAACCGGTTGGCACATTTTCGTCCCAGGATTCTGATACCAATCGTGTTTCCCTCCGTGCCTGATGAGAACGCAGCCCATGCGCGCGAGCTGTTGAATGAGGTCAACGCGCTTCACGAAAGTTGAAGCTCGGCCACCTTACGCACGCAGGGAATAACGCCGCTGGTCAATTCCTTGTGCAGGTCGCGCAGATGTTCCTCCAGGTCTTTCAGCGATTTGCCTTGCGTCATGTAATCAGGATACTCCTCAAGAAAACCGAGCCACATGTCATCATCCTGCCAATAGACGTAACGAATAGTTTGCATAACTCTTTGCTACACCCAATTGTACTATCCGTAAAGCCGTTCGTTCAAACAGTCGGCAATGTACCCTGAATCTGCCTCGTGATTTCAAACGCCAGATCCAGCGCGCGCTTGGCTGATTCGCCGCTGACGAGCGGTGTCCGGTGCGCGCGCACCGATTCGATGAAATGTTGCAGCTCCAGTTTGAGCGGTTCCTCCTTCTGCAGCGGCACCGGTTCCCGCACGATCCGTTTGCCGCCGAACTCGCTCACGATAGTCCTGTCCTTCGATTTCAACAGTTTTTTGAGCAGCGACGATTCCTCTTCGCCTTCGCGGGCGATGCGGTAGATGAAACCTTCCTGAGCCCGGTAATCGAGCGAGATGTAGCTGGTCACCGGGCCGGCGCTGAAGACGCGAATCTTGCGCATCTTTTCCGGGCTGACGCGGCTGGCGGTGAGGTTGGCGACGCAGCCGTTGGCGAAGCGCAACCGCGCATTGGCGATGTCCTCCGACTGGCTCAGGACGGGAATGCCGACGGCATCCATGCTCACGACCGGCGATTTCACGAAGGCGAGCACCACGTCGAGGTCGTGAATCATCAAATCAAGCACCACGCCAATGTCCGTGCTGCGTGGTGGGACAGGCATCTTGCCTGTCAAAGACGGGCTGGAAGCCCGCCCCACTACTGGGTACGGTGAAAGCCGGTGCGCTTCGACGAACCGCGGCTCGGTGGCCACCGATTCGAGGTATTTGAAAACCGGGTTGAACCGCTCGACGTGGCCGACTTGAAGGACGCAGCGGTGTTGCTGCGAGAGTTGGACCAGTTCTGCCGCCTGGTTTGCGTTGTTGGTCATCGGTTTTTCGACGAACACGTGCTTGCCTTGCTGGAGCAGTGTTTTGGCGAGGTCGAAGTGCGTCGTCGTGGGCGTCACAATGTTCAGCGCGTCGCTCGCGTTGACGGCATCTGTCACGGAGCCGAAAGCCCGCACCCGGTGTTTTGCGGCGATCTTCCGCGCCGTTTCAGCGACCAGGTCGTAAACTCCGACAAACTCGACCAACGCCGCATCCGCCAGTTGCGCGTAAATGCGCGCGTGTTCCTTGCCGAGCGAACCGACACCGAGCACGGCGACTTTGATCCGGGAATTGTTTGTTGTTCCTTGACCGTTGTCGGTGGCAGCCACGGCGCGAGTTTGCCACTGACCACGGACGACTGACAACTGGCAACTCAACTTTCCTCTTGGAACCGTGAAGTCGGAGCACCTACATTCACTTCGTGCAATTCCTCAGCTACATCGCGGTGGTCGTCGGGGCCTATTTGCTCGGTTCCATTCCGACGGGTTATCTCGTGGCCAGGGCCAAGGGTGTTGACATTCGCACGGTCGGCAGCGGGAATATCGGAGCGACGAACGTTTTCCGCTTTCTCGGCAAGCCGGCGGGCATCTTTGTGCTGGTCGTCGATGGGCTGAAAGGTTTCGCGGCCTGCGCCTGGCTGGCTGATATCGCAATCAGATTTTTCTCCGTCGCGCCCGCTCAGGAAGTGTATTTGCGGCTGGTCGGCGGTTTAGCGGTCGTCATCGGGCACAACTTTACCTGCTGGCTCAGGTTTAAAGGCGGCAAAGGCATCGCCACATCGGCCGGAGTTCTGGCGGGGATTGTTCCGTGGGCGTTGCTGATCATTCTGAGTCTTTGGATCATATTCTTCGCGCTGACGCGGTACGTATCGGTCGGCTCGCTGGTCGCGTCGTTCACCCTGCCGTTTGCGACCTGGTTTTTCTACGGCGACTGGACGCTGACCATCGTGACGGGTGCGATGAGCGCACTGGCCATTTACAAACACAAAGGCAACATTCAGCGCTTGCTGAACGGAACCGAAAACCGCGTCGGATCGCCAAAAAAAAACCAAAACAAAAAACAATCCACTCCATGAAAGTCACGGTGCTTGGCGCGGGCGCCTGGGGAACGGCGTTGGCGAAGTTGCTGCACGAAAGCAAGCGCAGCATTACGCTGTGGGGCCACGATCCACGCCATCTCGAGGAGCTGCGCCGCGCCGGACGCAACGAACCTTACCTGCCGGGCATCGAACTGCCGCGTGATTGGCGGCTGGAGACGGACCCCACCAAAGCGGTGCATGACAGCGCGTGTGTCGTCGTTGCGGTGCCGTCAAAGGCCTTCCGCGAAGTCACGCGATGTCTGGCCCACTACAGCGGAATCGCCGTCAGCGTCACGAAGGGGATCGAACACGACACTGGATTGACGATGTGCGGCATTCTGCGCCAGAACGCGCCGGAGGCGCGCGTCGCCGCGTTGTCCGGACCTACACTGGCGCTGGAAGTCGCCCGCGGAATTCCGACCGCCATTGTGGCGGCCAGCACGGACATCCAAACAGCGCCGAAAGTGCAGGATTTGTTTCATCGGCCGGCATTTCGCGTCTATACGAGCACCGACTTGCTGGGTGTCGAGCTGGGCGGCGCGTTGAAGAACGTCATTGCCATTGCCGCCGGCGTTTCGGATGGACTGGGTTTTGGCGATAATTCCAAAGCGGCGCTGGTGACCAGGGCGATTGTCGAGATTCGCCGGCTCGGCGTGGCGTGCGGCGCCGAAGGGGAAACGTTTTCCGGCCTGAGCGGACTGGGGGATTTGACCGTGACGTGCTTTTCGCGGCTCAGTCGCAATCGCGGTTTCGGCGAACGCCTCGGCCGCGGCGAAAAAATCGCGGATATTCTGGCCAACATGGTGAACGTGGCGGAAGGGTATCCGACTGCGCGGTCGGCCTGGCAACTGGCGCACAAGCTCAACGTGAGCACGCCGATCATCGATGAAGTTTATGCAATGCTTTACGAGGGCAAGAACGTGGCGTTGGCCTTGCGCGACCTGACCGGTCGGGAGTCGAAGGCGGAGGACTGATTCAAGTGCGGAATTCGGAGCGGGGAACGCGGAGTATCGAAGTTCGAATGGCGAAGCCGGAAAATGGAAAAGAACGCGGCGTCCCGGAGCATAGAGAGGTTCGAGCTTCGGGCTTCGGTCCGATTTTGGAATTCGGAATTCGGATTTACAATGCCGCTTTGATAAGCTTCAGCAACTCGCGGTAGGTCTCAACCGCTTTGAACTGCGAGAACTCCTTCCTCACGTTTTCCGGGGCGCGAAACAAGAAGCCGACATTTGCCTCCTTGAGCATCGCGGTGTCGTTGTAGGCATCGCCTGCGGCAACGACGTTGTAATTCAAACTTTTCAGCGCCGCGACTGCCTTCTTCTTCTGGTCGTTGACGCGCAGCTTGTAATTGACGATTCGGTCGTTGACAACCTCCAGCTTGTGACAGAGCAGTGTGGGCCATTCCAATTGTTGCAACAGCGGTCGGGCAAATTCCTCAAAAGTATCTGAAAGGATGATGACCTGGGTGATCGAACGCAATCGGCGCAGAAATTCCAGCGCGCCGTCCAACGGACGCAAGCCGCCGATGACTCGTTGAATGTCGGACAGTTTCAATCCGTGCTGGTCGAGGAGGTTGAGCCGGTATTTCATGAGTTTGTCATAATCCGGCTCGTCGCGCGTGGTGCGGCGGAGATCGGGGATGCCGGTCTTTTCGGAGACGGCAATCCAGATTTCGGGCGTCAACACGCCCTCCATGTCCAATGTCACTATCGATTGTTTCACCGCGCGAGTTTTTCAGGATTTTTTTTGCCTGTCCAGCGGTCGCGGAGCGACGGTGGCGGCGTAGCGGCGGCCATCCTGGCTGCCGTAGAGGGCGTCATCCGCCGCCGCGAAGCGGCCAGTCCGCTTTCCAGTTCTGATTTCCCGCGAAGCGGTAAGTCCTAGCTGCAGTTCTGATTTCCCGCCCGGAAAGAATGCCCGGTTTATCAGCGATCCATAAATATCCGGACGATTTGGGACATGCGTGAGTCACACATCGTAATAGAGAAAGAACTCGTAGGGGTGAGGGCGCAGGCGAATCGCGTCGGCTTCCTTGCGCTTGGCCGCCAGCCACATCTCCAGGAAGTCTTCGGTAAACACATCGCCCTTGAGCAGGAAATCGTGGTCTTTGTCCAGTTGGTTCAAGGCCTCCTCCAGACTGCCCGGAGTCTGCGGCACCTTGGCCATCTCCTGGGGCGCCAACTCATACATGTTCTTATCTATCGGTTCACCGGGGTCCATTTTGTTGAGCACCCCGTCCAGGCCGGCCATCAGTAAAGCGGTGTAGCACAGATACGGATTGGCCGAGGGATCAGGGGGGCGATACTCGATGCGCTTGGTCTTGGGATTTTCGCTGTAGGTCGGGATGCGGATGGCCGCGCTGCGGTTGCGCTGGCTGTAGGCCAAATTGACCGGCGCTTCGTAGCCTGGAACCAACCGTTTGTACGAGTTGGTCGTCGGGCTGCACAGGGCGCACAGCGCCTTGGCGTGTTTCAACAACCCCCCGATGTAATGCAGCGCCAGGTGGCTCAAGCCCGCATACTCATGCCCCGCAAACAACGGTTTGCCTTTCTTCCACAGCGATTGATGGGTGTGCATGCCGCTGCCGTTGTCCCCGAAAAGTGGTTTGGGCATCAGGGTGACGGTCTTGCCATGCTTGCGGGCCACGTTCTTGAGCACGTATTTGTAGAGCATCATGTGGTCGGCTGTCTTGACCAGCGTGTCGAAGCGGAAGTCGATCTCCGCCTGGCCCGCGGTGGCCACTTCATGGTGCTGGCGCTCGATCTGGATGCCCAATTGCTCCATCGTCAGGCACATCTCGGTGCGGATGTCCTGCTGCGTGTCCAACGGCGCGACGGGGAAATAGCCTTCTTTGTGGCGGACTTTGTAGCCCAGGTTGGGCATCTCCTCCCGCCCGGTGTTCCAGATGGCCTCTTCGGAATCGACGGAATAAAACGTGCCGTTGGCCTTGGAATCGAACTGCACGTTGTCAAAGATGAAGAACTCGGCTTCCGGACCGAAGACCGCGCTGTCAGCGATGCCGGTGGACAGGAGGTATTTTTCGGCCCGTTGAGCGATGCCGCGCGGATCGCGGGTGTAGGCTTCCTTGGTGCCGGTCTCGGCGATGGTGCAGGTCAGCGAGAGGGTGGGGATGGCCATGAAGGGGTCGATGAAGGCGGTGGCCGGATCGGGCATGGCCAACATGTCGCTGGCTTCGATCGATTTCCAGCCGCGGATCGAGGAGCCGTCGAAGCCCAGGCCCTCGCTGAAGGAGTCTTCGGACAGCTCGCTGATCGGCAAGGTGAAGTGTTGCCAGGTGCCGAAGGTATCGACGAACTTCACGTCCACCATCTTGGCGCCCTGCTTCCGAGCCAGCTCCAACACCTGTTTGGGGGAGCTCATACTACTCTGTTTCTTCTTGGTTTCCATGGGTTGCTTGAACGCGTCGCTGCGCCAGTCGCGGTTCCGATCCGCAAACCGGCACAGCGGACGCGATTTGGTTTTGTGGTTAATCGACTTGAATCTATGCGCCGTGATAACCCTCTTCGCCGTGCTCAGCGAGATCGAGACCGACGGTTTCGACTTCCTCATCCGTGCGGAGACCGACCAGCGCCTTCACGATGAATGCGACGACGATTGTGCCGAGGATAGCGACGACCAGCGTCACGCCGATGGCTTCGAGTTGGGCAATCCACTGGGTGTGGTTGGCAATGGCTTGGGCGAGGCCATTCTGTGTCGCGTAATTGGCCAGGTCCATTTTATTGCCGACATCGGCGAGGTTACTCGCGGTATTCGCGTTAACATTCGCGTCCGCAAGCACGCCCGTGAGGAACGCGCCGATGGTTCCGCCGATGGCGTGGACGCCGAACGTGTCGAGCGCGTCGTCGTAGCCGAACCAGGCCTTGACCTTGTAGCAGAAGAACCAGGGGATCAGGCCAGCGGCGATGCCGATGATCACGGCGCCCGTTGAATTCACGAAACCGCAGGCGGGCGTGATGACAACCAAGCCAGCGACTGCGCCTGAGCAGAAACCGAGAACGCTCGGCTTGCCTTTGGCGAGCCATTCTGCCATGGGCCAGACGAACGAAGCGACCGCCGTGGCGAGCGTCGTGGTGGTGAAGGCGTTGGCCGCAATCACGTCCGCGGCGACCGCGCTGCCTGCGTTGAATCCGTACCACCCGACCCAAAGCATGCCGGTTCCGATCATGCAAATCACCATGTTGTGCGGCGCCATGTTTTCTTTGCCGAAGCCGAGCCGTTTGCCGAG
>QHNT01000013.1 GCA_003218515.1 Verrucomicrobiota bacterium | reverse complement strand
GCGCGCCTTTTTATAGACCGGTTCATGCAACGGTTCGGCGCAGTCAGAGCGACGCGCACGTTGCAGCCATTTCCGGTCGAGCGGCTCGTCAATCAGCTCAAGGGTGTTGGCGGCGATGGTGGTTTCCTCTTTCTCGCCGGTCGCGTGGCCGGCACCCACGTAAAAGCCCGCCAGCAGCAGCGTCACTCGCAGCATCGTGCTGCGGGAGTAGGTCGCCAGCGCGCACGGCCGCGCAGAGTCGAGCAGACGAAACAAATTCGTGAACAACGGCAGCGTCCACATTCCTGGATTGTTCGCCGGCGAGAAAGGGTCGAACAGAATCGCGTCCGGCCTGGGCAACGCGGCGGCTCCGGGTCCGGAGAGCAACGAAGGAAAATCTGCCAGCACCACTTTCCACTCGACCGGCTGCGCTCCATTGTCAAACGCAATCCGGCCATGCGGCACGAGGTGCTGCGCGCAGTGGAGGTAACCCGAAAAGTAAGCCAGCGGTTCGGCGTTTTGCAGCGCGAACGCCAGCGGTTCGACCGTGTTGTCGAAGCTGACGAGCCGGATCGAGCAGGCGAGATCGCGCGTGGCTCGCAACACGGTCAGCGCGTTGGCCGCCGCGCCCAGGCCGACGTCCCAAATGACAAACTCGCCGGCCTGCCGGCGAATTCGTTCCGCCAGGCGCAGTTGTTTGACGTAGAGCGCCTCGGCTTCGGCCACCGGGCCGATGACCGGGTGAAACGTTTCCCGATGAGCGAGCGAATGCACGCTGTGAACCCCGTTCGCGAGCCGGACGATTTTGTAGCCAATGGAGGTCACGAGCGAGTTTAGCGGCAAACAGGGGCAAAAGTAAAATGAGCGCGAAAGCCGGCGCATCGTTTTGGCCCGGCGTAGCCGCCGACTTGACCGTGGACTTGACGCGTGTTCGCTGCAAACCTAGGCTTCCACGCTCCCGGCTCCGCGGCGCCAGGTCCCAAACAGCACGGATGCGGGGCTTTTGCATCGAAAGGAATGATTGTGAATGTGTCGGTCGAAAATTTGGGCCCGTGCAAGAAGTTGTTGCGGGTGGAAGTGGACGCGCCGGCGGTGGACGCCGCGCTCGAGGAGATTACGCTGGATTTTCAGAAGCAGGTCCGCCTGCCCGGCTTTCGTCCCGGCAAAGCGCCGCGGCACCTGGTGGTCAAAGCGTACGCGCCGCAGATCGACGAAGAAGCGAAGCGCAAGCTGGTTGCCGAAGGGTATCGCAAAGCCATCTCCGACCAAAAACTGCGCGTCGTCGGCCAGCCGGACATTGAGGAAATCCAATTCTCCAAAGGCCGGCCGTTTCAGTTCGCCGTCACGCTCGAGACCGCGCCTGATTTTGAGTTGCCTGAATACAAAGGACTGCCCGTCAAACGCGAGATGGCGGTGGTGACTGAAGAAGACCTCGAACGCGCGCTGAACGTCTTGCGCGAACAACGCGCTGTTTACATGGACGAGGCGCGCGAGGTTAAAGAGGGTGATTTTGTCGTGGTCAATTACACCGGCACTTGCGAAGGCAAGCCGATCACGGACACGGCCTCGACCGCGCGCGGGTTGACCGAGAAGAAAGACTTTTGGCTGCACGTGGCGAAGGATTCGTTCATTCCCGGTTTCACCGAACAACTGGTTGGCGCGAAAGCGGGAGAGAAGCGCACGGTGAACGTTGATTTTCCCGCTGAATTTGCCGCCAGGGAATTATCGGGCAGGAAAGGCGTTTACGAAGTCGAGGTGGTGCAGGTGAAGGAAAAGGTTTTGCCGGAACTGGACGACGCGTTCGCCAAATCCTACGGCGCCGAGGACATGGCGAAGCTGCGCGCGGGTGTGCGCACCGACCTGCAAAACGAGCTGAACTACAAGATCAAGCGCAACGTCCGCGACCAGCTTGTTCGCGAGTTGCTCAAGCGAGTGAACTGCGAATTACCGGAGTCAATCGTGCTGAGCGAGACGCGCAACGTCGTTTACGACATCGTCCGCGAAAACCAGCAGCGTGGCGTATCGAAGGAGACCATCGAACAACAGAAGGACCAGATTTTTTCCGTGGCCAATAACAGCGCAAAGGACCGCATCAAAGCGGCATTTGTTCTGGGCCGCGTCGCGGAGCAGGAAGGCATCAAAGCCGATCAGAAGGAAGTCACCCAGCGCATTCTGATGCTGGCGCAGCAATATCAGATCAAGCCCGAGCAGATGGTCAAACAGTTGCGCGACCGAAATGGATTCGCGGAAATCGAGGAGCAGATCATTTCGGCGAAGGTGCTCGATTTTCTGGAGTTGAACGCGAAGGTCGAGGAAGTTCTGCCGACGGCGAACACCTTGGCGCAATCAACGTGAGTTTCCGTCATTGCGTTCGCCCGAATTTCTTCTCCAGCTCGCGGTAGTTCATTTCGATGAGTGTCGGGCGGCCGTGCGGGCAGGTGTAGGGCATCGCGCAGTTGCGCAGGTCGTTCAGGAGGTTTTCCAGTTCCGGCCCGGCCAGCGGATCGTTCGCTTTCACGGCGTGACGGCAGACGGTCTTGGCGACAGTCTGCTCGCCGAGTCGGAACGAATTCACCTCCCGACCGGCGGCGACCAATTCGTCAATCAACTCGAGAACAAAGCGGCGCGCATCAGACACCTTCACGAAGGGAGGAAGCGCATCGAGCAGAAAGGTGCGCTCGCCGAATTCGCCCAGACCCACCCCCAACCGGCCCAAAACGGGCAAGTGCTCGCGCAGAAACTGCGCGTCGCGCGGTGATAACTCAACGGTCTCGGGCAGCAGCAAACGTTGCGACGGCGCATCGCCCTGCTCCAAACGGCGGAGCATTTGCTCGTAGAGAATCCGCTCATGCGCCGCGTGCTGGTCCATCAGCACTAGGCCGCGGTCGGATTCGAGCACGACGTAGAGCCGGCCAACCACGCCGACCAGACGCAGAGGCACCTTGAGCAGCGGCACGACGGCGCTGGAAACGGGCGGAGCAGGCGAATGCGAAACGCGCACCGCGGACCGAGGAGTTTCGATGGTCGGTTGCCGATGGCTCAATCGAGTTGCCCGGCTGAATCGGCGGGATTCCAGTCGCCACCGCACGCTCAACTTTCAACTTTGAACTTTCAACTTCGATCTGAGCTTTGCCCGGCGCGGTGTGAAAATTCAGCAATGTCCGCCGCACCGCTTCGGCGGCGTGGCGGCGCACCGCTTTTTCGCGACGAAACTTCACTTCGCGTTTGGATGGATGAATGTTCACGTCCACTTCAGCGGGATCCAGTTCGAGGAACAGACAGCAGACCGGATAGCGTCCCTTCATCAGCGCAGTGTGGTACCCTTCCAGCAACGCAAAGTTGAGCGCGCGGTTTTCGACGGGCCGGCGGTTGACGAACAGGTGCTGGTCCTCCCGCGTCGCCCGCGAAACGCCCGGCGCGCCGAGGAAGCCCCAGATGCGAAGCGTCGAAGGCCGAGTGTCGGGCGACGAGGGCCGCGAGATATCGCCCGGCTCATCCAGCTCGCCAATTTCCGTGAAATAATCGACCGGCAACAGCTTCGCTTCGGCCCCGAGCAGAGCGCGCAAACGTTCCTGAAGCGCGGCCTGTTTGGACGCGAGCGGGCCGTCACTCCTGAGCGGCGGCAGTTGCCAGACGGGGCGCTGGTCCTGCAAAAAGGTGAATCCGACCTCCGGAAAAGCCAGCGCCGCCAGGGTCAGGTAATGTTGGACGTGGGCGCGCTCGGTTTCCTCGCTCCGAAGAAATTTTCGTCGCGCCGGCAGGTTGTAAAACAGTTGACGCACTTCGACGTCCGTGCCCGGCGCGTGGCCGGCTGATTTGACCTCGAGAATTTTGCCGCCGTGGACGACGACCTGCGTGCCTTCCGGCGTGTCGCCGTTGCGTTCGCGTGTCGTAAGCGTGAATCGGCTGACGCTGGCGATACTCGGCAGCGCTTCGCCTCGAAAGCCCATCGTCGTGATGGCCGCAAGGTCCTCGGCCTTTTGAATCTTGCTGGTGGCATGGCGTTCCAGGCAAAGGAGCGCGTCGTCCCGGTTCATACCGACGCCGTCATCGGTGACGCGAACCAGGCTGCGCCCGCCCGCCTGAATTTCCACCGTGATGCGGCTGACCTGCGCGTCGAGCGCGTTTTCGACGAGTTCCTTGACGACACTCGCCGGACGTTCAACCACTTCGCCGGCGGCGATCTGGTTGGCGACCTGTTCAGGCAGGAGGCGAATCCGGTTCATGCCGATAAGCTAAAACCAACTCGCGGAAAATCGAATGGAAATTTGCAGCCGCCCTGAGGAAGGAAAACCGGCGGGCAAGTGGGGAAGGCGGTTTCCAACTAACGGCCTTCGCCCTTCTGGCCTTCTTCCCGTCGAATCGGCAGGCTGAAGGAAAATATGGCGCCCCGACCCGGCTCGCTGCGGGCGCTGATTTTGCCGTAATGATCCTCGACGATCTTTTTGCAGATCGAAAGGCCCAAACCCGTGCCCTGCGATTTGCCATAAGTCGCGAACGCTTCGAACAGACGCGGAGCGATTTCCGGCGCGATGCCCTTGCCGGTGTCCTCGATTTCAGTCACCACTTCCTTTTCATTCTGCTTGAAACGGATTTTGACTTTTCCGCCCTCCGTCATCGCGTCGCAGGCGTTGTTGATGATGTTGTAAAATACGTGAGGCAGACGCGTCGGGTCCAGCAGCAGAGCAGTCACGGGCGGTTCGTTTTCCAGCTCGAGCTTGACGGACTTCGCGTCAACTTCGGGGCGGATGTCTTCGACGAGTTGTTTGACGAAATCCGCGTAATCGGTGCGCGCCAGCACGACGGTGGAGGCTGACCCACGCGTGAATTCGAGCAGCTCGTTGATCATGTTGCTCAACCGGTCAATCTGTTTCCGGATGCGGTTTTTGGCGGCCTGGCGCATCTCAGGCGTGGAATTGTCCATCGCGGCCATTTCCGAGGAGATGCCGATGATGTTAAGCGGGTTCTTGAAATCGTGGACGACCGAGCGGGCAAAGCGACCGACCAGCGTGAGGCGTTCGGCCTGCAGAACTTCCTGGGTGTAATGATGATTGAAATCGCGCATGCGCAGACTGAATTCCTTCACCAAACTGACGGCCAGACTCGGCGAACGCGCCAGGATTTTGAGCAGGTCGTCGCGCAGGATGAAATAGACCTGGGTGTCGATTTCGGCCGTCGCCGTCGCTGACCGCGGCTGGTTGTCCAACACGGCCATTTCGCCAAAGAAATCGCCGGCCCCAAGGCGGGAAAGCACGCGCCGCTGGTCCTGCCCAACCAGGCAGGTGATTTGCACCTTGCCCTCGACGATGATGTAGAGGCCATCGCCCGGATCGCCCTCTTGAAAGACGTGGCGTCCGGCCTTGTACGTGTTGAGCTGGGCGGTTTGTTCCAGGGCCTGCAATTCGGCAGCGAGCATGCCGCTGAACAGTTTGTTGTTCTTGAGGACAACCATAGGGCGGCAGTGTACCGGAAAAACCAACAGCGTAAAGCACAGAGATGGAGGGGATACTTTCGCGACGCGCAACAGGACCATTTGTCGCCCTGCTCCGTTTGTCCGCGCGGACGCACGGCTTTCTTCCCGACTCGGACGCGAGGATTTCCAAGGTTGGCGCAAATCCGCCGGAGGCGCAATGCTCTCACGCCGCAATCTGTTTCTTCGGCGCAAAATCGGCGCAACGTTTCGAGCCGGGAAACATCTTGTGCGGATTGCAGCGGTTTTCCGGATCAAACACGCGCCGCAACGAGCGCATCGCGTCGAGGTCGTCCTTGGTGAATTGCTTCTCCATGAAATCTATCTTTTCCACACCGATGCCGTGCTCGCCCGTCACGCTGCCGCCGAGTTCAAGGCACCTCTCCAGAATGTCGTGGCCCGCCGCGAGCGCGCGCTTCACTTGATCGGGATCGCGTTCATCATACAGCACCAGGGGATGAATATTGCCGTCGCCGGCGTGAAAGACATTCGGGATGCGCAGGCCGTATTTACCGCTCGTCGCGCGGATGAAGCGCATGATCTCGGGCAGCTTCGAGCGCGGCACCACGCCGTCCTGGGTGAGATAATTCGGACTGAGCCGGCCGATGGCGCCGAACGCGCGTTTGCGGCATTTCCAGAGCAAAGCGCGTTCGTCGTCGTCTTTCGCCAAACGCACTTCGCGGGCTCGATTCGATTTGCAGATTTCGATGACGCGTCCGGCCTGCTTTTCAAGTCCGGCTGCCAGCCCGTCCAGCTCCACGATCAGCACCGCGCCGGCATCGAGCGGAAAGCCGAAGTGATAGGCGGCTTCGACCGCTTGCGTGATGAGCTGGTCCATCATCTCCAGCGCGCCGGGCACAATGCCCGAGGCGATAATGTCGCTGACCGTCCGGCTCGCGTCGTCCACGCTCTCGAACACGCCCAGCATCGTCTTGTAAGCCTGCGGCGCGCGGACGAGCCGGACCAGCACCTCCGTGACGATGCCGAACATCCCTTCACTGCCGATCACAGCACCGCGCAGATCGTAGCCGTCCACATCCTCGCCGCCTTCGGGCTTCGTTCCGAGCCAGACAACTTCGCCGTCCGGCAAGACCATTTCGAAACCCAGCACATGGTTGGTCGTGACGCCATATTTCAGCGTGTGTGGGCCACCGGAGTTGGTAGCCACATTGCCGCCGATGGTACAGGCCGGCTGGCTGGAAGGGTCAGGCGCGAAGAGCAAGCCCCGGGGTTTTACCGCGTTGGTGATCCAGGCGTTGACGCAGCCGGCTTCGACCAGCGCGCGGCGATTGCGATGGTCCACCGAAAGAATCCTGCTCATCCGCGATAGCGTGATCATCACGCCGCCGGTCACGGCCAGCACGCCGCCGCTCAAACTCGTTCCCGCGCCGCGCGGAATGATCGGGATATTCTGCTTCGCGCAGAGCTTGACGATCGCGACGACTTCTTCGGTGGACTTTGGCAGGGCGACGAAATTCGGCAGATTCTTTTCGAGCGTATAAGCGTCGCACTCGTAAACGAGCAGTTCCTCCGGTTTCGACACCACGCCATCCTCGCCGACGATGGCGCGGAGCTGATCCACGAGTTGCGGGGCATTTTTGTCCATCGTTGCTGGCACACGACAACGCTAAGCAAACGCACGCGGGCTGTCGAGCGGACTTCACCAGCGACGACGAAACAGGCGCAGATCGAATCGGGACGGTGCGTTTGTCATCAAATCCGTCAGCACCTCGCCAATTACGCTCGAGAATTTGAAGCCGTGGCCGGAACAAGGACTGGCGATCAGCACTGGCGGGTGCTGCGGATGCCGGTCAATGAAGAAATGATGGTCGGGCGTGTTGGTGTACATGCAGACGACCGCGGTGCGCAACGGTCCATCAGCGTCGGGAAGAAATTTTCTCACCAGCAGACGCATGGTTTCAACTTCCCGCGGTTTCACGTCGCGACTGATGGAGTCAGGATCGACGACCTCGCCCTCGTGATGGACGGCGACCTTCACGCCTTCACCGAGGTTTGGAAAACCATAGAAATATTGACCCGGTTCGTGTTCCCAGATGTGGATCGGGCAGCGGTCTGGCTGAAACCAGGCTGGATCCTTTGGCTCGAACCAGAATTGAATCTGGCGTTCGACGTTGAAGGGCAATTTCAAGTCCGGCAACAGCTCTTGAATCCAACCGCCGGCGGTCAATACAAGCTGACCTGCCTGGTACTCGCCGTTGGC
>QHNT01000076.1 GCA_003218515.1 Verrucomicrobiota bacterium | reverse complement strand
CGGAGATGGGAAGGTCCATGAGCTTGCGAATCGGCGGGTATTCTTTGATTTCACGTTGTCACCGCCCAAGTCGGTTTCCATTGTGGCATTGATCGGAGATGACCAGCGGATCGTGGACGCGCATGACGGGGCGGTGCGGACGGCCTTCCAGCAACTGGAACGATACGCGGCAACACGGGTGCGAAAAGCTGGGGAAACATCGTATCGGATGACAGGCAACCTGGTGGGAGCAGTCTTCCGGCATGACACATCCAGGGCGTTAGACCCTCACTTGCACAGCCATTGCATCCTGTTCAATGCCACCCAGGATTCAGTCGAGAACCGCTGGAAGGCCCTGGAACCTTACGAAATGCTCCAAGCCAAGAAGTTCACTGAGAACGTTTACTATCACGAACTGGCAAAAACACTGATTGGGTTCGGTTACGCCATACAGAATAAAGCCCGTGGTGATTTCGAGATTGAGGGCGTCTCTCAGGAATTGATCGAGCGGTTTTCCAAGCGGCATCGGGAGATTGATGAGAAGACGCGGGAGCTATTGGAACGCCAGCCGGACAAGGCGACGCGAAATGTGCAGGAAATTCGCGCGAATATCGCGCATAGGGAGCGAGCGCGGAAAATTAGGAATGTGGGCATGGAGCGGCTGCAATCGCTTTGGAATGAACAACTGTCTTCCGGGGAACGCAGCCAGTTGCGGGAGCTTGGCCGCGGCCCGTTATTGCAGCCTGACGGGCCGCGGATGACCGCAGAGGCGGCGGTGACGTGGGCCGAAGAACACTTGTTTGACCGGCGTTCAGTCGTTCAGGAGCACGAGCTGTGGCGTCACGCCCTGGAACACGCCAGGGCACAGGAAGTGACATTGCGCGACATTCAGGCCGTCACTCAAAAGTGCGGCTATGTGCGGGATGAACGGTTCCCCGGCAAAGTCACCACCCGCGAGGTTATCACCCGCGAATGGAACATTGTTTGCCTGGCTCAAGAGGGCCTGGGAGGGCACGCCCCGCTTTGTTCCGGCTATCGTCCGGCGAATGCCTCGCTGGATGCCGAGCAACGTCAGGCGGTCGGGCATATCCTCTCCTCGCGGGATTTTGTCACTCTGTTTCGTGGCGGCGCCGGCACTGGAAAAAGCTTCGCGCTCCGGGAAGTCCAAGCGGCGCTCAAACGAGCGGGCCGCACGGTTCAAGTGCTCGCCCCGCAGCGGCAGCAGGTCGCCGACCTGGAACGGGACGGCTTTGCCGGCGCGCAAACTGTCAGCACCTTTCTCGCGCGCCGTTCCATGCCTCGCGATGCGGTCGTGCTGGTGGATGAGGCCGGACAGATCGGCGGCAAGCAAATGCTCCAACTGCTTCAGTGCGTCAAAGAGAATGCCGGGCGGGTTGTTCTCTCCGGCGACACGCGCCAGCATGGTGCGGTCGCAGCCACCGACGCGCTCCGGGCCATCGAAAAGTATTCGGGCCTGCAGCCTGCCGAACTGACCAATATCCGCCGTCAAAATCCTGAAACGGCGAAGACTCAAGCCGAACGTCAATGGCTCGAACAATACAAGCTCGCCGTCAATGAAGCGCGGTCAGGGAAACTGGCTCAGTCCTTCGACCGCCTGGACCGGCAGAAGGCAATCGTCCTCTGCACGCCGGCGGACCAGCAACAAAAGCTCACGGAGCATTTCCTTGAACTGGCCAAGGCCAGACATTCGACCGTGGTCATTTCGCAAAGCTGGTCGGAGATCCACAAGGTCAATGAGCAGGTGCGCGACGGATTGAAGGCTCAAGGGCTGATTGGGCAAAGCGAGACGGTTGTGACGGCCTTGGAACGGCTCGACCTGACCGACGCTCAGAAACGCGACCAGCGATTTTACAATGCAGATTCAGTGCTGGTGTTCAACCGGGCCACGGCCGGGTTCAAAACCGGCGATGCGGGCCGGTTGCTGGGTATCACGGACAAGCATCTGCTGGTTCAGGCGAACAATTGCATTCGCCCGGTCTCATTCAGACATCTGGACAAGATCACTGTCTGCCAGCCCAAAGAACTGGCGTTGTCCAGAGGGGACAGGCTCCAACTCAAGGCCAACGCGGAGGCGACTGACGGGCGGAAGTTGGCCAATGGCGAACTGGTCACTGTGAAGAAAGTTCACTCGGACGGGCGCATCGCTTTGGACGATGGGCGGATGCTGGACAAGGACTACCGGCAATTCGTGCGCGGCTACGCCGTCACTTCCTACGCCGCCCAGGGAAAGACCATGGATGATGTCCTGTTCTCCGATTCCGCCGTCAAAGCGGCGACCAACGAAAAGCAGTGGTACGTGACCATCTCGCGTGGACGCAAAGGCATCAAGATTTTCACGGCCGACAAAATCCAGCTTCGCCAGAACGTTGCTCGCTCCGGTGACCGGACATTGGCTTTGGACATTGCCAGACCCGAAGAGAGTTTCGCTCACCGGCTGGCGAAAATCTGGAACCGCGGCCTTGCTTACGTGCTCGATGTTCGGCGCTCGCAACGCGAGTCTGCGCAGCGTCAGGCCCAAGACATTGGAGAGTCTGAGTCCGTTAAGCCATCCGAAACCGTCTCGCAGTCGCAAACAATTCGTCAGGCCCGGACCATCGTCCACAAGCAACATCAAACCCAACGTTATGTCCGAGGAGGCATTGGAGTATGAAACCCAATTCAACCAGCTTCAAACTCAGCCCGAGTTCCTACAAAGGCAATCTGCCAATGGATCACTTGCGCGTCGAAGTCAGCGCCTCGTGTTTCTACCTGTTCCCATACCATCACATGGACCTCGCGAAGTTTGAGTCCATCAAGGACAGGGACACCATAACAATTTCGTTTCTCAATCATCGGGTCCGCATTTGTGGGACGCATCTGCGAGATTGGGCCATTGCCCTCCAAACCCGCACCGTCGAGGCCATCCTGTCAGTGCCGGAACGCTACGCCGCAGTGGAAAGCGCGGGCGGAGCCATCGAAACAATCGAGGTCGAAACCATCAAGGTCGAATAAAACAGGATTTTATGCTCAAAAGAAAAGGTCTGCCGTCCAAACATCAAATGCACCGCCACGGTTATCCGAAAGATACCGAACCAAAACCTTACATTGAGAAAAAGGGGTTCAAACGCGCTGAGGCAGCCATCTATTTAGGTGTCGCCAGAATCACGATTGACCGATTGACAAAACGAGGCTTGCTGCACCCTTCGCGCGCGTTGCGACATCCGATTTACTCGAAAGATGATCTTGACCGCTTTTTGCGGGAAACGTCCACCGAAACAGGAGCTCTTTCGAGAACAAGTTGCAGGTAGAGAACTCCATAAAACTCCATAACAACGAGCTTGAGTGAACCCGCCACAATGGGCTAGATTTCTGGCATGACGGAAGTCGAAGAATCGAAAGCAGAGGTCCGCGACCCGCAAGTCTTGCCTCTCTCCGTGAAGGCATATCATGCGTTGGGCGAAATGGGCTTGATTCCCAAGCAGACCGAATTGCTCTACGGCCAAGTTTTCCACAAAATGTCCAAATCCCCCCTGCACAGTTTTCTCGCCATGCGGCTCCTCCGGTTGCTGCAGACCCTGGTCCCGACTGGGTGTCTTTGTCGGCCAGAACAACCGATCACCTGTCAGGATTCAGAGCCCGAACCCGACCTCGCAGTGGTCCGGGGACGCGAGGAGGACTTCTACCAGAACCATCCCCTCACCGCCGAGCTTGTCATCGAGGTTTGTGTGACCACCCAGGACCACGACCGCTCCAAACTCCGCGCTTACGCCAACGCGGGCGTGAAGGAATGCTGGTTCGTGCTTGCACCGGACAGACAGATCGAAGTCCACCTCCAACCCGCCGGGGACCGCTTTGTCGAACGAGCCATCCACGGTCCGGGTGGCCGACTCATCAGTGCCGCTGTGCCAGAGATTGCGCTGGACCTGGACGCCCTGTTTGCGAAGTAATATCGCTCGGTATTTTGGGGAGAACTTCGTTGAGCGTCGCTTCGGGTACTCTTTCAAAAAGCTCGTCTATCAGAGCCAGCCGGTCGCCTAACTCCTGTTTGAGCACCTGACGGCCCATTACCTGCTTCGCCACTTCAAGAAGTTTTTCAATTGGAACAATCAAGGTTTCTTCGTTGAGCTGTCCCCAAAACACTTCGAGCGGAACTTCTGACGCCCACCAAGGATAGCTGTATTTCGTCTTAGCTTTGGCAATAGCGCGACGTTCGCCCGTGGTGGCAGGCGAACCGCCTCTGAATGTTGAGGCTTTGGACTGGGGCAGCGGAACGATATTGTCAGGTCTCGGAGCAAAGCTGACTCGTTTCATCATGGCCAAACTGTGCTCACGTCTCAAATGACCATAACGTTGCATCGCGAGTGCTCCGCCGTCGCTGTGACCGAGCCAGCGAGACACGGTAGGAATATCAACACCTTCTTCAATACAAGTCGTCGCGAAATAATGCCGAAAGTCATGATGGGTGAAACGTGGCAATCCCAACTTGCGACACGCTCTGGCAAGACTCCGTTTTGCGCTTTTTATTCCGATAATCAGATCGGTGCGCTGCGGCTTGGTTTCCGCTTTGCGTCTTTCCAAAAATGCCTTCAATTCTCTTGGCATCGGAATCAGTCGGTCACTGGCTTCGGATTTGATTCCGTGAATCCAGATTTCTCCATTTTTGAAATTGACATCCTGCCAACGGGCAGCATGAGCCTCCCCCAAACGCGCCCCGGAATACGCGAGGAATTCGACCAGGTCAGCACCGTCTTTGGCTTTTTCCTGGCTGTCGCTTCTGCCGTCGGATTTGCGCATCTCAGCGACGATTTCCTGGAATTGCTCTCGGGCCGGGGTTAGGATTTTGCGATTCGAGATTTTCTTCCGCTTTATACTCGCCGCTGGATTGGCAAGAATGAGGCCGTGATTCACTGCGTATTTGAAAACAGATTTCATCGTGTCCAGTTCGTGAGCGAAAGTCTGCGCTGCGACTTCGCTGCCCCTGGTAGCGGCCCATTGTTCGCAGTGACGAACTTCAATATTACGAATGGTGGCATCCCTGAAAAATTCCGACAGGTTCTTGATGCAGGTATTTCGACGCGCCAGAGTGCCACCGGCGATTGTGTGCTTCGTCGCTTCATTCCAGTAATTAGCGACCTGCCGAAAATTCAGATCGGCATCATCACTGATTCTAAGCGCGCCGACTTTGGCTTTCAGATCACTGAGCCGACGTTCCGCTAACTTCCGGTCCTTTGTCTTCAACGAGCGACGAAACTGCTTGCCCGCTCTTTTTACGAGGGCATAGTATCCGCCCGATGATTCGAGCCGATAAAGATTCTCAGCGACCTTGTGAAACACCGACTGGCCAGCCGGTTCCGTGGATTTTGCATGAGTCCGCTTCATGTTTTAATATAGGGTTACAAGTTTGGGTTACAAGTGGAAAACTTATTTCGCTTGAATCATCTTCAAACGCCTTTATTTAGAAGGAGTTCTGCCAGAGTAGCTCAGGGGTAGAGCAGAGGACTCATAAGCCTTTGGTCGGGGGTTCAAATCCCTCCTCTGGCACCAACATTTCCCCTAAAACTTGTCAGCATAGTTGAAATTCTTTCCGCCGTTTCCGACTCGCCTTCACCGTTGGCGAACAACCAGTTAATAGACTTGACCGCGCACACTTGACGCACGTAACGTGTTGAGGTGCTAGGCACAATTCATGTTTGCGCAACTTAAGAGTTTGTTTGCCAACGACATTGGGATAGACCTTGGGACTGCGAATTCTCTCGTTTATGTGCGTGATCAGGGGATCGTGTTGCGTGAACCTTCCGTCGTTGCCATCCAAGCGGGAACGACCAACGTCCTGGCTGTCGGGGAGGAAGCCAAGCGCATGCTCGGCCGCACGCCCGGCAACATCGTCGCCATCCGGCCCATGAAAGACGGCGTGATTGCCGATTTTGAAATCACGGAGGCAATGCTGCGGCATTTCATCCAAAAGGTTCACCGTCGCAAACTGATCGCTCCCCGAGTCGTGGTGGCCGTCCCCTCCGGCATCACGGAAGTGGAAAAACGGGCGGTCAAAGATTCCGCCACTCACGCCGGCGCGCGCGAGGTCTATCTGATCGAACAACCGATGGCCGCCGCGATTGGTGTCGGTTTGCCGGTGCATGAGCCCGCCGGCAATATGATTGTCGATATTGGCGGCGGGACTTGTGAAATTGCGATCATTTCCCTGGCAGGAATTGTGTTCAGTCGCAGTTTGCGGGTCGGTGGCGACGAGTTTGATGAAACCACCGTCGCCTACATGAAACGTGCCTATAACTTGATGATTGGCGAACGCACCGCGGAAGAAATAAAAATCCGTATTGGCTCGGCCTTTCCTCTGGAACAGGAATTAACCATGGAAGTCAAAGGGCGGGATTTGAGCGCCGGATTGCCCAAGACCCTCACGGTTCGTTCCGAGGAAATCCGGGAAGCCCTGAAGGAGCCTCTCACCAGCATTTTGGAGTCCATTCGCATCACTTTGGAGCGTTGTCCCCCTGAATTGTCCGCCGACCTGGTGGATCGCGGCATTGTCATGGCGGGCGGCGGCTCCTTGTTGCGTTGCATTGACCGATTGGTGGCCGAAGAAACCGGCCTGCCGGTCCACATTGCGGACGATCCTCTCACCGCCGTTGCGGAAGGCACCGGCCGCGTTTTGCAGGAACTCCAATTTCTCAAGCGAGTCGCTTCCTCCAGCCGAACCTGAGCCGCTGGAAACGGTTCAGGCGTGTGTTCGCCCCGCTCTGACGACGGGGTGACAGATGTTAAGAAGGCAGTATTATATGACGGTCGGCCTGGTTTTGCTGCTCGTGCTCGTTGTTCTCAACCTGCCCGAGCAGACGGCCGGCAAACTCAAGCTCGCGCTGGGCGGACTTTTCCTGCCGCTCTTCGCCCTGGCTGGCTCGGCGCAGAATCTCGCCGAACAAACCGGTAATACCCTCGCGCCGCGCAGCGCGCTCCTCCAGCAGATCGACGAACTCCGCAAGGAAAACCAGCGATTGCACGAACAACTCGCGCAAGCACAGGAAGCCTCGCGGGAAAACGCGCAACTGCGTCGGGCCTTGGGCTGGCAACAGCGCGTCCCGTGGTCGTTGAAACCCTCCCGCGTTGTGGGACAAGACCCGGCCAACTGGTGGCGAACGATAATGATCGATGTCGGCCTGCGGGACAAAATACGCCCCAATATGACGGTGCTGACCTCCGAAGGCCTGGTTGGACGCGTCACCGACGTGGGTTTCGACCGCTCGCGCGTCGTGCTGGTCGGCGATCCAAACTGTCGATTCTCGGCGCAGGTGCAGGAGCCGCGTGACCAAAGCGTCGTGGCCAAAGGGATCATCTCACCGAGCGCTTCCAGCCTGGACCGTCTGTTGGTGGACCTCGTGTATGTGCCGGGGGGCAGTCTGCTCAAGCCGGGTCAGCCCGTGCTCACCAGCGGCGACGGCGGCATTTTTCAGAAAGGAATTACCGTGGGCCAAATCGTGGATGTGCGGACCAACGACCACGGTTTGAACCTCGAAGCCCGAGTCAAACTCGCGGTCAACCTGAACCGCCTGGAACAAGTCTGGGTAATGTTGCAATGAACTGGATGAACACCATCGCGATTCTCCTGGTCGCCTTCCTGGCGGTCTTTCTCGAATCGTACTTTCGCGGTCTGCGGAACCTGATCGGCGCACAAATCGACCTGCTGCCGGCGCTGGTGGTTTACGCGAGTTTAAGCGCCAACATTTCGACCGTGGCGCTGATCGCGACGCTGGGTGGGTTGTGGTTCGATTCCCTTTCAACCAATCCGCTGGGCATCAGCGTGCTGCCGCTGTTCGTCATCGGATTGGTGGTCCATTACTGCCGCGACCTGATTATGCGCGAGCAGCTCTACGCGCAATTCATGCTGGGACTGGCCGCGAGCGCGGTGGCCCCGTTGTTTACTGTGTTGTCACTGATCGGCACGGGAGACGAACCGTTGTTGGGCTGGTGCTCGCTGTGGCAGTGGCTGGTCATGGCGCTCGGCGGCGCGGCCTTCACACCGGTTTGTTTCTACCTTTTCGACCGGTTCGATCGCGCCTTTAGCTATCAGGCCCAGCCGGAAACCAGTTTTCGTCCCGACCGCGAAATCAAGCGGGATCGCGGACGTCATATAGATTACTGAGCGGACATGCTGATATTTGACCAACTCCGAAAGAACGACCGGCAATTGCAGGTGCTCGCCATCTCTGTTTTGTCAGGGCTGGGTCTCTTGCTGCTGGGTCTCTGGTACGTGCAGGTGCTCTCTGCCAAGCGCTACCAGACCAGCCAGATCAACCAGTCGTTTCGCACGGTGCGCATCCCGGCCATCCGGGGAAAAATATTTGACGCCAACGGCGTCGCGCTCGCCGAAAACCGCCCCTGCTACAACGTCAACCTCTATCTGGACGAACTACGCCCTTACTTTCGGTCCGCCTACAGCAACAACTTGAGCTGGGTCATGCGCCAGCTCACCAGGACCAATTCGAAAGCCCGGCTCACGCACAATCAGCGGATCGAGTTGGGCAAGCTGACGCGCTACCAAGTGGTCAGCAATCTGGTCTATCGCGTCAGTTCGTTGCTTCATCAGCCGGTGCCCTTGCAGGACACAAAATTCCTCGAACATTACGATCAGCGCCTGTTCATACCCATGCCGGTGTTGACCAACCTCAACCCGACGCAGATCGCCCTGTTTGCCGAACAATCGGCTGACTTGCCGGGCTTTGACCTGGAAGTTCAGCCCGTGCGAGTGTACCCCCATCACGCCGCGGCAGGCCATTTGCTCGGTCATTTGCAGCGCGATGATTCGGCGGCCGACGAAGATGTCTTCTTCAATTACCGGATGCCGGATTTCCGAGGGGTGGTCGGAATCGAAGGCGCGTTTGACGAGCAACTGCGCGGCCGGAATGGAGTTAAATCCGTCCTGGTGGACAGTCTGGGTTATCGCCAATCGGAAAACGTCTGGGCGCCGGCCGAGGCCGGTCAAAGCGTTTACCTGACCATTGACATCGCCATCCAACAGGCGGCTGAAAAAGCCCTGCACTCGGCGCCGGTTCCCTACGCTGGTCCGGTCCGAGGCGCGGTGGTCGTGATGGACCCGCGCAACGGGGACCTGATCGCGATGGCCTCCAATCCGGCATACGATCCAAACGATTTCGCCGTGCGACTGACCCAGGAAAGAGCCGAAGCCGCGAAATTGGACGATCCGATTCTGCGTCCGCAGATCAATCGCGCCATGCAGGAAAATTACGCGCCCGGTTCTATTTTCAAGATCGTCGTCGGCCTCGCCGGGCTGGAGGCAGGAACGCTGGACCCGAACGAAGTTTACCATAGCCCGGGCTTTTATGTGATCGCTCGCGGGCACAAACCCATTGACGACCTAGCCGGTCCGGGCGATTTCAATTTTCGCCGGGCGCTGGTTAAATCAAGCAACTCCTATTTCATTCACGAGGGTTTGAAACTCGGCGTGGACCGTATCGCGGAAATGGGCAAGCGGTTCCACTTTGGCGAACGCACCGGCATTCTCCCGCGCCAGGAAGCCCCGGGAATTCTTCCGACCCGCGAGTGGCGCGAAAAGAATCTCGGCGGCGCGTGGTTCGACGGCAACACGGCAAATCTTTCCATTGGCCAGGAAATCGACGTCACCCCGTTGCAAGTCGCCGTCATGATCTCCGCGGTCGCCAACGGCGGCACGGTCTATTGGCCCCGGCTGGTGGCGCGCACCGAACCGCAGGACCCCTTCAGCGCCGATCAGGCCGTCAAGTTTCCCGCAGGGCGGGTCCACGGCGAATTGGGAATCAGCAAAAACAGCCTCAACGCCGTTCGCGGCGCCATGCTTGCTGACGTGGAGGATGCTGAAGGAACAGGCACCAGAGCCTTTGTCCCGGGAATGAGAATTTGCGCCAAGACCGGTACTGCCCAGATCCAGCAAGGGCGCAAAACTATCGGCCACACGACGTGGATTGCCTCCTTCGCGCCGTTCGACAACGCGCGCTATGTCGTGGTGGTGATGATTGAGGACGGAACGTCCGGCGGCGCAACCTCCGCACCCGTCGCTCAGCAGGTTTATCTGGCTCTGCAAAAGCGCGAGTCGCAACCGAAACCAACCAAACCGGAATCTCTGGTGAAAAACTGACGATGTTTGAAATCCACCTGAGCGGACGCCAGTCACGCGTGGACTGGGGGATGATCCTGGCCATTTTCGGGCTGATGATCATCGGCGTGGCATTCATTTACAGCGCCAAGCCACCGAGTGAGACTACGGCGTGGTACAATCAGTTCCCCGTCCGCCAAAGCATGTGGTATCTGATGGGCGCAGCGGCCGCGGTGGGCATTTGTTTGATCGATTACCACTCGCTCGCCCGGTGGTCCATGGTCGCTTACTGGATGGCGATTCTGCTGCTGATCGCCGTGCTGCTTCCGCATGTCGGCGCGTATCGGCTCGGCGCGTGGCGCTGGATTGATCTGGGGTTCTTCCAACTGCAACCGTCCGAATTCGCCAAGCTCGCGTTCATTTTCATCCAGGCGCATTTCCTCAGCCGGCCGACTGAAGAACTGCGCCAGCCGACAGTGTTCGTCAAGGCCGTTGGTCTCACGGTGCTGCCGTTCCTGCTGATCCTGAAAGAACCCGATCTCGGCTCCGCGTTGGTGCTGCTGCCCGTGGGTCTGGTGATGACTTACGTGGCCGGCGTGCCGACGCGATTTCTGCGCCGCCTGGTCAGCGCCGCAGGAGTTCTGGTCGCGCTGTTGCTGGTGGATATCTTGTTCGCGCCGCCCGCCTGGCAGATCAAGCTGGAGGATTATCAGCGACGCCGGCTGTGGGTCTATTTCAATCGCGATTTCGCCGCCGACAAAAGCACCGAAGCCGAACGCCAGAAGGCGCGCCTTCAGGAACGCAACGATTCCTGGAACGTGAAGCAGGCTTTGATTTCCGTTGGCTCAGGCGGTTTTTGGGGCAAAGGCTGGCGGCAGGGACAGCAAATTGCGCTCGGTTACCTGCCGCCCATCGTCGCGCACAACGACTTCATTTTCTCTGTGATTGCCGAGGAGAAAGGTTTCCTGGGCAGCGTTCTTGTCCTCTCCCTCTACACGGTGGTTCTATTCACCGGAATCCGCATCGCCGGCCAGGCGCGCGATCGCCTGGGCAAATTGCTGGCGGTGGGCGTGGTCACGCTGCTCTTCAGTCATGTCTTCATCAACATCGGCATGAACATTCGCCTGATGCCCGTGACGGGTATTCCACTGCCGCTGCTCAGTTACGGCGGGTCTTCAGTGCTCTGCTCCTTGATCGCCGCGGGCATTTTGCAAAACGTGTACCTCTATCGAAGAAACTATTGATTTATGAGTGAAAAGAGTTTTTCCCGCCGCCGTCGAGGCGGCCACCGGTTCCGCCCGAGCGGCGGAATGTCCGCCAACGTTCAGCGCACTGACCGCGCCGCCAGCGAAGCCCGCGCCGAAGCGCTCGGGGAAAAACCGAGCGAAGACTCGGTCTTCGACCGCGCGCGTCATGAACGCGAAATTCAACGCGCAGAAAATCTGGCTGCCGGCCTGCCGCCCGACGCTCCCGCCGTCGCGAAAGCGCCCGAATCCGGTGAACAAAGGAAGCGCGAATTCCGCGTGCCTGACCTCGCCATTCCCGCTGAAGTGAAAGAGGAGGAATCCGGTTTCCAACCGGTTCAGGTCAAGGAACAGCCGCCCCAGGGCTTCGTGGACGCGATCAAAGTCGTGGCCACGAAAGTCATCAAAAAAGTCCAGCGCCTGATTAAGCCCGTCAAAAAACTCCACAAGGAGGTCGTCATCAACGCCGAGTCCCTGGAGACGCGCGTCGCAGTGCTCGAAGCGGGCAAGCTCGAAGAGTTCACCATCGAACGCACCTCGGACGAGCGTCTCGTCGGCAGCATTTTCAAAGGCAAGGTGAAAAACCTCGAGGACGGTTTGAAGGCCGCTTTCGTGGACATCGGCTTTGAGAAAAACGCCTTCCTGCACTACTGGGACATCGTCCCCAGCAACTTCGACAGCAGCGTCGAAATAGTCGAACGCGAAGGCCGCAAGCGCGACAAACCCCGCATCACGCAACGGGACATCCCCCGTCTCTATCCGCCGGGCAGCGACATCATTGTGCAGGTGACCAAAGGTCCCATCGGCACCAAAGGCCCGCGCGTGACGACCAACCTGGCTTTGCCCGGGCGTTACCTGGTGTTGCTGCCGAATTCCGATCAAAGCGGCATCTCGCGCAAAATCGACAATCATGAGGAACGCCTGCGCCTGAAAAAAATCCTGCGGGAACTCAACATTCCCGAAGGCATGGGCGTCATCATTCGCACCGTGGGCGAAGGCCAGCAAAAACGTTACTTCGTCCGCGACCTCGCCTTGCTGATCGACGAATGGAAGCAGATTCAGGAAAAAATCAACAAACAGCCGCTGGCCACCTGCGTCTTTCAGGAGCCGGACCTGGTTGAGCGCACGGTGCGCGATTTCCTCACCGAAGATGTTGAGCGCATTGTCATCGACAGCCCGCGGCAATACGATCGCATCCGCGAAATGATCGGACGCATCTCCCAGCGTTCTATTTCCAAGGTCAAGCTCTACGTGGATTCCCAGCCGGTCTTCGATCGCTTCAACATCACCAGGCAGTTGGAAGGCGCCTTCGCGCGCCAGGTGCATTTGAAGAGCGGCGGCTACATCGTCATCGACGAAACCGAGGCGCTCGTCGCCATCGACGTCAACACCGGCCGACACAAAAGCGGCAAAGACCAGGAATCCACCATCCTCAAGGTCAACCTCGAAGCAGCCGACGAAATCTGCCGGCAACTGCGACTGCGCAACATGGGCGGCCTCATTGTGCTCGACTTTATCGACATGAAATCGCGCCGCGACCAGCAGCAGGTTTATCAGCGGGTGAAGGAAGGATTAAAGCGCGACCGCGCCAAGACGCACATCCTGCCGATTTCACAACTCGGTTTGATGGAAATGACACGCCAACGCCACACCGAGAGCGTGCGGGCCGCCGTCTATGACGATTGCCTGTACTGCAAAGGCCGCGGCAAAGTGAAGAGCGCCCTCACCATGAGCGTGGAGATTCAGCGCAAGCTCGCGGAGATCCTCAAGCGACGCCAGCGGGATGAATCGGACTTCCAGCTCCGCATCGTCGTGAATCCAACGGTGCTGGAGCGCCTCCGCACTGAAGACGAGAAGCTGCTCATCGAACTGGAGAAGCGCTATTTCGGCAAACTCTCCTTCCGCGCTGATCCGGCGTTCCACGCCGAGCAGTTCCAGATCGTCAACGTCGCCACCAACGAACAAATGGCCAGTGTCGGCGGTTAGTTGGAACGCCTGCCAAAAGGCACGTCAAAAAAGCCGGCCAAACATCCCCGCTGGCCGCCCTCGCTCCGTAGTTGCCGCCGACGTGAGGAGGCGGAGGCGAGGTATTCCGCGGCGTCACCTTGTGACGCCGGCGCAGCGGTTGGGTCACGACTTGATGTCGCGCACCTGAAACACCGTCAGGCCGATAACCAGGAAGGTGAGATTGAAGCCGAGCAAAATGCTGAGTGACTCACCTATCTTCCACCACGGGATGGGTTGCGCGAACATGAATTGCCAGATGTTCAGGTGATACGTGAGAAACCAGTGCTGCAGGTCGTGGAAGTAGGGAATGTTCTGCATGATGAAGTTCACAAAAACAAACGAGAGCGCCAGGATTGTCGCGGCAGCGGGCTTGACGTTGAAACAGGAAAACATGAAGGCCAGTCCCATCACCGTGACCGCTTTCGTGGCCATCATCAGATGCGCCACGACGTAATGTTGCAGTCCTCCCGCCGCGTCGAATACGCTGAACAGCTCACCCGGAATAAACACGAACAATCCTTTCCACGGAAACCAGAACGACGCAAACACGACCCCGAACAAACCCAACGCCAGCACCAGAGCCAGGGAAAAAAACGCGCCGGCAAGCCATTTCAACAGCAGCAATCGCAGCCGTGAAACCGGCCGCGACAAAATCATTCGCAGCGTCCCATCTTCGGCTTCCTTCGCGACCAGATCGCCGCCCACCAACGACACATAGAGCGGCAAGAGCAAATAGGCGATGGGCAAGAGCATAAAAGTCGCCACTGTGAGCGCCGAAATAAACTGCTGCGCGAGATAGCCGTTTCCCTCCAGTGTTCGTATCATGCTCACGCGCGGGCCGTTCGTGAATCGAAAGAGTAGAATGATGACGTTTTGCGCCAGCAGGAACATCAGGAAGCCGATGTAGGTCCGCTTTTTGGCAAACAGCTTCCAGAGCTCGTTGCGCAGTTGGAGATAAAACATTGTGCCTCGTTAAATCGTTACATCGTTAAAACGTTGAATCGTTAAAACTCCGCCGTGACCGTCGGCCACGGTAACGATTCAACTGTTCAACGATTTAACGTTGTAACGTTTCAACGTTCTAACGCTTCAACGATCAGAATCATTCCGCATCAGTCCCAAATAAAAGTCTTCAAGGGTTTGTTCATGTCGCGCGATTTCATAAACAGCCATCCCCTGCTCCACCAAACGCCGGACGACCACGTCGGTGCCCGCTTCGGAAGCGAGCGCCACGAATTGGCCGTCGCGTTCGTCCACGATCAGATTCTCCTCGCGCAGCGACTTCACCGCCTGGTGGAAATCGTTGACGCGCAGGCGAACCCAGTTTTTCGGCTGTTTAACTTCTGCCAGCGAACCTTCAAACACCTTTCGCCCCTGGTTCATCACGGCGATGCGCGTGCAAAGTTGCTCGACCTCGTTCAACAGGTGCGATGATAGAAAAATGGTGAGGCCCAATTCACCGTGCAGCCGCCGAATCGTCTGGCGCATCTCGTGGATCCCTTCGGGATCAAGTCCGTCGCCGGGTTCATCCAGGATGAGTAACTCCGGCTGCGGCAGGAGCGCCTGCGCCAACGCCAGTCGCGCCCGCATCCCGTGTGAATACGTTTTGACCTTCGATTGCTCGCGTCCGGCCAGGCCGACCCACTCCATCACCTCGCGGATTCGCTCCGCCGGCGTCGGCGCCGAGTAATGGCTCAGGATCTCGAGGTTCCGCCAACCACTGAGGTAATCGTAGAACGCCGGCGTTTCAAAAATCGCACCGACCCTTTGCAGTGCCAATGAGCGTCGCCGCGTCACGTCGTGACCGCAAACGTGGACTTCTCCCTGCGTGGGCCAGACCTGTCCGAGCATCATGCCAATCGCCGTGCTCTTCCCGGCGCCGTTATGGCCGAGCAGTCCGAAAATCTCACCAGCGCGCACGTGCAACGTGAGATCGTCCACCGCGACGCGTTGGCCGAAAATCTTGGCAAGACGAGAGAGACAAATCACTTTTGGGCTCCTGGGTTTGCCGGCGTTGCGGATTCGATTTGATTCATTTCGTTCCCTCAATCGCCAGCAGATTTTTAATGTGGCCATCGGCGTAGAGGTAGTTGACGCCCTTCTTCTGACCGCGCGCGCTGTGAAACGCTTCCTTGTCGAAGAACACGGGAATCTGGTGCGGATCAAAATCCATGTTCAACACCTTGAGCTGCTCGGCGTCCTGGCCGTTGAGCAAGCTGTTCCACGCATAGCTCGAACCGGTCTGTTCGTAAATCCGTTTCCGGTCCGACGGACAACGCAGCACCTTCACCGCGCCGAGGTAATTCGACAGCGCCACGTCCGGACCGGGCAGCGCGATGGTTGGCAGCGCGTTCGTGTCAAATGATTTGTCGCGCATCACCGGCAGACGATTGTTGTTGTCCTGCACGTAAAGCTGCAACGCGATGCCAATCTGCCGCAGGTTGCTCAGGCACGCGGTCGCCCGTCCCGCCTCTTTCGCTTTGCCCACCACGGGCAGCAGGAGACCGGCGAGAACACCGACAATCGCCAGCGCAACCAGTAACTCCACCAGCGTGATCGCTCGCGCTCGTTCCGATTTAACGTTGTAACGATTCAACTTATTTAACGACCGCCTCGAAACAACCGCCCGCTTTCCATCGTCCGTTGCAACTCCTCCAGCAACGGCGCCATCTCGGCCTTCGTCTGCGCCGAACTTTCGCTGTAAAACGACTTCAAGCCGATCTTCGTGATCTTTTGCTGCAACTCTTCGCTGAGGACCGGCGGCGCGTTGGTCGTGGCGTCGGACGGCGCCTCGCCGGCGTCCTTCATTTCTCCCTGCGCTTCCTTGAGCCGCTTCGTCGCGTCGTCAATGGCCCGACGGCGTTTCTCCTGTGGCAGCTCTTCAAACGAAGCAAGCATCTGCCTGAAGCCAGTGGGCATGGTCAATTCGATGAATGTGCCTTTCTCGTCTTCCGTCATGGCTCCGAACCACTGTTGCCAGACGCGCGCCATTCGCGCCTTGCGACGTTCCTCCGGCGAAAGCCGGTTCAATTTGTCCGCCAGCTCGCGGATTGCTTTCGCCCGCGCGTCACCCGACACCTTGTTCAAGTCCACGGACTGCGCATAAGCCCGCAATTTGTCTGCGGTCATCCTGGAGTTCCTCGCAATGACGTAGCCTGTGATGGCAGCAATCCACGCGACAACGAGGACGGCGATGGCAATGAAAACGGCACGCTGTCGTTGGCTCGGCACAACCAGACTCTAACGCAATCCAGGGTTATCGCCAGGCTCAAATCCCGCTTGCTTTGCCGCCGACGCCACTTACTTTCCTTCCATGTTCTCGACGGAAACGGCGAAAGAAAGCCCGACCACTGAAACCCGGCGGCCCGCTCCCGCACAGATGGAATTGTTGAGGCATCCCGACCGTTTCGTTCGTCGACACATCGGCCCCGGCGCGGACGACACTCGCCACATGCTCAGTGAGCTGGGCCGTTCCAGCCTCGACGCGCTGGTTGACGTTGCAGTGCCTGCCAGCATGCGGCTCAAGCGCCCGCTCGATCTGCCGGGCGGCCGAAGTGAGTTCGGTATTCTGAACGAACTCCGTTCCATTGCAGCGAAAAACCAGGTCTTCCGCTCGTTCATCGGCCTGGGTTACCACGATTGCATCACGCCGCCGGTGATTCAGCGCAACATTCTGGAGAATCCCGGCTGGTACACTCAATACACGCCTTATCAGGC
>QHNT01000075.1 GCA_003218515.1 Verrucomicrobiota bacterium | reverse complement strand
ACTCGGGGCGTCGCTGCCGTTTTTGGTGGATGAGGGCGTGGCGATGGCGTTTGCGCGGACCTATGCGCTGGGGTTGTATCATCAGCGTTGCGGCACGAACAACGCGCTGCCGTTCACGCGCTTTGTCCATGACGCGTGTCACCGGGCTGCCGCGAGCGTTCCGTCGCCCTCCTCCTCCTTCGGGTTCACCTGGAACACGATTTCCAACTATGCCATGCAGCTCAATTCGGACAATCCGCGGCAACCGGCGCGGCGGCTGACGAACGAGGCGGCCCAACTCTATCCGTTCGTGAACAAGGGAAAAGTCGATGTCTCCGGGGGCCACCATGACGCCGGGGATTACAGCAAGTACACGATCAACAGCGCGGCGCTGATTCATTATCTGGTTTTTGCGGTGGACGCGTTCGGCGGGGTGGGGGAGCTGGACAATCTGGGTATTCCGGAAAGCGGGGATGGGAAGAGCGATTTGCTGGAAGAGGCGAAATGGGAGGCGGATTTTCTGGCGAAGCTGCAGGACGCCGACGGGGGTTTTTACTTTTTGGTCTATCCGCGGAACCGTGAGTATGAGAACGACGTATTGCCCGAGCGGGGCGATGCGCAGGTGGTGTGGCCGAAGAACACGGCGGCGACAGCGGCCGCGGTGGCGGCGCTGGCGCAATGCGGATCCTCGCCGCTGTTCAGAAAGCAGTTTCCGGAGGCGGCGACCAACTATCTGGCCCGGGCGCAACGCGGCTGGGATTTTCTGACCAAGGGAATCGCCAAATATGGCAAGGACGGGGCGTATCAAAAGCTCACGCATTATGGGGATGAATTCACGCATGACGACGAGCTGGCCTGGGCGGCGTGCGAATTATTTCTGGCCACGGGCGAGGCGACGTATCAGCAAAAGTTGATGGAATGGTTTGATCCGTCGAATCCGGCCACGATTCAATGGGGCTGGTGGCGATTGTATGCGGGGTATGGATGCGCGGCGCGCAGTTATGCGTTTGCCGTGAAAACGGGTCGGCGCAAATTGAACGAGCTGGATCCGGTTTACCTGACCAAATGCCAGAACGAAGTGACCAAGGGTGCGGAAGACCAGCTCCGCCGGGCCCAGAACAACTCTTACGGCACGAGTTTTCCCATCGAAACCAAGCAGTTTCGCGATGCCGGCTGGTATTTTTCCAGTGAACGCGCTTTCGACATCGCCGTCGCTTACCAGCTCTTTCCACGCCCCGATTTGGCGTCCGATCCGCGCCGCGACTATCTCGATTCGATCCTGAGCAACCTGAATTACGAAGGCGGCTGCAATCCCGCGAACGTCACTTATCTCACCGGCCTGGGTTGGAAACGGCAGCGGGAGATCGTCGATCAATACGCGCAGAATGACCGGCGCGTCCTGCCGCCGACGGGGATTCCGCTGGGCAACATCCAAGCCGGATTTCAATACCTGAACAACTACGGCTCGGAGCTTGGGGCGCTCACGTTTCCTTCCGATGGCGCGACGAATGCGCCGTATCCTTTCTACGATCGTTGGGCAGACACGTTCAACACCAGCACGGAATTCGTGGCGGTGAACCAGGCGCGTGCGCTGGCCAGTCTCGCATTCCTGACCACCCTGACCTCGGCCGCAACGCAATCGTGGAGTTCGGCTTCGGCCGGCATTTCCGGGTTGCCGACGAAATCGAGCGTGGGAAGTCCGGTGACTGCCTCGATTCAGGTTCCGGGTATGGACTTGTCGAACGCGCGGATTGTTTGGGAAGCGCGCGGGCAGGAGCCGTCCTTCGACAGCGCGTTCACCTTCGCACCGTCCAACATGGGAACGCAGTGGGTGGAAGTCGAAGCGCAATGGCCGGACGGTCGCCGTGTTTTTGCGGTCACGAATTTTTTTGCGACGAACAGCCTGCCGGCGGTAACGGTGGTTGCGACAGTGAACATGGCGTTCGAGCGCGGTCGCAAACCGGGCGTGTTTACTTTCACCCGCACCGGCGATGCGACATTTCCTTTGACCGTGAATTACCAGTTGAGCGGCACGGCGACCAAATGGGACGATTACCGCCGCCAGCAAGGCGACATGCCGGAGTTTGTGACTATTCCGGCGCGCGCCGCTTCCGCGGCCCTGGTGATCGTTCCGGTGGACGACAAGGAACTGGAAGGCCAGGAGACGGTTGTGCTCACGATTTCAACCAACGCGGCTTACAATGTCGGCTCGCCCAACAGCGCCACCGTCACCATTCAGGACAACGAACTGCGGCCGCATTCGAGCATCGGGTCGGACAGCGACGGCGACGGGTTGAGTGACGCGGACGAAGCGGTGGCTGGCACGGACCCCCACGACGCGAGCTCAGTGCTCAAAAGTATTTCGGCAACGCGAAACGCGACCGGCAGCGTGACGATCACATGGGCGAGTGTACCTGGGAAAACCTACCTGGTCGTCTCCAAAGGAGATCTGGCAGACCCTTATTGGTCCGACTTGAGCGGGCCGATTGAGGCCGTGGGCGCGACGACTTCCTGGACGGACGAAGACGCCAGCCAAAGCCGCTGGCGGATTTACTGCATCGTCGTGAGCTGAACGCGGCACAGGTATCAGAGCGCCGATCGATGGGCCCCAAGGCCCTTGGCTGTTTCGATGATTCCTTTGGCGATGGCGTAACGGGTGAGGCCGGCTACGTCGTGAATGTCCAGCTTGTACATGAGCTGCTGCCGGTGCTTCTCCACCGTTTTGATGCTGATGAACAGTTCGCCGGCGATTTGTTTGTTGGCGTAGCCTTCGGCGATCAACTGGAGCACCTCCAGTTCGCGCGGAGTGAGTTTGGATGTTTTCTTCTCGCCAGGCGGCTTGCCCAACGAAGCGCGGTAGTGTTCCAGTAGCCGTTTGGAAATGGCCGGGCTGAAAAAGGCGTTGCCTTTTTTCGCTTCGCGGATGGCTGCCACCAGGTCTTGGGCGGCGGTCTGCTTGACCAGGTAACCGGAAGCGCCGGCGTCGGTCAATTGCTGCACGTACTCGTCGTCGCTGTACGACGAGAGGATGAGCACTTTGGATTTGTGGCTTTCCTTGCTGATTTGCCGGGTGGCCTCGAGCCCGTTGAGCGAGGGCATCGCAATGTCCATGACGACCACGTCGGGTTGGAGTCGTCTGGCCATTTGCACGGCCTGCCGGCCGTTTTCAGCTTCGCCGACGACGCTCATGTCTTCCTCGGCTTCCAATAGGGAGCGGAGGCCCTGGCGGACCACCGTGTGATCGTCCGCTAATAGCACAGTTATTTTTTGCATAGGTCAGGTCACGGTTGTTTGGTTTGAGCGGATTTTATCGTTTCTGGGGTCTGGAGGGGATCAGCGCTTGAATAGTCGTTCCCTTGCCGGGTGCTGACTTTACGGCAAACTGGCCGTTGACCAGCCGCAGCCGCTCCTGCATGCCCATGAGGCCGAGTCCGCTTTTGTCCTTCAAACTCATTTCCAACTGGTCCGGTTGAAATCCTTTGCCGTCATCCTTGACCGTCACCCGAATGCCGTCGTTTGTCTGGCGGATGATGACTTCGACCCGGCAGGCAGCGGCATACTTGTAAACGTTCGTCAGGCTTTCCTGGACGATGCGATAAATCACCGTCTTCGGCTCGCTGGCCAGTTGTTCCACGGCGGAATCCGCGCGAAAATTAAGTTTGATGCCGGTGCGTTTCGCGAAAGCCCTGATATACCAGCGCAGCGCAATTACCAACCCCAGATCGTCGAGCATGGCCGGGCGCAACTCATAAGAGAACCGATGCACGTTGTACATCGTCTGTTCCAGAAGACGTTGCGTTTCCGAGACGGTCGCGTCAAGGCCCTTGCCGACTTTGGCCGCTTTCTGTCTCAGCACCTGCAAGCTTACGCTGATGGCTGTGAGCGCCTGCCCCACTTCGTCGTGCAGTTCGCGGCTGATGCGTTTGCGTTCTTCTTCATGCGCATGCAGGATTCTGCTCGAAAGCTCGCGCAGTCTTTCCTGCATCGCTTTGGCCTCATTGAACAATTCCCGATAATGCTCCTCGCTGCTACGAAGCGCTTGCTCGGCCCGTTTGCGTTCAGTAGTGTCGCGGCCGATGGCGTAAATGACGAGTTCGTTCGGCGCCGGCGTCGCTGTCCACTGGATCCATCGGTAGGACCCGTCCTTGGCGCGGGCGCGGAATTCATAGGAAACGATGGTGGAACCGGTTTTCAATCGCTCGAATTCAGCCGCCGCGCCTTCGCGGTCATCCGGATGCACCAGATCAAGATAAGACCTGGCCAGGAGTTGTTCCGCCGCGTAACCGAGGATTTTTTTCCACGCTGGATTAGCCCGCTGCAAGCGACCGTCGAAGCCCGCCACGCAGAGCAAGTCGCCGGAAAGGGCGAAAAACCGATCGAATTGCGCCTGGATGCGCCGGCGTTGAATCACAATGCCAACTTGATCCGCCACGGCCGAAACGAGTCGAACGAGCCGCTCGTCTTCCGGTTGCGGTTCGCGTCCAAAAAATTCTATGACCGCCACCACCTCATCGGCCGCCAGAATGGGCATGGCCAGGCCCGCTTTCAGTCCGGCTTTCTGAGCGAAGCGCGCTCGCGTAAAATTGTCGTCTTGAGTCACGTCCGGAATCCAGACAGGCCGTTTGGCGGTCCAGGCCCGGCCCGGCAGCCCAATGTTCGGGAGAAATGTGAAGCCCTGACTCGCTTTGCGGAATTCTTTGACGCCGGAGATGCTGCTGTGCCAGGCGGGGCTGCATTCCATACACGGTCCGTCCGGACGGGGAATCCAGGCTTGTCCAACCACCCATCCGGTGGATTCGCACACCTTGGTCAACACCGCCCGCAACGCCGCGTGCAAATCCTCCGCGCTGCTGACGGAGAGGGCGATGGTTTGAAGCAGGCGAATTTCCTCCTCGGCCCGTTTGCGCTCGGTAATGTCGCGGATGATCCCGCAGAAGAATCTTCCCTTCTCGGTCTGCCAGGACGCAAGTGAAAGTTCCAGAGGAAATTCACTGCCGTCTCTCCTGAGACCGTGCATCTCCACGGTCTTGCCGACGAGGTGCGGCGGTTCGCCTCGCCCGACGCGTTTCATGCCGGCATCGTGAGCGCGCCGGTAACGTTCCGGCACCAGCAGGCTGACGGGATGGCCCACGACCTCTTCCATCGCCCGGCCGAACATCGTGCGTGCAGCCTGATTGCACGCGATAACGTGGCCGTCGCTGTCCGAAAGGATGATCGCGTCGATGGCCGATTGCATCAGCGTGCGGAACTGTTCTTCACTTTGGCGCAACGCCCGCTCGGCCAGCCAACGTTCGGTCACGTCGCGGGTTACGACAATGGCGTGCGTGACCGCCGACTTCTGATGATAGGGATAATAACTCACATCAAAATATCGCCGACCCAGCCTGGGCATTTCAAACCAGGCCTGGTAATGCACTTCTTCGCCTTTGAAGCAATGGTCGAGATGGCCCTTAATGATCCTTGCGAAAGTGGCCTCGCCCCAAATCTCCTTCACCGTTGAGCCGAGAATCTCCTCCCGGCGTTTGACATGTCCTTCGCAATAGGCATCGTTGACGGCTTCGTAGCGATAGTTGGAAGTGATCAGCGTCAGGAATTCGCGCGAGGTGTTGACGATGGATTCGTATCGTTTCCACATTTCCTCGGATGCCTTGCGCCGGGTGATTTCGTGGCTGAGCTCGCGGTTGGTGGCGGCGAGTTCGGCGGCGCGGTGCTCCAACGTTTCATTCAGCTCCCGCAAACGAATGTTGGCTTCGAGGAAACCGCGGTGATGGGCTTCAAACGGCGACAGCGCCTCCATGAAAAAATCCTCCACGGCCTGCACTTGGCGCTGATTTTTGCCCAACGCGATGGTGGGCAGCAGCAGAGCGATGAACGCCTGCTGATGAATCTTGGCGATGTCCAACACCCCCAACCCGTCCGTGATGGCCCTGCGTCCGAGTTCGTAGGCCTGGTGCAGCGCCTGCTCCCCTTCCGTCTTCAGGTAATTCTGCAGGGCGCAGGTGTATTGCTCCGACAGGTCGCGCAAAGGATGATCATTCATGACGGGTTCCGAGGAAACGCACGACGAGCACCAGGGCGTCGTCGTTCCCTTTGAAGTGCAGACTCATGATGCGGTCGGCGATCTGTTGCGGCGGGTCCGACGCGTTCAAATCCCGGTTAAAGCCGCTGCTGATGCCGTCGCTGGAAAGAATCATCAGGTCGGCCGGCCCGATGGCGATGACACTGGCGCGCAAGGGCGGCAGTTGATAACCGACCACGCCACCGCGCAGCATGGCGTATTCGGAACTCGGTGTGGCCAGGTTGTCCGCGCGGAGCAGCAGGCCCTCGACGTTGCCAACGCCCAGCCAACTCACGGTGCTGTCGAGCACATTGAACGAAGCCAGGGTCATCACCACGCCGCGCGTCTTGCGCAATGCGTCGTGGCAGCGTTTGACCAGCGTGATGACCGATTGCTCCGGGTTTTCCTCCAGCACGGCGACGGTCGTTTTGGCAACGGCGGTGGCTTCGTCGCCGTGGCCCAGGCCATCCACAACCGCCACCAGCGCCCCATGCCCGAACGGTTTGACCAGGTGCAAATCGCCGGAGACATTCTGGCCGGGGATCGCCTGGGTGGCGACTCCCCATTCGATGAACGGTTTGCGATAAAACAGGGTAGTGCTCATATCAACGCACCCATTTTCGCATCGTCACCCTGGTCCCTTTGCCGACTTGTGATTTAATGTCAAACTCATCCATCAGCCACTTGGCGCCGGGCAGCCCGACACCCATCCCCTTGCCGCTGGAATAGCCATATTGCATGGCCTGCTCAATGTCAGCGATGCCAGGCCCTTCATCGCGGGCCAGCACCTGGATGCCCAGCCTGCTGCTTTCGTGAATTCCGGAAAGAACGATTTCACCCCGCGTGGCATGATTGACGATGTTGCGCGCCACTTCGGAAATGGCGGCCGCAATGACGGTAGGGTCACTCCCGCTAAAGCCCAACTGAATCGCCAAAGCCCGTCCTTTCTGACGGGCCTCGACGATGTCGGAGTCCGATTTGATCGGCACGCAAAGTTCCTCGTTGAACGTGCTCATTTCCGGCGCCGGTTGGCCCTCCTGGTCTGGGCATCCAGAGGCGCTTTGGGCGCCGAGCGTGGAGGGATCGGCCCGCGCCACACGCTGCCGCCGCGTTTCGTTTTGGCATTGAGAAAGGCCAGTCCTTCCTCCAAGTCCAGCGCCGTGCCCACGCCTTCCAGCGTCAAGCCGAGTTGGACCATTGCAAACGCCACGTCCGGCTGAATGCCGGCGATGACGGTCTCGGCGCCGCGCAGCTTGAGCATGTGCGCAACGCCGCGCAGGGTGCGGGTGGCAAAGGAATCGATGACGTCGAGGACGGTGACATCAATGATGACACCACGGGAACGGAACTGGCCGACGCGATCAGCCAGATCATCCCGCAGTTGCAACAGATCAGCGTCTGATAGCACCGATTGGATGGTGGCGATCAGGTAATCGCCTTGTTTGAGAATGGGAACATGCATAAGTGCACGCAGTTATACCGGCGGTTCCGACAGGCTCTGTTCGCCGGTGATGTTGACCGTGTAGCCGAGCTGACGTTCGGCCTCCTCGATGCCCCCTTGCAGGTCGCCGACCGCATTCATCTTGCTCAAATCCACGCCGATGGTGACGAGCGTCTGAGCGATTTCGGACGACAAACCGGTGATGATGACGCTGGCGCCCATGAGCCGCGACGCTTCGACCGTTTGCACCAGGTGATTGGCCACCGTCGAGTCAATGGTGGGCACACCCGTAATATCGATGACCACCACTTTGGCGCGGTTCTGACGGATACCTCGCAGCAGTTGTTCGGTCAACTGGCGCGCGCGCTGAGCGTCAATGACGCCGATGATGGGCAAAATCAGCAAACGCTCGCGAACCTGGAGCACCGGCGTGGAAAGTTCGCGGATCGCTTCCTGTTGCTGGCGAATGATGCGTTCGCGTTCCTGCACGAAGCTCACCGCAACGGTGTTGGCGATGCGGTTGGCAGCCGGCTCGTAGGCGTCCAGCACGCGGTTGAGCAACTCGAAATCGGCCTGATATTTTTTGAACAGAGAACGAGCGAGCACGTCGCGCAGCAGCAGCACGATGCCGACGACTTCGTGCGTTTCGACGCCGCGCGGAATGATTCGCTCGGACAGGCTGCGCGCGTACGCCTGGAGCGCTTCGACACTGCCGGTCTCGAGCACTTCCACATAGTTGTCGTACACCGACGTCGCTTCGGAGAAAATTTCCTCCTTGCTCATCGCGGTGAGCAGCTCGGCGTCGGTGATGCGGCGGGCCCACTCTTCCCGGAGCTGGGTGCGGTTCTGGCGCAAGTGGGCCACCAGTTCGCGCAACAGCGCGGCGCTGGTTTCGGGCGCGCGACCGTCGGTGAGTTGAGCTTTGTTCTCTTTGCGTTTCATGGCTGCCTTCATGACCACCTCCTGCTTACCTGAGTTTTTGGGTTCCATTTCCACGTACAGCAGTATAGAGTGAACCCTACCCAGGGGAATAGGGCAATGACCGCATACTAAAGGTAGGGTTTTACCCCATAGACAACCTCGACAATCATTGTAAAAACTGAAGGATTAGACTTTTGATTGCATGCTTTCCAAGTCTGCGACTCTTGACGCTTGGCCGCGCTCAGATTGTCAAGGGGAAAATCAGGGCCGGGAATCCTACAACGGATTATTTCAAAGGGGGGTGGCTGCCCCAGCGAAGTTCAGGTCTTTACCCACTGCCATCGTCAGAAGGCAAATTGTAATCTTATAAAGGACGTAAACGAATTTTCAACAGCTGGCTGTGTGAGCTCAAATTCGCAGAATCTGTGGGCGGGAAATGAATCGGCGTTTGCCGGAGCCGTAAAATGGCGTCGGCGGCTCGAACGCCGCGGCGTGCGCTTGGTCCTGACACCGGCGCTGGATTGGCAGCGGCGGAGGAAACCTGATGAATACATCGTTTACCATTTTGCTGGCGGAAGATGATGCGAACGAAGTCTTCCTGATGCAACGGGCCTTTCAGAAGGCCGGTTTGAAAAACCCGTTGCATGTGGCGTGCGACGGCCAGGAGGCGATTGATTACCTGAGCCATCAAGGCCAGTTCAGCGACGCAACGCGGTATCCCTCGCCCGCGTTGATGCTGCTGGACCTGAAAATGCCTCGAAAAAACGGCTTTGAAGTCCTGGAATGGCTGCGGCAACAACCGGGCCTCAAACCATTGATTGTCGTCGTGCTGAGCTCTTCCAGTCTGATCACCGACATCAATCGGGCCTATGACCTGGGCGCCAATTCCTACCTGGTCAAGCCAGGGGATTTTGACACGTTGATGCAACTCGTCAAAACGCTGGACGCTTACTGGCTGACGCTGAATCAGAACCCGGACCTGCCGGCCGACCCCAACCCGACGGGACTGGCCTCGCAGGTCCAGTGCACCGCCGCATGACCGTGGACGACGTTTTGAACATCCTGATCGTGGACGACAACCCGGACGACCGTGCGCTGGTACGGCGTGAAATCGCCCGTGAATTTCCAAACTGCCAGTTCCAGCAGGTCATTAACGCCCGTGAGTTGTCGCAAGCCATCGGAGCCAGCCGCTGGGATCTGGTGGTGACGGACTACCAGTTACGCTGGACCGATGGACTCACGATAGTGCTCGCCGTGAAAGGGCGCTGGCCGGAATGTCCAGTCATCATGTTCACCGGCAGCGGCAACGAGGAAATCGCAGTGCAAGCGATGAAAGCCGGGCTGGACGATTACGTCCTCAAGTCACCCAAACATTACGTACGCCTGGCCTCCGCCGTGCACATGGCCTTGGAGCGGGCGAAACAACGGAAAACCCTGCACGAGGCGGAGCGGCGTTACCAAAACCTGTTCGATGACGTGCCGGTGGGACTTTTCCGGTTTGGTCCCGACGGCACAATCGTGGATGCCAACCCTGCCCTGATGGAAATGTTGGGCTATCCGGACCGGGAATCACTGTCGGCAGTCAAGGCGTTGAATTTCTTCGCCAATGCCGAGGAGCGGCACAGACTGCTGAACGCGCTCAAACTGTCGGGGATCATCCGCCTGTTCGAGACGCAATTTTATCGCCGCGACGGAAAAATCATCTGGGCCGAGGTCAATGCGCGTGTCATACGGAACGACCAGGACAAGGTGATTTGCTACGAGGGGAGCCTGGAAGACATTACGACACGCAAAGAAGCCGAGCAATCACTGCGGGAAAGCGAGGCGCGCAAAGGCTCGATTCTGGATTCAGCACTGGACGCCATCATCACCATCAACGACCGTGGGCGCATCACCGAATTCAACCCGGCCGCGGAAAAAATATTTGGCCGCGCCCGAGCCGAAGTCATGGGCAATGAACTGGCTGAGGTCATCGTTCCGCCCTCGCTGCGGGAAAAACATCGCCGCGGCCTGGAGCGCTTCCTCGCTGGCGGCCAGGCTACGATGCTGGGCAAACGGGTCGAGATAATGGCCATGCGCGCCGACGGCAAGGAATTTCCGGTGGAATTGGCGATCACCAAGGTCAGCCTAGATGGCCCGCCGATGTTCACGGGTTTCGTGCGCGACATCACCGAACGCAGGCGGGCCGAAAAACAGTTGCATGATTCGCGCGAACAGTTGCGCGCCCTGGCTGCGTATTTGCAATCGGTGCGCGAAGAGGAACGCACGCGCATTGCCCGCGAAGTGCACGATGAGCTGGGCCAGGGCCTGACCGGATTGAAAATGGACCTCGCCTTGCTGGAAAAGAAAGTGGCTGAAGTCAGCAGCACGGAGGATCTCCAGCAATTCGAGGAAAAGTTGGAGGAATTACCTGTGCGGGTGGACTCCATCATTGCGACCGTGCGTAAAATCGCCACCGAACTGCGCCCGCCGGTGCTGGACGACCTGGGACTGGAGGCGGCCATCGAATGGCAAATCCAGGAGTTTGAAAAACGGACCGGCATCAAGTGCCAGTACAGTTGCGGCCTGAAGAATGTTGACCTCGGCCCGGATCGGGCGACGGCGGTCTTCCGCATCTTTCAGGAAACACTCACCAACGTTGTCCGTCACGCCGAGGCGACCCAGGTGGATATTCACTTGAGGGAGGAAGGCGACAAACTTATCCTCGAAGTGCAGGATAACGGGCGCGGCATGACCGGGCGCGAACTGTCGGGCACCCGGTCGCTCGGATTGCTCGGCATGAGAGAACGAGCGACCATGCTCGACGGAGAAGTCAATATCATTGGCCGGCAGGGCAAAGGCACCACGGTGGGCGTGCACATTCCGATCCACCGGCCAGGCGAAGGCTCGAAAAAATAAGAGAACACGCTGGTACGGCCTGTTCGCCACATGACTGGAGCCAAACAGCGCGGCGTATGGAAAAGGCACGCATCCTTGTGGTGGAGGACGAGAGCCTCCTCGCCGAAGACATTCAAGAGCGATTGAGAACTCTCGGCTACGAGGTCCCCGCCGTTGCTCACTCTGGAGAAGAAGCGCTGGCCGGAGCGGCCCTGGCGAGGCCGGACCTGGTGCTCATGGATATCCGGCTCAAAGGAGAGATGGACGGCATCGAAACCGCGCGCGTACTCCGCGAACGCTTCAGTTTGCCCGTGATTTATCTCACGGGCGAGGCTGACGACGCGACGCTGGAGCGGGCCAAGGCAACCGAGCCGCTTGGCTACCTGCTCAAACCAATCGAAGAGAAGCGCCTCTACTCCACCATCGAGATCGCACTCTACAAACACAAAATGGAGCGTCGGCTCCGCCGCATTGAACGTTGGTTCGCCACCACCATCAAGAGCATCGGCGATGCTGTGATGGTCACGGATACCCAGGGCCGGATCACGCTGATGAACCCCATGGCCGAAAAACTGACCGGTTGGAAGTCCGCCGATGCTGCCGGAAAACCGCTGACCGAGGTGTATCAGACCGTCAGCGCCGAAACGCGAGAGAGAATCGAAAGCCTGATAGCTGAGGCCTTACGTGAAGGCGTCGTTGTCGGCCTGTCCAATCGCGCCGTCCTGGTCTCCCGCACCGGCGCCGAGACACCCATCGACGACAGCGCCGCGCCAATCCGGGACATCGCCGGGAACATCACCGGCGTTGTGCTGACCTTCCGTGACGTCAGCGAACGCCAGCGCGCTCAACAGGCCCTGCAGGAGAGCGAGGAACGCTTCCGCTTGCTCGTGGAAGGGGTGCAGGACTATGCGATTTTCATGCTCGATCCAGCCGGACACGTGACCAGTTGGAACGCCGGTGCCGAGCGCCTGCTCGGCTATCGGCCGGACGACATCCTTGGCGCGCATCTGGCCCGCTTCTCTACCGCGCCGGATGTCAGACGGGGCAAGCCGGACCAAAACCTGGAGCTGGCCAAACTTCAAGGCCGCGCGGAGGACGAAGGCTGGCGTGTGCGCAAAGACGGTTCCCGTTTTCAGGCCAACGTCATTATCACCGCGCTGCGCGACGACCAGGGCAGTTTGCTCGGATTCGCGCAAGTCACGCGCGATATCACCGGACTCAAGCAGGCCGAAAAACAATTGCGCGATTCGCGCGAACAGTTGCGCGCGCTGGCGGCCTATCTGCAATCCGTGCGCGAAGAGGAACGGACGCGCATCGCTCGCGAGGTGCACGACGAATTGGGCCAGGCGCTGACAGGTTTGAAGATGGAGCTCGCCTGGCTTGACAAAAAATTCGCTGAAGCCGGCCAATTTCCCGCGCTGCGTTTCCTCCGGCAAAAGACCAGGGAAATCCCGGAAGTCGTGGACCAAATCATCAGCACCGTCCGCAAAATCGCCACCGAATTGCGGCCAGGCGTGCTCGATGACCTCGGCCTGGAAGCGGCCATTGAATGGCAAATCCACGATTTTCAAAAGCGGACCGGCATCAAATGCGAGTTCGCTTCCAATTTAAGCGACATAGCTTTGAGTCAGGAACGCGCCACTGCCGTGTTCCGAATTTTTCAGGAGACGCTCACCAACATCGCGCGGCACGCCAATGCCTCGCGGGTGAAAATCAAGCTGGAGGCCAGCCACGGGAAACTCCTCCTGGAAGTGCAGGACAACGGCAAAGGCATGACGGCGCGCGACCTTTCCGGCGCGAAATCGCTCGGCTTGCTCGGCATGCGCGAACGGGCCACCATGCTCGACGGCGAGGTCACTATTGTTGGCCACCGCGGCAAAGGAACGACCGTCGGCTTGCGCATCCCGCTGGTCCGACCGGGAGCAACCAGGGAAACCTGACCATGCGAATCCTCATCGCAGACGACCACGCCGTGGTGCGCCGGGGACTGAAGCAGATTCTGGCTGATGAGTTCAAGCAGGCTCACTTCGGCGAGGCTGCCAACGCCCGCGAAGCGCTCGACCGCCTGCGCAAGGAAAACTGGGACGCCGTGGTGCTCGACATCACCATGCCGGGCCGCAGCGGTCTGGAGGCGTTGAAGGAAATCAGAGAGGAAAAACCAAAATTACCGGTGCTGGTGTTGAGCATGCACCCGGAGGATCAATTTGCCGTGCGCGTGTTAAAGTCCGGCGCGTCGGGCTACATGACCAAAGAAAGCGCGCCGGAGGAACTCGTCGGTGCGATTAAAAAGGTGCTGGCCGGCGGACGCTACGTCAGCCCGTCGCTCGCGGAAAAAATGGCTTCGTATCTGGCCATCGACACGCCCAAGGCGCCACACGAACGATTGTCGGATCGTGAGTTCGTGGTGTTGCGGATGATCGCGTCGGGCAAGACCGTCAGTCAGATCGCGGAGGAGCTTTCCTTAAGCGTAAAAACAGTCAGCACCTATCGCACGCGAATTCTTGAAAAGACGGGCATGACAAGCAACGCCGAACTGACGCATTATGCCATCAAAAATCAGTTGGTGGAGTAAACAGGGCCGATTCCCCCGGAGGTTCGGCAACCCGGCGCTACGCAACGTCCCCCCGCCAATTGGGGTATCTTCCCCATCTCCGTTTTAGCATTAGACCCACTTCAAAGCCCGCCCGCGTTGTGACAGCTTGGTGACGGTTGAATCTGCGAGGGCTCCGGCTCCGGTGAAAGAACCGAAGGGAGATGAATCGCAGAGGGGTTAAGGAAGCAACTTAAGTGTCCGAACGAGTGGCCGCGAATATGCGAATGCTTTTTGTGCATGAACGTTTTGGGGCCTTGGCCGGAGCCGAAGCCAATGTGCTCGCAACTGCCAGGGAACTGAAGCGCCGCGGGCATGTCGTGGGCATTCTCCACGGGGCGGGTACGCGCCGCGGAGAATCGGCCTGGGAGGAAACTTTCACCCATCGTTTTCCCCTGGCTCCAGGGAACAGCTCCGGTGCGGTCAACGCCGCGCTGGAGGGTTTTCAGCCTGACCTGGCCTACGTGCACAAACTCGCCGACCTCGACGGCCTGGAAGCGCTGACTTCCGCCGGCGTGCCGCTGGTGCGGATGGTGCACGACCACGATCTCTGCTGCATGCGCAGCTACAAATATTTTTATTTCACGCGCCGGATCTGCACCCGAGCTGTTTCGCCTTTCTGTATCTTTCCGTGCGCCGCGGTCATCGCCCGCAACCGCGACGGCATCTTCCCCGTGAAATGGGCCAGCTACACGGCGAAGAAAAAGGAACTCGAGTTCAACCGGCAGTTTCATCGACTCATCGTCAACTCCCACTACTTGCGGGCAGAACTGATTCACAACGGCTTTGGGGCGGAGAAAATTGAACTGCACGTCCCTGTTCCTCCCGAGGCGGAACCGGCGTCGCGCAGTTCGTTCAGCGACCGGAACCTCATCCTCTATGCCGGTCAAATCGTTCGCGGCAAAGGGGTGGATGTGTTGCTGGAGTCGCTGGCCCGCGTTGGCGCGCCGTTCGAATGCGTCATTCTTGGCGATGGCAACCACCGGCCATTCTGCGAACAGTTGAGCCGGAAGCTGGGGCTGGCCGGTCGCGTGCGTTTCCACGGCTATGTCCCGGCGGAAGAAGTGAAGAATTATTTTCGCGAGTGCAGCCTCGTGGTGATGAGTTCGGTCTGGCCGGAACCGTTCGGGATGGCGGGGATTGAGGCGATGCGATACGGCCTGCCGGTGGTCGCGTTCGACGCGGGCGGCATCCGGGAGTGGTTGCTCGACGGGCACAACGGCTACCTGGTGCCGTGGATGGACCGGGCGACGTACGCCGCCCGAGTGGAGGAGTTACTGCGGAACAAAACCGTCGCCCGGCAAATGGGCGAGCGCGGACTGCAACTGGTCTCGGAGCATTACGATTTCTCGAAATACATCACCGGTCTCGAAGACCTGTTCGCGCGGGTTGTTCTCGAGGCGCAACGCAGCGTAAACGTATGAAACCTCGAACGGCAAATCCTCTGGTGGCTGTCGTGGGCGGTAGCGGGGCCGGGAAAACCTGGCTGGCGGACCATCTGCAAACGGCCGTGGGCAACGGTGTGGGGCGGCTGTCGCTGGATGACTTTTATCGCGATCGCTCTCACCTGTCGCCGAGCCAACGCCAGAAAATAAATTACGATCATCCCCGCGCCATTGACTGGCCGTTGTTTGAGAAATCGCTGAAAGCGTGCCGGGCCGGGCGTTCCATTCCCGTGCCGCGCTACGATTTTACGACTCACACCCGGCTGCCCGGACGACAAACCTTTCATCCCAAACCTTTGAACATTGTCGAAGGACTCTGGCTGCTGCTGCGTCCCTCGGTGCGCTCGCTCTTCGCATTGCGGATTTTCATCGATTGCTCGGTACGGATGAGGCTGGCCCGCCGTCTGGCGCGCGATGCTGCCGAGCGTGGGCGGAGCCGGGAGTCGGTGCGGAAACAATTTTGGGAGACGGTGGCGCCGATGCACGAGCGGTATGTCGCTCCGCAGAGGCGTTGGGCGCATGTCGTGGTGGAAGGCCCACCGGCTCCGGATCGAGTACGTCAACTGACCGATCTGTTGCGAACACTAAAGAATTCCGGAAGAAAAGCATGAGCACCACACAAATGGATACGCTGTTGATGGAGCGTTTTTTAGCCCTCCAATCACCGCTCGGACGTTGGCGGTTGAATGGCTACGTTTGGCTGAAGCGCGTTGTCTGGCGCTGTCTGACGGCCGGGACGCGGCGGGCCAAGCGCGCCTTCGATGCGGCCGCCACCTTCATTCTGTTGCTCTTGTTGAGCCCGCTGTTTCTATTGATCGCGTTGCTGATCAAACTGGAGGACGGCGGTCCGGTGTTTTTTGTACAGACGCGGGTCGGCAAATGGGGACGGCATTTCAAAATGTTCAAATTCCGCTCGATGTATCTCGAGGCGGAGCAGCGGTTGCAGGAGCTGCTGGCGCATAACGAACATCGCGAAGGCGTCACGTTCAAAATGAAGAACGACCCGCGCATCACCTGCGTCGGCAAATGGCTGCGCCGTCTGTCGTTCGACGAACTGCCCCAGTTGATCAATGTGTTGAACGGCGACATGTCGCTGGTCGGACCAAGACCGCCGGTGCCGCGCGAAGTGGCGATGTATTCGGCGGCGGAACGGCGACGGCTGATGGCGACACCCGGCATCACGTGTCTTTGGCAAATCGGCGGTCGCGCCGAAATCGATTTCTCCGGCCAGGTGCGACTCGACGTGCAATACATCGAAAGCCGGACGTTCTGGGGTGATGTTAAAATCCTGCTGCGGACGATTCCGGCCGTGTTGTCAGGAAGAGGGGCATATTGAGATGAAGGCGGTATTGATTTGTCCGGGTGAACGGCCAGCCGTCAGCGCGCTGGCGCAAAGCGCTCCGCTGGCGCTGGCGCCTATCCTCGGCAAGACTTTGCTGGATTACTGGTTGGACCATCTCGTGGACCGCGGCGTTCGCCATGTTTACCTCCTGGTGTCCGACCGGCCGGATCAGGTGCGCGCGTGGCTCGGCGATGGCGTGCGCTGGGAGTTGAAAGTGGAAGTAGTGACGGAAGATGCCGAACTGAAACCAGTCGAGGCGCGCGCCAAATATCGCTCCGCGGCGGCCGCCGACTGGCCCGCCGAACCGGACGATGTGACGGTGATGGACTTTTTACCCGGTGCGCCTGATCGCCCGCTGTTCCTCGGCTATGCCGAGTTGTTTGCGGTCGTGCAGCACTGGTTGCCGCAGGCGGCTTCAGCCCCCGACCGCGTGGGCTTGCGTAAACTGAGACCAGGCGTCTGGGTTGGACTGCACAGCCGAGTGTCTTCTGACGCCGAGTTACGCGGTCCGTGCTGGATCGGGGAAAATGTCCTGGTCGGCCCGCGAGCGATTGTCGGGCCGGCAGCAATCGTGGAGAACGGGACGGTCCTGGCCGCGGATGTGGAGATTGCGGAGAGCATCGTGGGACCTGAGACGTACGTCGGCGAGCTGACGGAGGTGAAACATTCGCTCGCCTCGGGGAGCACGTTGATCAATTGGCAGACCGGTTCCTGCACGTACGTGCCTGACGCTTTTTTGCTGTCTCCACTGAGTCAACGCGCGGCGACAGCGAAAGCCGGTCACGGGCTCGGCCGCGCCATGGCGGTGGTCGCGACATTATTGACGCTGCCCTGCGCCTGTTATGCTGTGATAAAAGCCTGGCTGCGAGGCCAGAGCGCGTTGCGCCCGCTGGTTGCGGTTCGTCCTCACTCAGCCGGACCTTCCGTCGCCGTTGATGTTTTGACTTATCACGAATTCACCGCGGTCGGCGACTGGCTGAAGCGCTGGCCGCAGTTGTGGAAAGTGGCGCGGGGAGAATTTGCGTGGGTCGGCAATCGCCCCTTGAGTCCCGCCGCCGTCCTGTTGCTGGCGAGCGATTTTGAGCGGCTCTGGTTGAAGGCGCCGATCGGCTTGTTTTCGCTCGCCGACGCGGAGGCCTGCGCGGAGCTGTTCGATCAAGAGGCGCGTGGTCTCGCCAGTTTTTATGCGATGCGGGCGAACTGGCGGCTGGATCTGGCGATTTTGAGTCGTGTGCTGGGTTATCGACTGTTTAAACGAATCTCGTTCGATAATT